>NZ_JBEZLL010000032.1:0-106984 GCF_040652135.1 Streptomyces sp. NPDC048295
CACCGTCAGGTCATCGGCGAAATGCCGGTCGCCGGTGGCGTCGGGCACGTACTTCACACAGACAACGATCCTCAAGCTCACGCCGGCTCTCCTACCTGGGTGTGGTTCGTAGGATTGACGATATGGCACTCAGTACCCTCTGTAAAGGAACCTGGTGCCAGAACGGGCCTTCCGGTGCTACGTTCCCGGCATGACTGACGCGCGCAGACCAGCGAAGAAGGCCCCCATGCGGGAGGTTCTCGCCGAGGCGGCCTTTCAGCTCTTCCTGGAGCGGGGCTTCGAGCAGACCACGGTGGACGACATCGTGGCGCGGGCCGGGGTCGGGCGCCGGTCGTTCTTCCGGTACTTCCCCTCCAAGGAGGACGCGGTCTTCCCGGACCACGAGCGGTGCCTCGCCGACATGGTCGCGTTCCTGGCGGAGGCCGACGACCTGGAGCCGGTGGAGGCGGTGAGCGACGCGGCCCGGCTGGTGCTGCGCATGTACTCCGCCAATCCGGAGTTCTCCGTCCAGCGCTACCGGCTCACCCGGGAGGTGCCCGGACTGCGCACCTACGAACTGTCCGTGGTGCGGCGGTACGAGCAGACGCTGGCCGGTTATCTGCGCGGCAGGTACGGCGAGTCGGACGACGGGGCGCTGCGCGCCGAGGTGATCGCCGCGTCCGTGGTCGCCGCGCACAACAACGGGCTGCGGACATGGCTGCGTTCGGGCGGCGAGGGGGACGCGGAGGCCGCCGTCGACCATGCGCTCGGGATGGTGCGCCGGGTGTGGGGGAGCGGGGCGGCCGGGAGTGCGGCCACGTCCTCGGCCGAAGGTGACGTGGTGGTGATGGTCGCCGCGAAGGGGGCTCCGATGTGGCGGGTGGTGCAGCAGATCGAGTCGGTCATCGGGCAGGACTGACCCCTCGGTACGGCCCGATCTGGCACTGAGTGTCTTTACGTTTCGACACTCAGTGCCCTATGGTGCGGACGCGCCGACGCGCAGGCGCGGCGCATCCGAGCCGAGCGCAGGGGGTCGAACGTGTCCCAGTCATCGAATGGCACCGTGCAGGCGGTGCATGAGGAAGCCGGCCTGAACTACCACCGGTGCCGCTGGTGCGGCACGGCCTCCTTCCGGAGGCTGCTGTGCCCGGTGTGCGCGTCGAGCGACCTGAAGCCCGAACACAGCGCCGGGCTGGGCGTCGTGGTGAGGTCGGGGGTCGTGCACCGCTACACGGAAGCGGCGCGCAACGAGTCCCTCGTCCGGCTTCCCGAGGGCTTCGTGTTCCGCTGCCGAGTCGTCGGCGCCGCGCCGCACCTGGTGGTGGCCGGCGCCCGGGTCCGTCCGGTCGCCGGTGGCGACGCCGATGCGGGCGAGGTGGTCTTCGAGCTCTGCGAACCACCCGTGCGTGACGAGTGGTTCTGAACGCGGCCGGGTTCCTTCCGGCCCCGGTCGGGACGGCACCGCACCGGACGGGAAGCCGATGCGGCAGCCACGCGCGGCCCGGGGCCGCCTCAACGCGCGGGCCCCGTCGACGGTTTCGACGGTGCGGCTGTCCGCGTCGTCCCGGAGTCCGGCCCCGACGGCTGCGGGGGGAGAGCCCCGAGCCGGTCGAGGGCCGCTGCCGTCAGCGCGCTGATCGCCGGGGGCAGGGCCGTGCGGACGGCGGGGGCGAAATGCGGGGAATGGTTGGGCGGGACATGCCCGGGGGAGACGGCCCACTGCTTGGGGCCGACGACCCCGAACATCCAGTAGACCAGGGGGATGCGGGCCTCACCGTGCACGGCGAGACCCGCATCGCCGTACAGGGAGAAGTCCTCGGCCGCCATCGACGGCGGCCAGGTGCCGACCCGTTGCGGGCCGTAGAGGGCGGTGTGGACTTCGCGGATCTCCCGGGTCGCGGTGGGGTCGCCCCACAGCGCGGGTGAGCGGGAGACCGTCGTGAGGTCCGGTTCGCGCGGGCAGGCCGAGGCGCTGCATTCGGCCCGTACGATGCGCTCCACCGCAGTCAGGGCGCGGTTCAGCGACTCGTCGGTGAGCGCCCTCAGGCCGATGCCGAGGTCGGCGGTGTCCGGGACCACGTTCACCGCTGTGCCCGCCCGCACGGTGCCGACGGTCAGGGTGACGTGTTCGGCGGGGGCGCTCTCGCGCGAGACGACGGTCTGCAGGCGGCTGATCACGGCCGCCGCCGTGACCACGGGGTCGACGGTGAGGTGGGGGGTGGCGGCGTGGCCGCCCCGGCCGTGCAGTACGACGTCCAGGGCGGCGCTCGCCGCGGCGACCGGGCCGTGGCCGTTGCCGTGCGCGACCATTCCGGCGGGCAGCGGTGCCGTGTGCTGGGCCAGGACGACGTCCGGTCTGCCGAAACGTTCGTACAGGCCGTCGTCCAGCATCGCGCGGGCTCCCGTCAGGGTCTCCTCGGCCGGCTGGCCGAGGACGACGAGGGTGCCGCGCCAGTGCGCGGTGGTGCGGGCCAGCAGCTGCGCCGTGCCGATCGCGGCGGCCAGGTGCAGGTCGTGGCCGCAGGCGTGCATGGCGCCGTTGTCGCTCGCGTACGGGAGGCCGGTGAGCTCTTCCAGGGGCAGGGCGTCGAGCTCGGCGCGCACGTACACGCGCGGGCCCTCGCCGTTGCGGAGTTCGCCCACCACGCCATGGCCCCCGACACCGCGGGTCACCTCGCAGCCGATGGCGGCGAGCCGGTCGGCGAACAGTGCGGCCGTACGGCGCTCCTCGCCGGAGAGCTCCGGGTTGCGGTGGACGTCCAGGTAGAGGGTGAGGGCCGGGCGGACCGCCTCACCGGCACGGGCGAGGGCGGGGTGGGTCCGGGACATGACGGGGCTCCTCGGCGGATGTGTGCGGCTGTCACTGTCGGGCGCTGGCGCGGCGTGCCAGCGATGTGTGTGCGGGAGGCATGCCGAACGGTGAGCGACGACCGGTGGAATGAGTGGCACACACCGGCAGCCGGCCACCCCGGCCCGGGGCCCCGATCAGGAGGAGACATCATGAACAAGGACCTGAGCACCCTCGCCGACGAGATCCTCGAGCTCGAGGCCGAGACCTTCGAGATCTCCGACTACTCGGACGCCAGCGAGGTCGTGCTGGCCGGTTCCACCAGCACCAGCTCGACCTCGACCTGCAGCTCCACCACCAGCACCACCTCCTGCTCCGCCTGACCGGACATCAGTAGTCGGCAACCGCAGGGTTCGCGCCCGGTATCCGTTCGCACGGGTACCGGGCGTCCCTCGTCTCCAGGACCGCCTCCGTCTACGGGAACGGGTGCGGGACCATCCGGATCTCGGCGTCGGTCAGGTCCGTGGCGCGGTGCCCGCCGCGTCGCAGGGCGGTGCGCAGGCGGGGCATCAGGGGCGCGCGCTGCCGGTTCCAGCCGAAGTCGATCGGCAGGAGCCCCGGCACCAGGGTGCTGACGGTGCGCAGGCCCACGCGTTCCTGCTCCGGGGTGGTCTGGTCGACGACGATCACGTCATGGCCGGCCCGGACGAGTTCGCCGATGACGGCGCCGGCGTCGTCACGCAGGTCGCCGGTGCGGGGCCGGCCCGCCGACTCCCAGCCCCCGTAGACCTCGCCGAAGGGGCGCACGGCCAGGGGCTCCAGATAGCTGCGGGCGTGCTCGGCCATCCTCGGCAGCCCGTAGAGCTGGGCGTGGTCCTTGAGGTGACGGACCCGGTGGAAGTCGTCCGCCATCGCCTCCAGTTCGTCCCGGCGTTCCTCGGTCTGGCGGGAGAGATGCGGGATGTAGGTGAGCACCTCCGACAGGGCGCCCTCGACCGCGCCCAGCGGATCCAGCGAGGCGGCCGCCGCGAAGGACAGGATGCCGGGGCCGCCGTCGCGGCGTACGGCCACCGCGGTGACCACGGGGACGGCCAGGTCGATGCGGTTGTCCAGCGCGTGTACGTCGTAGCCCTGGAGCGAGGCCCGTTCCGCCATCACGGCGGCGGTACGGCTGCCGACCGTCCTCAGATCGATCTCGGTGAGGCGGGCATTGCCGTACCAGGCGTTGAGGAAGGCGTCGCGCTCGACGAGTTCGAGGAGGCCGCCGAGGACCGCTTCCTCCAGACAGCCGCCGATGGCGCAGCCGTTGGAGCACTCGAAGACGAAGTTGTCGGCCGCCAGGCCGGCGCTGTAGTAGACGAGACGGGAGGGGACCAGGACCGGCCGGTCGTCGCGCAGGGACCAGCCCCACTCCCAGGGGATGGCACGGTCCGGGTCGAACGGGTCGACCAGCGGGTCGTCGCGGTAGGTCCGCGGGTCGTAGAAGCCGCAGACGGCGGGGTCGACGGCGTCCGCCTTCAGCTCGTTCCACGAGCCCATGACGGGGGTGGACCGGCCGCGCCGGTGGGTTCCGGCGTAGCGCTCCAGGCCTTCCAGGAAGGCGAGGGTGCGGCTGGTGGAGAAGGAGTTCTCCTGGCCGCTCCAGGTGACGTCGTTGAGCCCGGCGTAGCCGCGTACGAAGACGCTGCCGGCGACCGGTGCGGTGGTCGGGGACGTGACGTCGAGCCAGGTGCCGCCACCGAGCGCGCCGCAGACCGGGTTGGCGAGGGCCTCCTCCGGAATGGCGTACGAGGAGGCGTGGCGCAGCCGGTAGCGGCCCGGGTCGGGCTTGGGCCGCGTGGCGAGGGTCAGCGGGCGGGGGCCGGCAGGGGGGCGGGGCGGGGCGCAGTCGGGACAGAGCGGGTCGGCGAGGAGGGGGTACGTCCGTGTCCGGAGGGACCTCAGGTCGAGTCGGGAGACCTGGGGCAGGCTGCGGTCGGCAGGCCCGGGGGCGGGGGATTCGGCGCCCGGCCCGTCCAGCACCGCCCGGCAGAGGGCGGCGACGGCGTCGTAGACGTGATCGGTGAGAAGCGGCCATGCCCCGGCCGGGCGTGGGCCGTCGGGGCCCCCGGTCTCCAGTGCGTCGCGTTCGCTGCGGCTGCGCAGCCGTTGCCAGCGCATCGCCAGGCAACGCCCACAGGCGGGGGCGGTGCCGTCGCCGCCCCACGGCCCGACGAGTACGGCGGACGCGGTGAGGTGGATGCGCGCCTCGGCGCGGACGGAGGCCCAGGGGTCCGGGGCTCCTCGGTCGCCGGGGGCGGCGTCGGTGGTGCCGACGGGGACGACGGGGGCGTCGTGGCCGAGGCGGCCGGCGAGCGCGGAGCGGAGCTGGGCCCGCGCCAGTTCCATCGGCTGTGGCAGGTGCCGTGCGGCGGTGGTCATGACGTCCTCGTCCAGCGGAAGGTCTTGACGGCGATCGCGCCGAAGACGAGGGCGAACACGGCGAGTCCGGCGCAGCCCACCGCGACGTCGGAGGCGTCACCGCGTCCGGCCAGCGCGTGGGACACCGCGTCGTTGAGGTAGCGCAGCGGCATGACCAGGGAGAGCTTCTGGAGCCATTCGGGCATGGCGTCGAGCGGGAAGAAGGACCCGGAGAGGAACGCCATGGGCAGCATCAGGAAGTTGGCGACGGCCGCGACGGACTCGGGGGTGTTGGCGAACGAGCCGATGATCACGCCGAGCAGCAGGAAGGTGGTGATGCCGAGGATCAGCACCGGGATCAGCAGCGGCCAGCCGGAGGCGGGTTCGAGACCGAACAGCGGCAGCATCGCGACGCCGACGAAGAGCACCGACTGGACGGCGCCCACGACCAGGGCGATGACGTAGCGGGAGCCGATGACGGCGGACAGCGGGGCCGGGGACATCCGGATCAGCCGCAGGATGTCGTCGGTGCGCCACTGCATGAGCGTGAACGCGATGCCGAACACGGCGGCGTTCGCCACACCCCAGGACAGGACGCCGGCGGCGGTGTACGAGAGGTAGGACAGGCCGCTCTCCTCGACGTCCTGACCGCGGAAGATCAGACCGAAGACGACCAGGAAGAGGAGCGGGAAGGCGAAGGTGAAGAAGAGGGTGGTCTTGTCGCGGACCTGGGCGCGGTATCCCGCTCCGGTCAGTGCGGCGTAGGCGCTCATGGCTGCTGCTCCGTGTTCTCGGTGTTCCGGCGGGCGCCCTGCGGGGCACCGGTGAGCCGGGCGGTCAGATCGAGGTAGACGTCCTCGAGACTGGCGGTGCGGGTCTGTACGCCGTCGAGACCGGTGATCCGGTCGACCGCGCTGAGCACCCGCCCGGCCGCGCGTGTCTCCAGGACGAGGGAGCCGCCCTGGACGGTGACCCGGTCGACACCGGAGATGGCCGCCGCCTCGTGTTCGTCCAGCCGCCCCAGCGGCAGCATCAGCCGGCTGGGGACCTCGGAGGCGCCGACGAGGTTGTGCGGGGAGTCGGTCACGGCGATCGAACCGTTCACGAGGATGGCGATGCGGTCGCAGAGCGCCTCCGCCTCGTCGAGATGGTGCGTGGTGTAGACGATGGTGCGGCCCTCGGCCTTCAGCCCGCGCAGCACCTCCCACAGGGCGCGGCGGGCCTGCGGGTCGAGGGCGGCGGTCGGCTCGTCGAGGAAGATCAGCTCGGGGCCGTGGACGAGGGCGGAGGCGATGGCCAGGCGCTGGCGCTGGCCACCGGAGAGGCTCTCCACCTGTACGTCGCGCTGCTCGGTGAGCCCCACGGAGTCCAGGGTGGCTTCGACGGACTCCCGCGAGGCGCCGAACAGAGCGGCCACGGTGCGCAGGTGTTCGTGCGCGGTCTGCCGTACGAAGAACGCCGAGGACTGGGTCTGTACGCCGATGCGGGGGAGCAGCGCGGTGTTGCGCGGCCAGGGAGACTCTCCGAAGAGGGCGACCGAGCCGGTGTCGGCCCGGCGCAGCCCCTCCATGATCTCCACCAGGGTGGACTTGCCCGCGCCGTTGGGGCCCAGGAGGCCGAAGAACTCGCCCCGGTGGATCTCCAGGGACACGTCGTCCACGGCCTGACGGTCTCCGTACCGCTTGGAGACCCCCTGTACTTGCACGGCGGTGGTCGGGGGGTTGTCTTCGGCGGGTGTGGATGGCATGGCCTGTACCTCACTCATGTGGTGCCTGGATCCTTGTGGTCGGGTGGTGTTCGCGGGGGCCGGGTCATCTGAGCAGCAGGAGCACCACCGTGCAGGTGCCGGCCAGGGCGAGCAGGAGCAGGACCGCCGATCCGATGCCGTACGCCGTGTAGATCCGTCGCGCCCGGGCGGGGTAGGCGGCGGTGGCCCCGGCCTTCCCGCGGCTGCGGCGCAGCGCCAGATAGGCCCGGGTCTCGGGGGCGAGGTGGGCGGTGCCCAGGGCGTGGCCGAGCATGCGGTAGCCGTCGAGCGGGGGCAGCGGGACGAGGTTGCTGAGCCCCTGGACGCTGCCGAGCAGCAGCAGGCCGGCGAGGAGGGAGCGTGCCGTGTCGTCCGCGGGGAGCACGAACCACCAGACCCCGAACGGCAGGAGCAGGAGCATGTTGATGTACGCACCCGCTCCGGCGACCACCAGCTTGGCGCGCAGGCCGGGGAGGAAGAGGTAGTCGTCGACGGAGCAGTACAGCATCGCGGCGGGGAACCGCCAGCGCAGCCCGATCTCGCCGACGTGGCCGCCGTACTGCTGGGCAGCGACTCCGTGGGCCAGTTCGTGGACGGTGATGCTGAACCAGAGGAACAGGGCGACGGCCGCCAGGACCACCGGTCGCCTGATCAACTCGGCTGTACCGTCCAGGAGTTCACCGGCATGCAGGGTGAGCGTCAGCACCATCACGAGGACGGCGGCCAACAGGGGGAGCTGGACGGCCCGGTGGAGCAGGGGGCGCAGCACGCGGTGCAGCCGTGAGGTCGTCGCGTCGGCGTCGGCGATCAGCCGGCGGGTGCCGCGCCAGAAGGTGTTGGCGCGCTGCGGGGCCGGTGCCGGGGGCGGTGGATCGGGGGCGCCGTCCAGCAGGCCGCGGGTGCCGAGGAGCCCGAGCAGCAGGTTCCAGTTGTCCTCGGCGAGGCGGCGGCCGAAGCGGGCCGCGTAGTCGGGCGCGAGGTCGTCGAGGTTCCGGGTCCCGTCGAGCCGGGAGATGACGAAGTGCTCCTTGACCCCGGCCTCGAACGCGGCACCGGTGACGGGGTGTCTGATCAGGTGCACGGTGCGGGGACCGCGCAGCAGGGGCGGGCTGAGCAGGACGCCGTCCCGGAGCGCGGGGCGGTAGGCCCGTGCCGCCGCGTGGGCGGCTGCCGCCGGTACGGGAGCGGCCGGCGGCGCGGCCTTGTCGGGGACGGGGGTCATGCGTCCGCCGCCTTCACGGGTGCCGCGCCCGGCTCCCGCAGCACCTGGCCGAGCATGAAGGACAGATACGCCTCGTCGCGGATCGTCACATGGAGCCGGTTGTTGGTCATGTGCATGTACGGGGAGAGCAGGCGCGGCAGCACCGCCTGCACCTGGGTGAGCCTCTCCAGCGGGGCTGCGTCCGCAGGCTCCGTCCGCTCCTGGCCGGTGTCCTCCCGCGCGGGGCCCTCCGAGACGGGGAAGAGAAGTTCGCCACGGGTGGTGAGGTCCACGATGCGGTCCCGCAGTTCGAGGCAGTGGGACGCCCAGCCCCGCAGGAACGAGGGGAGCCGCTCCAGTTCGCCCGCCGTGACCGCGGCACGGATCTCGGCGAACCGGCGGCCCAGCGGGGGTGCCATCTCCGCGTAGGTGCGCTCGTACTCCTTCGAGCCGATGAACCCCGTGCCGGGGAAGGCGCGGTGCCAGAACTCGTAGTAGCCGTCCAGATAGCCGGCGAGGCGGTCCTTCTCCGGCAGGAAGCAGCTTGCCATCACCATCATCAGTTGTGCGGAGGTGCCGAGCAGCACGGTGCGCAGATGCAGGTTCATGGTGCGGAAGGCGTCCATGACCAGGTCGCTGGAGTGCCGGAAGTGCCACTCGGCGAGCTCGACACCCACCGGCCCGCCGTACTTGGCGAACTCGGGGGCGTAGGGCTCCTCGCTGAACGAGTTGTTCTGCCGCAGGTTCATCCGGCCGTCCTCGCCCATGTACCGGTTCCGGTCCTCGCCGGGGAACTCGATGTCGAACAGGGCATTGTAGAAGTCCTTGAGGAAGCCGGAGTCCACCTCGTACAGGGCGGGGCGGGTACGGAGGAACTCGGTGAGCGCCTCCTCGGCGCGGCGTCTCACCTCGGCGGCGACGCCCGGGCCGGACGGGCGGAGCCGCAGCCGGACGTGCGGGCCCTCCAGCCAGTAGTTGATGAAGAAGTGGCCGCTCAGCAGCCCCTCCTCGGTGAGCCGGGCCACCAGGGGGCGGATGCAGTGGACGAGCATCGGCTGGGGGCTGGCGGCGTAGAAGATGTGCAGCGCGATCCACTCGCCCGGTTCCGTCGGCTCGGATCCGGAAAGGGCGGGGCGGGGCGATATCAGTTCCGGCATGTCGCGTCGTCCTCGGTACGGGGGCGGGAGGTGAAGGTCTCTACGGCCAGCTCGGCCACGTGGCGGCCCTGCTCGGACGTCAGGTGCAGTCCGTCCTCGGCCGGGAGCATCTCGCGCAGGACCACGGCGACACCCGGTTCGCGTTCCACCAGGGCCTCGAACGCGGTCAGCGACAGGGGGCTGTCGAAGTCCAGATAGAGGGGTTTGGCGCCCAGGGCCCGGCTTCCGTCCCGGAGCACCGTCGCGAACACCTGGTCCGGCAGGCCATGGGTGCGGCGCCAGCGCTGCCAGTCCAGGTACCACCGCGCCTCGTCCGTCCCGGGGCTGCGGACGGGGAGCGTGGTGGCGTCCGCCGTCCAGCTGCGGCGCCCGATCACGATGTCGCCGTGGACCACGCGCGGCCTGCGGGTGACGCCGTCCACCGCCTCGGCCTCGGGAACACCGCCCCAGATGTCGAGCGGCGTCATGGTGCTCGGCGAGAGCAGCAGCAGCGTGCGGGGGATCTCCGGCAGGGCCACCGGGACCAGGTAGCCGAGGTAGACGGGGACGACTTCGCACCCCAGCCGGTGCGAACGCAGGACGAGACGGTCGGTCCCCTCGTCGTGCTCCAGGTACAGGTCGTCCAGGTGCAGCCGGTCGGCCTCCGGGACGGTCGCGGTCTCGCCGGGGCACACGATCTGGTAGTCCGTCAGCCGGCCGTGGAGATTGAGGTTGCTGGTGACCGGACCCCCGGTCAGCTCGGCGAACACCGCACCGTCGGGCTGCCGCGCGCGGTGCTCGGCACGCAGCCGGTCCGACAGCCCCGGTCCGGCGGGCGGACCGGCCTCACCGGCCCCGTCGTGGACATGGGTGAAGCGGCTGAAGGGGAAGGCGAGCCCGCCGTACGAGCGGTTCAGCACGACCAGCGGGCCGCCGGGGTGTTCCGGGCCGGGGGCGGCGACCTGGATGTGATGGCTCTGCGGAACGAAGTCGCCCACCAGAGGCGCGAGTTCGTCGCCGACGGCGGTGAGCAGTTCCCGGGGCAGCCGGATCTCGTCGGATGCGCCGTTCTCCTGCCACTGCTCGCGCATGCCCGCCACGAAGCGGCGGCGGGCGCCGTCCAGGGTCCGCAGCGAAGTCTGACCGAGCCAGTTCTCCTCGGGAACGTACTCGCCGTTCTCGTCGAACGTGCTGCGCTTGCCGGTGAAGGAGACGTACTGGTCGAACAGGTCCTCGTGGAAGTCGTGGACGAGACCGAGCAGGTCGTCGCAGCGCCCGCCGCGTCCGTAGCGGGCTGCGAAGAAGCCGCGCAGGGTGAGGCGCTGGGGCAGCGTGATGTCGAACATCGGCAGGATGCCCTCGACCTCCCGCAGCGCCCGGCCCGTCGCACCGGTCAGCAGTCCGCCCCCGCGGACCGGGTCGTCGCCGGCGCTGACGTCCTCGTACAGCAGGGTCTGCGGGAGCGCCGGTTCCGTGGCACCCAGTTCCTTTTGCACACACAGGAGTTGATCACGCAGGGAGTGCAGCAGGGTCCGCCGCTCGGTGAGCCCGGCGGCCGGGTACGCGGCCAGGCAGGCGGCCGGGCCGTCCAGGCCGGCGGCCACCGAGTCCGCCCACGGGGCCCCCAGGGCGCGCAGGGCCTGCTGGAAGGAGCGCAGCGGGTCCGGGCTGTGGACATCGGTGCGCAGACACGGTACCTGCACCATGCCGAGCTGGAGCAGAGCGGTGGCGTACCGCTCGCACTCGTCCGGGGCGGCGTCGTGCTCGGCCCGCAGCCAGTCGACGAGGTCGCGGTGGCGCAGACCTTCGCGGCTGCCGAAGAGGGCGATCAGGCGTTCCAGGGTGCCGCTCCTGCGGAGGTAGAACAGCCGGTCGCGGACCGCGTCGAAGGTGACGGAGGCGCTGTCGTCGCCCGTCGTCACCGACTGCCGTACGTAGCGGATGCGGTCCTCGTCGTGCCGCCAGCCCGGGGACAGGACGACCGGAAGGTCCTGGCGTCGTACGGGGTCGTCCAGGATCAGCTCGGCCAGCCGCCCCAGGGCGACGACATTGAGCCGCACATGGCTGCGCCACGTCCCGCCGATACGCAGGGCCGCGTCGCCGTCGTCCCGGGCGCCGTCGAAGGTGCCGGCCGCGACGGCGGTGAGGGTGCTGAACGGGCTGGTCTTGCAGGCCGTGCGGTAGAGGTAGGTGAGCGCGGAGCGCTCGATCTTCCGCATCCGCTTGCCGGGCACGGCGCTCGTGTCGCGCAGATACGCGTCGAGCCGGCTGTCGAGGGTCGGCGAGGCCAGCAGCAGCCCCAGCCGGAGCCGGTCCCGGGACAGCGCGCCGCGCAGCTCCGTGCGCGCCGCACGCAGCTCGCCGTCCAGCAACCCGGCCCCCTCGCCGAGGAGTTCCGCGTACCGGAGACGGTCGTCCAGCCATCCGGAGACCCGTGCGCCGGCGGCCCCGTCCAGCCGGGTCACCAGGCGTACGGCCGCCTCGGGGTCGGCGGGCAGCCGGTTGTTGAACACCTGGCGGCGCAGCCCCAGCAGGGCGCGACGGGCATCGCTGCCCTCCGCGTCGGCCGACTCGACCAGACCGTGCAGCAGATCGCTGAGGGCGGCGCCGCCCTCGGTCAGGCGGTCCTCCTGGGCCAGGACCCGGTCGGCCCAGCGGCGGGTGCCGGCACAGCGCAGGCCGTGGACGGTCTCCACGGGCAGGCCCGCGGCGCGCAGCAGGAAGCGCCGGCCCGGCTCCCAGCCGGCGGGGCGCCGGGGAGCGGTATCGGACGTCATGAGTGTCATCTCGGGTCTTCCCGTCAGGCGATCTCGTGGCGGAAGTCGGCGGGCCGGGGGCGTTCGTTGCCCAGCGGCATGATCAACAGCGGGGCCTCGTCGCCGTCCCCCAGACCGAGCTTCTCGATGAACGCGATGTTGTCGAAGCCCAGTGCCACGCCCGCGCCCAGCTCCAGCGCGGCCGCCGCCACGTAGAACGTCTGGGCCACGGCGCCCGCGGTGCCGACGGCCAGCCGGTAGCCGCGGTCGCCGACCGCGTCCAGGACGGCCGTCGTCCGCACCGTCGGCACGAGGACGGCGCCCGCCTGCTCCAGGTTGTAGTTGGCCAGGAAGTAGGTGTCCTGGAGGAACGCCCCCTGCGGGCCGGGTTCGACGAGCACCAGGTCGCCCGCCTCGGCGTCGTACACGTACGCACCCGGCTCGATGCCCGCGACATGGTTGACGAAGGCGTACATCCGGGCCGTCCGTACGGTGCCGTCCGGGTCCGCGTCGCTGTCCAGGGACGTCGCCGCACAGGCCGCCAGGACGGCGGACAGCTGCGCGGGGGTGACGGGGCGGGCCGCGTCGAAACGGCCGAAGCTGCTGCGCCGGGTGCGCAGGGCCCGGCGCACGGGCATCTCGGGGAAAGCGGGGGCGGGCAGGGCGACCCGGGTGCCGTCGGCGGGGGCGGGCAGGGCGGCTGCCGCGGCGAGGGCGCCGGGAGCGGGGCGGCTCGTGGGGTCCGCCACGGCCGCCGCATGCATGGCGAGCACCGTCGGGAATTCCAGCACGGTGTGCGAGCGTTCGACGTCCCGGTGCCGGACCACGGGGTCCGGACCGGGGGCAGTGCGCGGTACCGCGCCGGAGCCCTCCCAGCGCAGCGGGACGACGGCGAAGACGGCTTCCTCCTCGCCCACGGTGCCGAGCAGTCCGTTCAGCCGGGGCTCGTCGAACCACATCACCGGTGCGGTGCGCAGGCCACGGGCACCGGCCCAGATCCGCCAGGTCTGGACGAGGGTCCCCACGTCGGTGGAGACCACATGGTACGAGAAACTGTTGTACTTGAACGCGTTCTGCCAGTACTTGACGCCCAGGATCAGGTACTGGTCGGTCTCCCGTGCCTCGGCGGGCGCGTCGGGTCCGAGCGCCTCGCGCACCCGGGCCGATACGTCACCGGTCAACAGCCGCTGCACGGCGTGCCGTTGGGTGTCGTAGTAGTGGATGCCGGGGGTGAGCGGGCCGGACGGGCCCGACGCCCAGTAGATGCTGACGGGGTACAGGCCGCCGCCGCCCGCGGTGCCCCGGGACCAGTTGGCGTGGGTGTAGAACGGCAGGCCGGACAGGTCGCTGTTGGCCTGGACGCCCAGGCGGCGGCCGGTCAGCCCGTAGGAGTCCTTGAGCATCGCGGACAGCAGCGGCAGTGTGAAGCCGCCCGCGCCGGCGGGCTCGCCGGGCCGCGGGAGCAGGCCGCGCCCGGCCGGGGCGTCGGCCAGGTCGTCGCCGTCGGGCAGGGCACAGGGCTCCACGCCCGGGAAGAACTTGCCCTTGCGCGGGCCGTCGGCCCAGTCGGGGACGAAGTCGGCGGGTTCCATCGGGATGCGGCCGCGGTGCAGGACGGCGTCGGCGTACTCATGGGCGAACCCCATGGGGTCGGCCCCCCTTTCGATGTGGCGTGCGGTACTGGCGGGCCGTCACGGAAACGGGTGGGGTGCGGGGTTGAGGCCGGTGTTGCGCAGCGTGGACACCGTCCGGGGCATGTGGCGGACGCGCTGGCGGGACCAGCCGAAGTCGATGGGCACCAGGCCGGGCACCAGGACCTTCACGGTGTGCAGGCCGAGGGCGCGCTGCTCGGGCAGGGTCTGGTCGACCACCACCACGTCGAACCCGGCGGCCGCGACGGCGCCCACCGCGCGCATCAGGTCCTCGCGGAGGTCGGCGGCCACCGGGGCGCCGTCGTCGTCCGGCCACGCCAGGTCGGCGACGGCGAGCGGCCGCCGGGGGTCGGGCTGCCGCAGCAGGAAGTCGGCGTGCCGGCCCATCTCCGGGACGCCGTAGACCAGGGGGTGGTCGTGGAGGGTGGTGACCCGGTCGAAGTCGGCGGCCATGGCGCGCAGCCGGGACTCGTCGCGCCGGGTCCGGCCGACCAGGTTGACCGAGTCGGTGGCGATCTCGCAGAGCGCGGAGTCCAGGGCCGACTCCGGGTCGAGCCCGGCGCCCGCCCCGAAGCACATGCGGCCGACGCCGCCGTCGAAGCGTTCGGCGCAGGCGGTGACCACCGGCACGGGGAAGGTGATCCGGGTGTCGAAGAAGCGGGCCCGGTAGCCGTACATGGCCAGTCGGTCCACCATGTGCCGGGTGCTGCGGCGGGTGCTGGTCGACGGGTCGATCTCGCGCAGCGGCGCCTGCCCGTACCAGGCGAGCAGGAAGGCGTCCCGCTCGATGACCTCCATCAGCCCGAAGTACACGGCCTCCTCCGGACTGCCGCCCGAGGCGCAGCCGTTGGAGCTCTCCTGCACGAACCGGTTCTCCAGGCCCGGCGCGTGGTAGTAGGCGAGGATCTCGGGGACCGGGCGCGGCTTGCCGTCCCGCAGGGACCAGCCCCACACCCAGGGGATCTCCCGGTCCGGGGTGAACGGCCGCACCCGCGGGTTCGCCCGGTAGAACTCCTCGGCGTACAGACCGGTTTCGCGCGGGTCGACGGCGTCCGGGCCGAGGTCCTCGTACGAGGCGACGAGGCGGGTGGTCCTGGCCCGGGCGCGCATCCCGGCGTAGCGCTCCAGCCCCTCCAGGACCCCGATGCGCTGACTGCGCGCGTAGGTGTCGGCGTGACCGCCCCAGAAGGTCTCCCGCAGGTACTCCCCGGAGCGGGTGGAGAAGCAGCCGATGGTGGCCGAGGTGGTGGTGGAGGCCACGTCGCAGATCACCGACGAGCCCAGTGCGCCCCAGTGCGGGTTGGCGAAGGCGTCCACGGGCAGCCGGTAGTCCTCGATCCGGCGCACCCGGAAGGCGCCCGGCCGGTACTTCGGCGCGGGCCGCGGGACGAACGCGGCCGCCTCGGCGGAGTCCGGCTCCGGCGCACCGCAGGCGGGGCATTCCGGGTCGGGTACGAGGGGATGGCTGCGTACGGTCATGGCCTCCAGGTCCAGCAGGTGCACCCGCGGATACGGTCCGGGGGACGGCTCCGCGCCGGCCAGGCCCGCCACCAGCGCCGCCGCCGCGGTGGCCGCGAACGGGATGCCGTACGGCCACTCGGCCACCGCCCGGGTGTCCGAGCCGAGTTCGAGTCCCTCGCGCAGGGGCACGGAGCGCACGCCCTGCCACCGGCGCTCCAGGCAGGTCCCGCACCCGGGGGCCCGGCCGGCGGCGGGCCACGGCCCGACCAGCACCTGACGCCCGTACAGGTGCACGGGCACGCGCGCGGCCCCGGTGTCCCCGGCGCCGTGTCCGGGTGTGGCGGTGTACGCGTCCCGGACGCCGAGCGGCGCCACCGCCACGGCCGGGGCCGGGCCGCCCGTGAGGGACCCGAGCTCGTCGAGCGCCTGGCGCAGGGCGTCGGCGAACCGGCGGGAGCACCCGGTCCGGGCGGTCCGCCCGGACCCGGCCGTGGGCTCAGCCGGCATCGGTGACCGTCCGGGTGAGCAGGACGCGCGCCGTGTGGATGCCCGCGGTGGGCAGGTCGGCGGCGTGCGTGGGCACCACCAGGGCGTCCCGGCCGTCGGCGGCGAGCCGTTCGAGGATCCGGGTCCACTCCACGGCCTCCCCGGGCGCTTGCGCCGGTTCGTCGCGGGTGACCGGGATCAGCGAGGCGTCCAGGTCCCGCAGCAGCGGGTCGCCCGTGTCGGGGGCGCCCGTCTCCGCGTCGGACCCGGCCAACGCCTGCGCCTCGCCGAGCAGGTCCCGTACGGCGTCCACGGCGGCCGCCGCCAGGTCCAGGGCGGCCCCGACGGACCAGCGGGCGGGTGCGGCGGGGGACACGGTCCTCGCCAGGACGACAGACGCGCCGGAGTGCGCCCGCTCACCGAGGTCGAGCAGTTCGACCGAGAGGCCGAGGTGGGTGGTGGACCGCAGCAGGAACGTCATCTCGGGGTCGTCACCGAAGGCCGAGGGCCCGATGACCGTCACGTCCCCGGCGCCCCGGACCGCCCGTCGCAGGGCGGCGTGGGAGAGCGCCGACAGCAGGCCGCAGGCCGCGGCCTCCGGCAGGTTCGCTCCCGCTCCCGCTCCGGCCCGCGTCGGTTCGAAACGCCGGTCGGCGTTGTCCGCCCCGAAGGGACGAACGGCGCCCGCGGGCACCCGCACCGCCTCCTTGGTGACGAGCGAGGTGGCGGGGGTCCAGGCGGTGACCGCGCCGCCGCCGGTGCCGGACGCGATGGTGAGCGCGTCCGGGACCACGGCGGGCAGCTCGTCGAGGGAGGCCTCCGAGGGAACGGCGGGCACCACGTGCTCGGCGTACACCGTGGCGGCGGCGTTCAGCGCCCGCAGCCGGGCCCCGGCGGTGTGGTGGACGTCGAAGGCGGTGATGGTCCGCGAGCCCGCCGGCCCCAGGCCGAGCACGACGGAGCCCACCTTCAGCGGGGTCTGGGTCAGGGGCTCGTCCGCGTACCGGGTGAAGACGCCCGCGTGCGGGTGGACGAGCGCGGAACGGCGCTCGAGTTCGGCGAGCGGGCCGCGGGAGGCGTCGTCGTCGGGGGCCGTGGCGACCGTCGGGAGGAAGGCCGGACGCGGCGGGACCGACGCCAGGTCGACCGGTTCCGGCGTACCGGCGGGGGCGGTGCAGAACGGACAGCGGGGGTGCGGGAGCAGCGGCTCGGAGCCGACGTCGAAGGACGCCATGTCCTGGATGAGCAACCGCCCCGTCGTCTCGGCCGGCAGTGCGCCGGTGACCAGGCGGAACACCTCGTATCCGAGCAGATTGCCGAGCATCGCGGCGAGCGGTCCCGAGGGCTGGGCACCAGGGGTGCCGGTGCCCAGGGCCAGCCCGCTCCACAGGTCCGCGGCCGCCGCGTCGGCCCGGCCGCCGGCGGCGCCCAGCCGCAGCGCGGCGCAGGACCAGCAGGACGTCGATTCCGGGGTCATCGCCGGACCGACGACGGCCCGGCGGCCGAACGTCCAGGCCGGAAGCAGAGTACGGCCCTCCGGCAGACCCTCCCGCAGCAGCGGCAGCACCGTGCCCGGGACGCCGGGGCCGCCGGCGGCCACGACGACGTCGTACCTCTCGTAAGCGGCCCAGCCCGTCGGACCGCTGCCCGGCTCCGGCAGCACCGACAGCTCGACGGGGCAGTCCTGCCCGGCCAGTTCGGCCGCCTCCTGATGGACCGTCGCGAACTCTTCCGCCGTGCTGCTCCCGGAGCCGTCCGCGAGGGCGGCGTCGACGGCGACCGTGGCGCAGCCGTTCCGGATCAGGGAGAGCGCGCACCAGCGCGCCAGCGGGCCGTCGCCGAGTACGGCGACCCGGGTGGCGCGGAAGCGGGCGAACCGGGCGTCGGCGTCGTCGGCGTAGTGGTCGAGGTAGGCGATCTGCTGGGCGAAGCGGGTGGCGGCGGCCGGAGCGGTCGCCGGGGCGGCGGCCGACTCCCGCGGATCCGGCACCGGGCGGGCGAAGTCACGCGCGTAGAGCGCCTTGACGAGTTCGCCCACCATGGCCTTCTGGCGTTCCCCGAAGCCCTCGCATATTTCCTCGACGGATCTGCTGCCGTCGAGGTGGGGTACGAGGAGCGTGGCGAACCTGTAGCCGGACTTGGCGGTGAGCTGGAAGCCGCCGTCGGCGTTGTGGAAGATCACGCCGGTGGGCGTCTCGGTGAACAGGACGTCGCGACGGACCCGCGGCCGGGTTCGGGCGATCTCTGCGTACGGCGTGGTTGTCATGCGTGCTCACACCTCTGGTTCCGGGGGCGGGTGGCCCGGGGGATCGGGCCGGTTCGGGGTGTCCGGTGGAAGGTCCGGATCGGGACGAGGCCGGGCGGGCCGGGAGGCCGCCGGCTCGACGTCACCGCAGTGCGGCCGGCCTGGTGCTGTCCACCGGAGGGATCTCCGTATGTCGTGGCGGGCGCGGAAGGGCGTGGCCGCGGCCGGTGCGGTGGGCCGTCGCCCGCCTGGCGTGGGCCCGCAGCAGGTCGTGCATCCAGAAGACGCCCGGCCGTTCCTCCTCCAGGAGGCCCGCGTCCAGGAGCCGTTCCAGCACCTCTTCCGCCGTCTCCGGCGGGATGCCGAGTACGTCCGTGGCCAGGCCGGGGGTGAGGGGCCCGTGAGCCGTCGCCCCGAGGCGCAGATGGGCGTCCGCCAGCTCCGGAGGCAGTCGCGTCAGGGCCTCGTCCAGCGTCAGCGGCACGGACATGTGGGGATCGTCGGCCAGGCTGAGCCGGGCGGGCAGGTCCCGTCGCAGCGAGTCGGTGCAGTCGGCCAGCCGCAGCCGGGGCCGGGTGAGCAGCCGGGCGGCGGCGATCCGCAGGGCGAGCGGATGGTGCCCGCACACGGAGGCCAGCCGGGCCGCCGCCGAGGGCTCGGCCTCGACCCGTTCCCGGCCGAGCACCGCGGTGAGCAGGGCGTGCGACTCCTCCGGTTCGAGGGCGCCGAGCCGGTGGACGGTGCCGCCGTGCGTGGCGACGAGCGCGGCCAGGCCCATCCGGCTGGTGACGATCGCGGCACCGCCGGCGTTGGCGGTCAGCAGTGGACGAACCTGATCGGGGTGGACGGCGTCGTCGAGGACGAGAAGCGCGGGGTGGTGCCCTGCGCCGGATTCGGCGGGCAGGGAACGACGGAGCTCGTCGGCGGCCTCCTGCGCCGGGCGTGGGGTGCCGTCGGGACGGGTCAGCGGCAGCAGCAGGCAGCCGCCCGGATAGTGGCTGCCCACCAGGTGCGCGACGTGCAGGGCCAGGGCCGTCTTGCCGATGCCGGGCGCTCCGGAGAGCATCGCCACCGTGGCGCGATCCGGTACGCCGGACTCCCGCCCGGAGGTCAACAGGCCTGTCAGTGAATCGACTTCGTGCTTCCGGCCGGTGAAGGAGGGCACGGTGGGGAACGCGGCCACGGATGCCGCCGCGCCTCCGGGGCCTCCGGGTCCTCCGGGACGGTGGTCCGGCTCAGGCTCTGCGACGTCCGGGGAGGTACGCGGCGCGGCCGGTGCGAGCGAGACGGGGGCGCGGCCCGTGTCCGGGGGCCCGATGTCGTCGCCGCGCAGCATGGCCAGCTCCAGGCACTGGAGTTCGGCCCGGGGATCGACGCCGAGTTCCTCCCGCAGATGTTCCTTGATCCTGCGGTACTCCGCGAGCGCCTCGCTCTGCCGTCCCGTCCGGTAGAGCGCCAGCATCAGTTGCGCAGCGAACCGTTCATGTGCCGGGTATACGCGCGTAACTTCCCATAGATCAACGAGTGTTTCGCGACAACGGCCGTACTTCAGCTCGATGTCGCAGACCCGCTCCAGAACCCTCAGGCGTTCCTCCGCCAGCCGCGGCACCTCGTCCCGGTGCAGCAGGTCGGAGGGGACGTTGGCGAGCAACGGCCCCTGCCAGAGGGCGAGCGCGGCCCGCAGGGAGTACAGCTCGGACTCCTCGCCGGACGCGGCGGCCCGGTCGACGAGCTGCCGGAAGTGCAGCAGGTCGAGGGTCTCGGCGTCGGCCTGGATGCGATAGCCGCTGGCGACCGCCGTGACGGCCTGGTCCTCGATCCCGTACTTGGCGAAGATCCGGCGCAGTCGCAGGACACAGCTCTGGAGCGCCGCCTTGGCGGTCGTGGGCTGCTTCTCGCCCCAGACGACGGTGCGCAGGTGATCGGTGGAGACCACGGCTCCGGGGCGGATGAGCAGCGCGGCCAGCAGTGCGGTCGGCTTGGAGGGCGGCAGAACCACGACGCTCCGTCCGTCCGTGATGCTCAGCGGGCCGAGCAGTTGAAAACGCACTGTCGTCTGCCCCCCCCGTGTGCCCGCCGCGGTCCGTCGAGCCGTCGGTGGCCCGGTACCGCGCCTTCCGTGCCACTTGCTGCCGGCCGGAGGCGGCCGGGCGGTGCGTGGGGTGCCGAAGTCCGGACGGATGCCACGGGTGCGACCGGGCCGCCGGCGGGCGCAGGGCAGGAGGCCGCCGTGCGCATGGCGGGTGCGGTCCTCGCGGCGGTCCCGGTGAGGATGGTGAGGAGGGTCCCCGCCGGCGCCGGGGTCCCGAGGGGCTGACGGGGGCGGGCAGGACGATGCGGCATGTGGGGAGCCCTTTTCGGTCACTGTTGGGGAGCAGTCGACGATGGCGAGTTTGTACGGAAGTGATGCTTCGGTGAAGGTCAGGCGCGTGGACGGATTAGGCCATGGCCCTTTCCGTCCAGTCTCCGAACTCCTGGCCGGGACCGAAATGATCGCTACCGAAAGGCCCTCTGTCCCAGGGCGTCGAGCCGTGCCATGATCTTTGCCGAACCTTAACCAAGCGGTCGTGGAACGGACTTCATTTCCTGCGGCGATGGCCTGAGCGGGGCGCACGGCCCCGGGCGAGGAGGGACGATGCTCGACCCCTTGGGACTGGACTCCACGACGGAAGCCGTGTATCAGGCGATGCTCGGCGACCCTTGTGCGAGCCGGGTGGAGCATTCCGCACGGCTTCGGCTGAGCGCCGATCAGTTGGACCGTGCCATCGCGAAGTTGTCGGAGATGGAGCTGATCCGCCCGGCCGAGGGCGCTGATCCGCAGCGGGTGCACGTGGTCAACCCCCGGCTCGGCCTGGAGATGCTGCTGGCCCGCCAGCGAGCCGAACTCGCCGCACGCTGGCAGCAGTTGGAGCAGGGCGAGGCCGCGGTGGCCGAACTGCTCTGCCGGCTCACCCCCACACCGCCGGCCGGCGGCGAGTCACCGGTCACGCACCTCGACGGCGTGGACCACATCCGGGACTACGCGGCCCGGCTGTACGGGGAGGCGGAGGAGGAGATCGTCGCCTTCGCGGCGGGCGGCGGGCGGCCCGAGGAGGACCTGGACGCCGGCCGTCCGCTCAGTCAGCGGTTGCTGGCCCGCGGGGTGCGGATGCGCACGGTCCACCTCGACAGCATCCACAGCGACCCGCCCACGGTGGCGCACATGTCCTGGCTGGTCTCGATCGGCGGCGAGATCCGTACGGTGCCCTCCCTCGGCATCCGCATGATCCTGGCCGATCGCCGACGCGCCCTGGTGACCGCCCTGGACGACCAGGACCGCTCGCTCGGGGCGCTCGTCGTGACCGGACGGTGGCTCATCACGGCGCTGGGGGCCTTCTTCGAAACCATCTGGGAGCGGGCCGAACCGTTCAGCCGGGCCGAGGAGGACGAGGACCACCGGCTGACCGGCCAGCAGCACGAGAGCCTGCGGCTCCTGGCACGCGGTTACACGGACGAGGCCATAGCCAAACGTCTCGGCGTCTCCCCCCGGACCGCCCGTCGCATCGCCACCAGCCTCCTGTCCCACCTGGGAGCCCGCAGCCGGTTCCAGGCGGGTGTCCACGCGGCACAACGGGGCTACCTGCCCGCCGACAGCCCGAGCCCCTGACAAGGCCCGTTCGCGCGCATCCGGTTCGTGCCGCAGGCGGGCCCGGAGCGGCGCCGGGTGATCGGTAGTCTGCCCGATGGCCGGGGCGGCGGAGGAGCGGCTTTGGACCGACCGGATCTGCTCCGGGCCGGCCGCTGACGTCGGCTGTGCCTCCGCATCCTTTCAAGTGACAAGGAATCAGGGCATGTTCACCACTCGTCCCACTCTCCAGGGCACCTTCGGGATGGTCTCCTCCACCCACTGGCTCGCCTCGCAGTCCGCGATGGCCGTCCTGGAAGGCGGCGGCAACGCCTACGACGCGGTCGTCGCCGCCGGATTCGTCCTGCATGTCGTCGAACCGCACCTCAACGGCCCGGCCGGCGAGGTGCCGATGATCCTGGCGCCGAAGGACGGCGAGGTGCGGGTGCTGTGCGGTCAGGGCCCGGCCCCCGCCGGTGCGGCCATCTCCCACTACCGCTCCCTCGGCCTGGACCTGGTCCCCGGCACCGGACCGCTCGCCGCGGCCGTGCCGGGCGCCTTCGACGCCTGGATGATGCTGCTGCGCGACCACGGCACCAGGACCCTCGCCGAGGTGCTGCGGTACGCGATCGGTTACGCCGAGGACGGCCACGCACCCGTCGAGCGGGTCGGCCGGACCGTGGAGACCGTCCGTGAACTCTTCGAGACCGAGTGGCAGTCCTCCGCCGACGTGTACCTGCCGGGCGGCACATCGCCCGGGCCCGGCCGGCTGTTCCGCAACCCCGCGCTCGCCGCCACCTGGCGCCGGCTGATCGCCGAGGCGGAGGAGACCGGCGGCGCGGACCGGGTCGCCCAGATCGAGGCCGCCCGCCGGATCTGGCGCGAGGGCTTCATCGCCGAGGCCCTGGTACGCCAGGCCGCCCGCCCCACCATGGACACCAG
The DNA here is from genome assembly GCF_040652135.1 of Streptomyces sp. NPDC048295. Taxonomy (NCBI): domain Bacteria; kingdom Bacillati; phylum Actinomycetota; class Actinomycetes; order Kitasatosporales; family Streptomycetaceae; genus Streptomyces; species Streptomyces sp. NPDC048295. The sequence continues at coordinate 22,398 of NZ_JBEZLL010000032.1, forward strand.
CGGCTCCCGCCACACCGGCACCCTCACCGCCGCCGACCTGGCCGGCTGGTCCGCGTCCTACGAGGCGCCCGCCACGTACGACTGGAACGGCTGGACGCTCGCCAAGGCGGCCGGCTGGAGCCAGGGGCCCGCCTTCCTGCAGCAGCTCGCCCTGCTCCCCGCCGAACTGCCGCCCTACGGCAGCGCCGACTACGTGCATCTGCTCATCGAGGGCTGCAAGCTCGCCATGGCCGACCGCGAGGCCTGGTACGGCGACGCCGCGGACGTACCACTCGACACCCTGCTCTCCGGGCCGTACAACGCCGGGCGCCGCGCCCTCATCACCGCCGAGGCCTCGCACGAGCTGCGCCCCGGCAGCCCGGACGGCCGCACCCCCGTGCTCAGCGGACACGCCCACGCGGTCGCCTCCGGCGGGAAGGGCCCCGACGCCAGGGACATCCCGGCACCGGGCGCCGGCGAGCCGACCGTGGCCGACGACGGCGCCACCCGTGGGGACACCTGCCATGTCGATGTGGTCGACCGCTGGGGCAACATGGTCTCCGCCACGCCCAGCGGCGGATGGCTCCAGTCCAACCCGGTCGTGCCCGAGCTCGGATTCCCGCTCGGCAGCCGGCTCCAGATGGCCTGGCTGGACGAGGGCCTGCCGAACTCCCTCACCCCCGGCCGCCGCCCCCGCACCACCCTCACCCCGTCCCTCGCCCTGCGCGACGGCGTCCCCGTCATGGCGTTCGGAACGCCCGGGGGCGACCAGCAGGACCAGTGGCAGGTGCACTTCTTCCTGGCGGTGGCACTGCGCGCCGAGGTGCGCGGCGGACTCGACCTCCAGGGCGCCATCGACGCCCCGAACTGGCACAACGACAGCTTCCCGGGCTCCTTCTTCCCGCGCGGGATGCGCCCCGGCAGCGTCACCGTCGAGGCGGGCATGGACCCGGAGACCATCGCGGAACTGCGCCGCCGAGGCCATGACGTCACCGTAGGCGACCCGTGGTCCGAGGGCCGGCTGTGTGCCGTGGCCCGCGACCCGGAGACCGGGGTGCTGTCCGCGGCCGCCAACCCGCGGGGCATGCAGGGGTACGCCGTAGGACGCTGAGCGGCCACTTTCCCGACATGACCAGGTCGTCGGGTCCCCGGAGCGACGTGATTGGCTGGAGGCATGACCGATGAATTCCTCACCGGGGACCTGACCGAGGTCGAGGCGGCGGTACGCGCAGCGGCCGCCGCCGAGATCATGCCGCGCTTCCGGCAGCTCGCCGCGCACGAGATCGTCGAGAAGAGCGGCCCGCACGACCTCGTCACCACCGCCGACCGCCTCGCCGAAGAACACCTCACCGCGTCCCTGACCGCGCTCCTGCCCGGCTCGGTCGTCGTCGGCGAGGAGGCGGTCCACGCCGACCCGGCGGTGTACGACGCCCTGGGCGGCGACGCGCCCGTGTGGATCGTCGACCCGGTCGACGGCACCCGGCAGTTCGTCCGGGGCGAACCGGGCTTCTGCACCCTGGTCGCCCTCGCCCACCACGGCGAACTCCTCGCCTCATGGACGTACGCCGCGGCCCTGGACGAGATGGCGGTCGCGGTGCGCGGCCACGGCGCCACCCTCGACGGCAGACCGATACGCTCCGGCTCGCCCGCACCCGGGTCCGTCCTGAGCGTGGCGATGTCGCACCCCGACTACACCACCGACGCCCAGAAGCGCGCCCTGCTCGGCCTGCGCACCGAGGGGATCGAGGCCCGCCCCTGCGGATCGGCGGGCCTCGAATACCTCGGCGTCGCCCGCGGCGACCAGGACGCGATCGCCTTCAACTGGGAGTACGCCTGGGACCACGCGGCGGGCCTGCTGCTGGTCACCGAGGCGGGCGGCGCCCAGGCCACCCTCTCCGGCGAGCCGTTCCGCATCACCGGCGGCAACGTCCTGCCGTTCACGGCGGCCCGCGACGAGGCGACCGCCGAACGCGTCCTGCACGCGCTCCGCGACGGGGCCTGACCGGACCGGACCCCGATCAGGCGAGCAGCTCACGGGTCAGTGCCCGCAGCCGGGCGCGGGCCCGCGGGTCGTACGCCTGCTCATGGGCGGCCGTGTCCGTGAAGCGGTCGAAATATCTGCCGGTGACACCGGACAGGGCCGGATCGGTGATCAGCCGGACGGTCGGGCGGACGCCCTCCTCGACCGGAACGGCCGGCGTGAGTCCGTACTCCCGCACACCGGGGGTGTCCATCAGGTGCGCCGGGTGCAGGGCGTTGACCGTGACCCCGCTGCCCGCCGTCCTGCCGGCGAGATCGAAGGTCGACATGATCAGCGCGAGCTTGCTGCGGCAGTACGCCTCCAGCCCCTCGTAGCCGCGCTCCATCATGACGTCCTCGAAATCGACGGGCGCCTGGCCCATCGAGGCCACATTGACCACCCGCGCGGGCGCGGACGCGGTCAGCAGCGGCAGCAGCTCACGGGTCAGCAGACAGGGCGCCAGGCAGTTGACCGCGAACCGGAGTTCATGGCCCTGACGGCTCAGCTCGCGCCGGAGCGGGGTGGCACCACCACCCACCACGGCATTGTTGACCAGGACGTCGAGCCGGGGCTCCCGCTCGCTGATCCGTGCGGCCATGGCCCGGACCTGGTCCAGGTCCGCCAGGTCCGCGAGGAAGGTGCGCACGGCGGTTCCGGGCCCGGCCGCACGGGCCTCGGCGGCGGCTTCCTCCAGGCGGGCCCGGTCCCGGCCGTGCAGCAGCAGCGTCGCACCCCGGCCGGCCAGGTCGAGTGCGAGACGGCGGCCCATGCCCCGGGTCGCACCGGTGATCAGTACGGTCTTGTCGAAGACGGCATCCCGTCGAGTCTCCATGGACTGAGTTATATCAAGGGCTTGATATGGCATCCACGCCTGATCGATGGCCGGTCCCTGCCTGTACGCTCGCCGCCATGGGATCGGGAATGACCGAGGACGAACGCCTGGGCGCGGACATCAAGCGCACGGAACAGGCCCTCATGGCGGCCAAGAGCGCCGCGCTGAGGGAAGCGGCGGGGGTCACGGTCGCCCAGTACGCGGCGCTGTTCGCCCTCGCCGACAACCCCGGCATACCGGGTGCCGCGTTGGCGCGGGCCTGCCTGGTCACCCCGCAGGCGATGGCGTCGGTACTCAAACACCTCGAAGAGCGCGGTCTGGTCGTCCGCACGGCGCATCCCTGGCACCGGAAGATGCTGGAGACCCGGCTCACCGAGGCGGGCCGCGAAACGCTCCGGCTCGCCGACGAGCAGGCGGTACGGATCGAGCGACGGCTCGCCGAGGAGTTCGCGCCAAAGGAGCGGGACGCCCTGCGGGCCCTGCTCGCCCGCTGCGTCACCGCCATCGGGCGGGACTGAGCGGCGCCGGGTCCCGCCGCGCCTCCCGCAGGCTCACCTCACCCGCCGCAGGCCGTCCTCACGTCCCGGACGATCTCCGCGGCCAGCTCCACCGCCTCCTCGTCCAGCCCCCGCAGCGCCTCGCCGATCCGTTCGAGGAAGTGCGCCGGGGTGTCCGGCAGTGCGGCCGCCGCGGCCGACGCGCCCTTCTCGTTCAGACACCAGGTGCGGTGATGGGCGTGGAGGGACTGGGCGAGGATGCCGAATGCCCGTGACAGGCACAGGGAGACATGGAGCGTGTCACCGCCGGGAGCGGACTTGCGGGCGGCCGCCACCGAGAACTCCGCCTCCCACGCGGCCTCGACCAGCGCGGTGCGCAGCGGCTCCGGATAGGTCCGGGTCTCGTTCCGAAGTGCCGTCAACTCCCCTTGAGGGTCGGAGAGAACGCGCCCCAGCGCCACCTCGCCGGGGTAGGCGGGGGACCAGAAGCCGAGCGGATGGCCGGGCTGTACGCCCACCTCGAAGCGCCCCTCGCGGCAGTCCGCCCAGACCGCCTCCACCCGATCCAGATCGCGCAGGATCCAGTCCACCGGGACACCGTCCACCCGCAGCCAGGCCCCGCCGTCGACCCAGGGCCCCCACCCGCCGGGACCGGCGACCTCGACGGGGGAACCCTGTACCCCGGCCGCCAGTGCGGTCAGCGCGGCCACGTCGACGGCGCCCCGGTAGTACACGCCCAGATCCCAGTCGGAGTCCGGGCGGTGGGTGCCACGGGCCCGGCTGCCGCCGAGTGCGACGGCCCGGACGCCGGGCAGGGCGGTGAGCCGGGACGCCATGCCGGCGATGTGGGCGGGGACGGCGGCACCCCGGGCCGTCAGCGGCGCGGTGCGGGAGTTCGGTGTGTTCATCGCCGGGTGACCCTACCCGCGACCGTGCTGTCGGTGCCGCGGAATATCCTGGGTGTCCTGGCCGCCGGCTGACGAAGGAGTCCGAAGGTGCCGTCGATGCTCGATGCAGTCGTCGTGGGGGCGGGCCCCAACGGGCTGACCGCCGCGGCCGAACTGGCCCGCCGGGGCTTCGCCGTGGAGGTCTTCGAAGCGCAGGAGACCGTCGGAGGGGGCGCCCGTACCGAGGAGCTCACCCTTCCCGGCTTCCGCCACGACCCCTGTTCCGCCGTCCACCCGCTGGGCATCGGCTCGCCCGCGTTCGACGCGATGCCGCTCGCCCGGCACGGTCTGGAGTGGCTCCAGCCCGAGCTGGCGCTCGCCCACCCGTTCCCGGACGGCACGGCCGCCGTGCTCACCGGCTCGGTGGGGGAGAGCGCCATGTCGCTGGGCGCCCGCGACGCGGGGGCGTACCGCAGGCTCGTCGCCCCCTACCTCGGCCACTGGGACACCCTCGCCCAGGACTTCCTGCGCACCCCGTGGGACGGGCTGCCCCGTGACCCCTACCGCTGGGTGCGCTTCGGTCTCGACGCGCTCCAGCCCGCCTCGCTGCTCTCCCGCCGCTTCGGCGGCGCGAAGGCGCGCGGCCTGTTCGCCGGGCTCGCCGCCCACGCCATCGCACCCACCAGCGGTCCGGCGACCGGCGGGGTCGCCCTGCTGTTCGCCCTGGCGGCGCACGAGAAGGGGTGGCCCGTGCCGCGCGGCGGCTCGCAGGCCATCTCCGACGCCCTCGCCTCGTACATACGCGAACAGGGCGGCGCGATCCGCACCGGCACGGAGGTCAAGCGGCTCGACGAGCTCCCGCCCGCCCGCGCCTACGTCTTCGACACCTCGCCCACCGCCCTCGCCCGTATCGCCGGTCTGGGCCACGCCTACCGCGGCTACCGGTACGGCGCGTCCTGCTTCAAGATCGACTACGCCCTGTCGGGCCCCGTCCCCTGGACCGCCGAGGACGCCCGCCGGGCCGGCACGGTCCACATCGGTCCCACGGCCGGCGAGATCGACGCCGCGCTGACGGCCGCGGTGACGGGACGCGACCCGAGCGTGCCGTTCCTGATCGCCGCGCAGCCCAGCCTGGTCGACCCGTCCCGCGCGCCCGAGGGCCGTCATGTCTTCTGGGTGTACGGACATGTCCCGTCGGGATGGGAGGGCGACGCCACCGACGTCATCGAGCGCCAACTGGAGCGCTTCGCCCCCGGGTTCCGCGACCTGGTGCTCGCCCGCGCGGTGGCCGGACCGCCCGAGCTCGCGAGGCGCAACGCCAACTACGTCGGTGGTGACATCGCCTGCGGCGCGTTCTCCGGTCTGCAGACGGTGCTCAGGCCCAAGCTCGCCCGCGTGCCGTACGCGACGGCGCATCCGGCGGTGTTCCTGTGTTCCTCGGCCACCCCGCCCGGCCCCGGGGTGCACGGCATGTCGGGCCACCACGCGGCGAAGGCGGTCTGGCGGCGTCTGCGGGCGGCCTGAGACGGCACGGGGCATGATGTCCGTCATGCGTACACCCGAGGGCGTCACCGTCACCCTGGTCCGGGGCGACATCACCCGGCAGTCCGCCGATGTCATCGTCAACGCCGCGAACTCCTCCCTGCTCGGCGGGGGTGGCGTCGACGGCGCCATCCACCGGCGCGGCGGCCCGGACATCCTGGCCGAGTGCCGGAAGCTGCGCGCCTCGCACTACGGAAAGGGCCTGCGCACCGGCCAGGCGGTCGCCACGACGGCCGGGCAGTTGGACGCGCGATGGGTGGTCCACACCGTCGGCCCGGTGTACGGGAGTTCCGCCGGCGATCCCGCCCTCCTGGCGTCCTGCTACCGCGAGTCCCTGCGCGTCGCCGACGAACTCGGCGCGAGGACCGTGGCCTTCCCCGCGATCTCGGCCGGTGCGTACGGCTGGCCGCTGGACGACGCCGCGCGCATCGCCGTGGAGACGGTGCGCGCGGCCCGCACGGCCGTCGAGGAAGTCAGGTTCGTCCTCTTCGACGAGCGGGCCTACGAGGCGTTCGTCGCGCAGCTCGGCCGACAGGCGGGGTGATCACCCTGTATTTGCGGCGGGGCGGAGCCGGGGGGAGTCTGTACGTGTCCCATGCCCGAAGGCTGCGGAGCACAACGGACGGAGAGGGCCCCTGATGATCGAGTTCGTCGCCAGGACGGCGCAGGACATGGCCGATGACCTGGCCGGTCTGTACCGGGATCTGCACCGGCACCCGGAGCTGTCCCTGCAGGAGACCCGGACGGCCGGAGTGCTGGCACAACGCCTTCGGGACGCCGGCTTCGACACGGTCGCCGAACAGGTCGGCGGCACCGGTGTGGTGGGGGTGCTGCGCAACGGGGACGGTCCGGTCGTGATGGTCCGGGCGGACTTCGACGCGCTTCCGGTCGAGGAGAAGACCGGCCTGCCCTACGCCTCCACGGCGCGCGCGGTGGACCACGAGGGCAGGGAGATGCCGGTGATGCATGCCTGCGGGCACGACATGCACGCCACGTGCCTGGTGGGCGCCGCCACCCTGCTCGCCGGTACCCGCGACCGATGGAGCGGCACCCTGCTGGTGGTCTTCCAGCCCGCCGAAGAACTCGCGCTCGGCGCACGGGCGATGGTCGACGACGGACTGTTCGAGCGTTTCCCCAGGCCGCGGATCGTCCTGGGGCAGCATGTGGCCCCGCTGCCCGCGGGGTTCATCGGCTACGGCACCGGAACGGTGATGGCCGCCGCGGACTCCCTCGACGTGACGCTGCACGGACGCGGCGCCCACGGCTCCCGCCCCGAGGCCTCGATCGACCCGGTGCTGATGGCGGCCAATGTCGTCACCCGGCTCCAGGGCGTCGTCGCCCGGGAGGTGCCGCCCGCCGAGTCCGCGGTGGTGACGGTGGGCCGCCTGCAGGCCGGCACCAAGGACAACATCATCCCCGACACCGCGGAACTGGGCATCAACATCCGCACCTACTCCCCGGCCGTACGCGCCCTGGTCCGTGCCGCGATCGAACGCGTGGTCACCGCCGAGGCGCGGGCGAGCGGTGCGCGGGAGGACCCCGAACTCACCTGGTTCAGCGCGGCCCCGGCACTCGTCAGCGAACCGGAGGCGACGAAGACCACGGTGGCCGCGTTCACCGAGCATTTCGGGGCGCAGCGGATCATGCCGATGCCGCAGGTCAACGCGAGCGAGGACGTGGGTGTGTTCGGGGAGGCGATCGGCGTACCCACCGTGTTCTGGTTCTGGGGCGGCCTGGAACCCGAAACGGTCCTCACCGCCCTGGCCGAGGACCGCATCGACACCTTGCCGAGCAACCACTCCCCGTATTTCGCCCCGCTCGTCGAACCCACTCTGAGCACGGGAGTGCAGGCTCTGGCCGTCGCGGCCCTGGCCTGGCTGCACTGCGACTGACCCGGGTTCAGCGGATCGGGTCGAGGAACGAGCCGAAGGGGGCCGGGAGCCGTTTCCACGCCTCGGCTCCCGCGGCGTACTCGGCGTCGGTGAGCAGACAGGATTCGAGAAGTCCGGTCAGCCCGTCCCGGTCGAGGCCGGGGGAGGTGAAGACGAGGTGCTGGCCGCGGTCGCCGTGCTCGGGATCCCAGTCCAGGGCGGCCGCCGCCCTGCGGACGGGAGGCACCAGGTCCCAGGCCGCGTCCGGCAGCGAGGCCAGCCACGGGCCAGCGCTCTCCACGCAGAGCGCACCGCCCGCGGCGTCCCAGGCCAGCAGGGTGTCGGGGCGGTCGGCGAGCCAGAAGCGGCCCCGGCTGCGAGCGGCCGCACAGCACAGGTCCTCCAGCGCCCGGAAGAGCCGCCCCGGGTGGAAGGGACGGCGGCGCTGCCAGACGAGCGTGGCGACCCCCGCCTCGTCCGCCTCCTGCGGCAGCAGCGCGCACGCGGGGTGCTGGGCGGCCGCCGCCGCTTCCACGTCGAAGCCGGCGAAGGCGAGCCGGCCCAGTTCGGCCGATTCGGCCGGGACCTGACGGGCCGTCGGGTGGAGCTGGGCGAGCAGTGCGCGGTCCTCGTCGTCGGCCGCCCCGCCGTCGACGACGGCGAGCACGGGCGCGTACTCCAGCTGTCGCGCCCAGGTGTCGCCGACGGTCCTCCGGTCCGTGGCGGCCGCCGCGAGGCCCGCCTCGGCCAGATCGTCGCCGTTCCCGAGGCAGGGCAGCACGAGAGCGGGGTCGACGGCCGTGATCACATTGGTGAGTTCGAGTACGTCGCCGCCGTGCGCGACGACGACCTCGGCCATCGACCGGGGTTCCACGGAGTCCCACAGTTCGACGACCGCGAGCCGGACCGTCCCGCCGGCGGCCAGCCGCACCAGCTCCGGAACCAGGTCCTCGCGCAGCGCGCAGCAGGCGCAGTCGTCGACGAGCGGGGTCTTTGCGCGCGACAGCTCGCCCGAGGCGTCCCGTACGAGGCGCCGCACGGTGCCCTCCTGGGCGGCGGTGGTCAGATCGTGGTGGAGCGCGACGCTGCCGGCGACGGTGCACAGCAGCCGGTCCACGACCTCCTTGCGGGCGCCGGAGTGCAGCCCGCCGACGATCACGACGGGCAACCGGTGCTCGCCCCGCATCAGTTCGCCCCGTCCCGGGGAGCGGCGGGGCCGCACGCGGCGCGGGTTCCTGGCTTCATGAAGGTCTCCTTCTCGATCGGAGGAAGTGGGGGCGGGTCAGCGTTCTTCGCGGAAGCCGACGTGTCTGCGGGCGACCGGGTCGTACTTGCGCAGCACCATCCGCTCCGGGTCGTTCCGGCGGTTCTTGCGGGTGACGTAGGTGTAGCCGGTGCCGGCGGTGGAGCGGAGCCTGACGACCGGGCGCAGTTCGTTGCGAGCCATGACCGCTACTATATGGCAATGATTTCCATTTCCAACAAGTGGTTCTCCGTGGGAAGCAGGTAGCTCCATGTCCGCCCATTGCCAACTGACCGGCGCCCGGCCGGGTTTCGGCAACAACATCTCCCACTCGCACCGGCGCACCTCGCGCCGCTTCGACCCCAACATCCAGCGCAAGAGGTACTGGCTGGCGAGCGAGGGCCGGCATGTCCGGCTGACGCTCAGCGCCAGGGCGATCAGGACCGTCGACAGCATCGGGATCGAGGCGGCCGTCGCCCGCATCCGCGCCAGGGGAGTGACGGTCTGATGGCCAAGAGGAGCAAGATCGCGCAGAACGAGAAGCGCCGGGCGACCGTCGAGCGGTACGCCGCCCGTCGTGCCGAGTTGAAGGAGGTCATCCGCCGGCCCTCCGCCACGGACGCCGAACGCCGGGCCGCCTCGGACGAGCTCCGGCGCCAGCCGCGCGACGCCAGTGCGACCCGGGTACGCAATCGGGACAGCGTGGACGGGCGGCCCCGCGGTCACCTGCGGAAGTTCGGTCTGTCCCGCGTCCGTGCACGCGAGCAGGCCCATGCCGGATTCCTGCCGGGGGTCACCAAGTCCTCCTGGTGACCCCGGCGCCGACGTGACCCGGCGGAGCCCCGGTGGCCGTACCGGTCACCGGGCCCCGCCGGTCACCGGGGCCCCGCCGTTCAGAGGCCGGGAGAAGTCCTGGCAGCGCGACGTCCATGTCGGATTCTCGCCAGCCCCCGCGCCCCGGGTGGCGGATGCTTGAGCCATGTACACCGACACCGAGCGCTGCGTACGGGCCGTCCAGTCCAAGGACGCCCGCTTCGACGGCTGGTTCTTCACGGCGGTCCTGACCACCAGGATCTACTGCCGCCCCAGCTGCCCGGCCGTACCGCCCAAGGTCGAGAACATGACCTTCTACCCCAGCGCCGCCGCCTGTCAGCAGGCCGGATTCCGGGCCTGCAAACGATGCCGGCCCGACACCAGCCCCGGCTCCCCGGAGTGGAATGCCCGAGCCGACTCCGTCGCCCGAGCGATGCGGCTCATCCGGGACGGCGTCGTCGACCGCGAGGGCGTCCCCGGGCTCGCCGCCCGGCTCGGCTACTCCGCCCGGCAGATCGAGCGCCAGCTCCTCGCCGAGCTCGGCGCCGGACCGCTCGCCCTGGCCCGCGCACAGCGCGCCCAGACCGCGCGGCTGCTCATCGAGACCACCGCACTCCCCATGGCGGAGGTCGCGTTCGCCGCCGGGTTCTCCTCGATCCGTACCTTCAACGACACCGTCCGCACGGTCTTCGCGCTCGCCCCCGGCGAGCTGCGCAGCCGCGCCGCCCGGTCCGCGAAACCGCCGGTCACGCCGGGAGTGATAGCGCTGCGGCTGCCGTACCGGGCCCCGCTCAACCCCAGCAACCTCTTCGGCCACCTCGCCGCGACCGCCGTCCCCGGCGTCGAGGAGTGGCGCGACGGCGCCTACCGCCGCACGCTCTCCCTGCGGCACGGACACGGCATCGTCGCGCTCACCCCGCACCCCGACCACATCGCCTGCCGCCTCTCCCTCACCGATCCACGCGATCTCACCCTCGCCATCAGCCGCTGCCGCTGGCTGCTCGACCTGGACGCCGACCCGGTGGCCGTCGACGAGCAGCTGTCCGCCGACCCGCTCCTCGCGCCCCTGGTCCGCAAGGAGCCGGGCAGACGGGTGCCGCGTACCGTCGACGGCGCCGAGTTCGCCGTACGGGCGGTGCTCGGCCAGCAGGTCTCGACGGCCGCCGCCCGCACCCACGCGGCCCGTCTGGTCACCGCGCACGGCCTGCCCGTCGACGATCCGGAGGGCGGCCTCACCCACCTCTTCCCGGACCCCGAGGAACTCGCCGGACTGGACCCGGAACAGCTCGCCCTGCCGCGCAGCCGCCGCACCACCCTCACCACCCTCGTCGGCGCACTCGCCGACGGCTCGCTGCGGTTGGGCACCGACACCGACTGGGAGCAGGCACGGGCCGAACTGACCGCCCTCCCCGGCTTCGGCCCCTGGACCGTCGAGGTGATCGCGATGCGGGCGCTCGGCGACCCGGACGCCTTCCTCCCCGGTGACCTCGGCATCCGGCGCGCGGCCGAGGAACTCGGCCTCCCCTCGACACCGGCGGCGCTCACCGCCCGCGCGGCCGCCTGGCGCCCCTGGCGGGCGTACGCGGTCCAGTACCTGTGGACCGTCGACGACCACCCCATCAACCACCTGCCCACCTGAGGAAGCCCGGGAAGAGTCCAGCCATGACAGCCACACATCCGCCTACGACGACCAGGCGGCACACGGTCGTCGACAGCCCGTACGGACCGCTCACCCTCGTCGCCAGCGACGGGGTCCTCGCCGGCCTCTACATGACCGGCCAGCGGCACCGCCCGCCCGAGGAGACCTTCGGCGAGCGCGACCCGCGGCCCTTCACCGAGGCCGTCCGCCAGCTCGACGCCTACTTCGCCGGGGAACTGCGCACCTTCGATCTGCCGCTGCGCCTGGACGGCACCCCGTTCCAGCGCGGCGTCTGGGCGCAGCTCCGGCTGATTCCGTACGGCGAGACCCGCTCGTACGGCGAACTGGCCGAGAACCTCGGCAAACCGGGCGCCTCACGTGCCGTGGGGCTCGCCAACGGCAAGAACCCGGTGGGCATCATCGTCCCCTGCCACCGGGTCATCGGCGCCTCGGGCAGCCTCACCGGCTACGGCGGCGGACTCGACCGCAAGCAGCGGCTGCTGGCCTTCGAGAAGGGCACGGAGAACGACACCCCGGCGCTCTTCTGACGCCGCCCCGCGCCCCCGGACGCGAGATCGGGCCGGGACCTCGAATGGTCCCGGCCCGTTCCCACGTTCCGAAGTGCCGTACGGCTGCGCCGTCAGCCGATGAAGATCTCCACCAGGGTCCAGATCGCCAGCCCCAGCATGCAGAGCCCGCCGATCCGCTGGACCGTCTTCAACGGCACGCGCTTGGCGATGAAGCGCCCGGCGAGCAGCGCCAGCGCCGAGACGGACATCAGGGCGGCCGCGGAGCCGATCGCCGTGGACCAGGTGCCGTTGCTCGCGGCGAGGTTGGCCGTGGTGATCTGGGTGAGGTCGCCCCACTCGCTGATGAAGACGGCCATGAACGCGGTCGAGTAGACCGGCCAGAAACCGGTCACCGTCTTCGGGGCGTCGTCCTCGTCGTCGCCATCGCCGCCGCCGGAGCGCAGCAGCATGAAGGCCCCGAACGCGAAGAGGGAGGCGGAGACGAGCTTGACGATCCAGTCGGGCAGCAGCCCGATCAGACTGCCGGCCCCCACCGCGATGGCGACGTGCACGATGAACGCGGACGATGTGCCGAACCAGACGTACAGCGGTCGCATGCGGGTGCCCATGGCGAGCGACGCGAACATCGTCTTGTCGGGGAGTTCCGCGAGGAAGATCAGCCCGAAGGCGGTGAGAATCGCCAGGGGGTCGAGGTGCATTCCGGGTGGCTTTCTGTAGGAGCCGGGCCCCGGGCCTTCGCGAAGTGCCACTCGGGCTTCCGGAGGACCACTCGGCCCGGCATGACGTCAGCGCCCACGGGGTGCGGGCGTGTCATACCTGACCGAAGGTCTCGCCCGCCCGAGGTCATCCACGGGCCCGGCCACCGGGAACCCGGGGGTTCCAGTGTGTCGACGACCGGTTTGCGGGGCTACTCCCCTTCGCAGCCATCAACTGTACCCCACCCACTCACGGGGGAGAGCAGATGTTCGATCCGATGGCCGGGACGGTTACAGTCCCCTGGTGATCATCCGCGCCCGCACCGGAAGCGTCCCCGCATGAGCCGCCGCACCCGACGTGCCGTCCCCGCCCAGGGGGCGCCGCGGCCCACCGTCAGCGTCTGCCGCGGCTGCTGCTGCGGCACGCCCAAGGTCCCGGACGTGGACCACGCCGGCCAGCTCGCCGAGCTGCGGCGCTCGCTCGGCGAGTCGGCCACGGTCCGCGCCGTGGAGTGCCTGGACGCCTGCGAACAGGCCAATGTCATCGTCGTGCAGCCCTCGCCCGAGGGGCGCCGTGCGGGCGGCCGCCCGGTCTGGCTCGGTCTGGTCAACGACCCGGACGCCGTGACGGACATCGTCGCCTGGGTCGGGGCGGGCGGTCCGGGGCTGGTGGACCCGCCGGAGATCCTCGACCTGTACACGTTCCGCCCCTCGCGCCGCGTGCAGCAGGAACTCGAACGCTAAGGGCTGTCCCGCGCTGCCCCGGGCTTCACCATCAGGAAGAAGGCCTGCGGGGTCTTCTCCCGCTCGTCCGCTTCACGGACCAGCCTGGCCTGCACACGGAATCCGGCCTTCACGAGCATGCCGGCCACCGCGTCGGGCGCGAACCGGTGCACGTCGAGCGTCACCGCGTGTCCGTACGCACGCTCCAGGCGCACACACCCGTCGCCGACCTTGAAGGCCATGAGCAGATGGCCGCCGGGCGCCAGGACGCGATGGAACTCGGCGAAACACCGCGGCAGTTGCTCCGGCGGGGTGTGGACCAGGGAGTACCAGGCGAGCGCACCGGCCAGACTGTCGTCCGCCATGTCCAGGGCGGTCATCGACCCCACGGCGAAGTCGAGGTCCGGGTACGTCTCGCGCGCCACCGCGATCATGCCCGGCGAGAGATCGATGCCGAAGGCGGTCAGCCCCAGGTCGCGGAGAACCGCCGTCACCCGGCCGGGACCACAGCCCAGATCGCCCACCGGCCCGCCGTCACCCGCCCTCACGAGACCGGCGAAGGCGGCCAGCATGGCGTTGTCGTACGGCTTGTCCGCCAGCTCGTCGGCCAGCAGTACGGCGTAGTCGGCGGCGACGGCGTCGTACGAGGCGCGGGTGAGGTCGAGGGGCGAAGGCTCCGTCATGACTTCGCCCCGGCGGCCAGCCGCCGCAGCAGCGCGGGCAGCGCCGTGCCGATGGGTTCGCGGACGACTGCCTCGGCGAGCTCGTCGTACGGCGTCGGCTCCGCGTTCACCACGGTGAGCCGTGCCCCGTTCTCCACCGCGAGTCCGGCCAGCGAGGCGGCGGGCTGCACCTGCAAGGTCGTACCCACCGCGATGAACACCTCACAGGCCTTCGCGATCGACACCGCCTGGCCCAGCACCGCCGGATCGAGCCGCTCACCGAACATGACCGTGGCCGATTTCAGGATGCCGCCGCAGACCGTGCACGGCGGGTCGGCCTCTCCCGCCTCCACCCGGGCCAGCGCCTCGGCCATCGGGGAGCGGGCATGGCAGCGGGTGCAGACCACTTTGCGCGCGGTCCCGTGCAGTTCCAGGACCTTGCGGGCGGGGAGGCCGGCGAGCTGGTGCAGACCGTCGACGTTCTGCGTGATCACCCGCACCGGGGTGCCGGACCGCTCCAGCTCCGCCACCGCGCGGTGGGCGGCGTTCGGCTCGACGGCCCGGGCCGCGGTGGTGCGGCGCATCTGCCAGGAGCGGCGGCGGATCTCCGGATCGGCCATGTAGAAGTCGTACGTGACGAGCTTCTCGGCCTCCGGGTCCTTGCGCCAGAGACCGTTGGGCCCGCGGTAGTCGGGGATGCCGGAGTCCGTGGAGATGCCGGCGCCGCTGAGGATCGCGACGAGAGTCATGCCGCGAGCGTACGCAGCGCCGGACACCTCGGGCGAGGCCATTTAGGCCTCGGGCAGCCGTCCGCCCCGTGGTGGACGTCAGGCCGCGGGGCCGGCCGGAGTGAACGGCGACGGGGTCAGGCCCGTCCAGGTGTTCAGCACGGCGCTCGCGGTCTGCTTGGTCACGCCGCCGTCCTGGACGGTGCCGCTCTTCGCCACGTAGAACCGCCCGTCGTCGAGCGAGACCAGGCCGTACTGCCCGTACTGGCCCGGCGCCGGCCACCCGTACGTACCGGTCGTGCTGTCGTGCGCGCCCTCGCGCAGCAGCGGGAGCAACAGCCCGCGCTCCGGGCGCTGCTGCCCGCGCACCCAGCTGCGCACCGGCTTGCGCGCACCGTCCAGCGCGAAGACCGAGTAGTTGGGGAAGCCCGGCTTGGAGCCCTTGTAGGCCGCCATCAGCCAGTTGCCGCTGTGCCCGTCGTACTCCAGGTTCTGCACGCCGTAGTTGGTGTTCCCGGTGTACGCGAAGAACTTGCCGTCGACATGGGCGGGTCCGCTGGTGTGCGGGGCGGACTCGGTCAGCGGACGCTCGTACTTCTTCCACCGGGTGACGTCGTACTGGAGCAGCACCTGGTGGTCGTTGTCCGTGCGGGCGGTGTTGGCGTACACGCCGTACGCGACCGTCAGCTTCCTCCCGGCGTGCTTGCCGCGCCGGTCGCCGAAGGCCGGACCGAACGCGACACCGTCGATCCCGCTGCAACCGTAGCGGTGGTCGGGGGTGTTGCCCGTGTCGCCGTCGAAGACGCCGTCGCCGTTCATGTCGGCGGTGAAGTCCTTCACCACCTCCTTCAGGTAGACGGTCGAGACGACACCCGTGGACTGGGCGTCCATGTCCATCCGGGTGATGCGGTCGACGTCGAGGATCGCGATGTAGAAGGACTTCGCCTCCTTGTACTCCAGGGAGCCGTAGACCCGGCCGTCCTTCTCGTTGAAGTCCAGATCGCCGAGGTGGCCGGTGAATCCGGTGACCGAACCGACCGGGTTGCCCCGGAGGTCGGTCTTGACCAGCAGGTTGGTCATCGAGAAGTACATGAAGCCCTTGCGGCGGTCGATGGCCATGCCCTGGACGTGGCCGGACTGCCAGGCGCCGCCGTCGACCGACAGTGGCAGCCCGCCGTGTACGGCCGGGGCCGATGCCGGTTCCGCGAGCGCCGTCGATGCCGTGGCGACAACTGCCGTACAGGCGAACGCTGCGACGATCGTGGCCGGCAGCCCGCCGAGGTGTCCCGTGTGCGTACGCATGATCCCTCCGCTGTCGTGGAGTCCGGATGATGCCGGTCGAGCGTGCACTGCGGACCAATGGCACATGAACTCACGAGTCCGGCAGCCGTCGACCGGACTACCAGGTGACGACAGGTCAGCACAACGGGACACAACGGGAATACGGTCTGTATGCGGCGAGCGGGGGGAGCGTGGGGCCGGCGCCGGCCCCGTATGTCAGCCGTTCACGGGGCGCCCGTCCTCCAGCTCCACCGCGCCGCCACCGGATTCGAGCACGTCCAGCGCCGCCTTCACGCGCAGCGCGAGAGGCCCGAGCAGATAGCGGTCGATCTCCTCGGGCTCGACCAGTTTCCAGGACAGCAGTTCCTCCTCCTGGAGCCGGATCTCCTTCAACTGGGCCTCGTCCAGTACTCCGCCGTCGTACAGGTACGCGGTGATCGGCGGCCGCCGCGGGCCGCGTGCCCAGTCGACGGCGAGCAGTCGCCCGGGTTGCAGATCGAGGCCGATCTCCTCGGCGGTCTCGCGTCGTGCGGCCTGTCGCGGGCCCTCGCCGTCGTCGGACTCGATCGTTCCGCCGGGCAGTGCCCAGCCCTCCCGGTAGTTCGGCTCGACGAGCAGCACGCGGCCCCGGTCGTCCCGGAACACGGTGGCCGCGGCGGCCAGTACCCGGGGAAGCCCGGCGATGTACGAGGCGTAGTCAGTGATGGTCACGCGGGCAGCGTAGTGGCAGAGGGCGCAAGCGGACCGACGACGGCTCTGGGCAGCGGGTATCCGCTGCGGATAGGGTCGGGGGCGGCGCGACTGCCTGTTCGAGAGCAAGGGATGCAAGGTGGCGGACGGAGCAGTGATGGAGACCGCACGCGTGCTCGTCGCGGCGGACAAGTTCAAGGGCTCGCTCACGGCCGTGGAGGTCGCGGAGCGGGTGACGGCCGGGCTGCGGCGCGTCGTCCCCGACGTGCGGGTCGAGACCCTGCCCGTGGCGGACGGCGGCGACGGCACGGTGGCGGCGGCGGTGGCAGCCGGATTCGAGCGCCGCGAGGCGCGGGTGACCGGCCCGCTCGGGGACCCGGTGACCGCGGCGTACGCGGTGCGCGGCACCACGGCGGTGGTGGAGATGGCCGAGGCGTCGGGCCTCCAGCATCTGCCCGCGGGGGTGTTCGCCCCGCTCACGGCCACGACCTACGGTTCCGGCGAGCTGCTCGCCGCCGCGCTCGACGCGGGTGCCCGGACGATCGTGTTCGGCGTCGGAGGCAGCGCGACCACGGACGGCGGCGCGGGCATGCTGGCCGCGCTCGGCGCCCGCTTCCTGGACGCGGACGGCAAGCCGGTCGGCCCCGGTGGCGGCGGCCTCGCCGAGCTGGCGGAGGCGGACCTGTCCGGACTCGATCCGCGACTGGCCGAGGTGGACCTGATCCTCGCCAGCGACGTGGACAACCCGCTGACGGGCCCGAAGGGCGCCCCGGAGGTCTACGGCAGACAGAAGGGCGCGACCGAGGACGACATCGCGGCCCTCGACGCGGCGCTCGCCCACTACGCGTCCGTCCTCGGCCCGGAGCACGCAGCGCTGCCCGGAGCGGGAGCCGCGGGCGGCATCGGCTACGGGGCGCTGGTCGCCCTCGGCGCCCGCTTCCGCCCCGGCATCGAGGTCATGCTCGACGTCCTCGGCTTCGCCCCGGCGCTGGCCCGGGCCACCCTGGTGATCACCGGTGAGGGCTCGCTCGACGAGCAGACCCTCCACGGCAAGGCTCCGGCGGGAGTGGCGGCTGCGGCCCGCGCCGCGGGGATCGAGGTCGTGGCGGTCTGCGGCCGGCTGGCCCTGCCGCCGGAGGCGCTGACCGCGGCGGGCATCCGTCGCGCGTACGCCCTGGCAGATCTGGAGCCGGATCCCGCGGTCTCGATGGCCCAGGCGGGGCCGCTGCTGGAACGGGCCTCCGAGGCGATCGCGCGCGACTTCCTGCTGTAGCCCGCGGTATCCGGCTCCTGGGGACCAGGTCCATCCGGCGGTCGAGGACACGATGGGGCCCGCGGGGCGGGCCCCGTCGAGGGGACGGGTGGGCAGGGGGCGGCTCCGCGCAGCGGAACCCACCTCTGCCCGACGCCTCGCTCGCCCGACGCCTCGCTCGCCCGATGTCCCGGTCGCCCTGGTCAGCCGGGTCGGCCCATGGAGGGTGTCCCGTCCAGCCCGCCCCCTGCGTTCCTCACGTCCCGGGCGTCCCTCACATCCTTCGTGCCCGTCGCATCCTTCGTACCCCTCGCGTCCCCGGCGTCCCTCGCGTCCTGGGCATCCCGTACATCTCGTACATCCTGGCCGCCCCCTGCGTCCTGCGCATCCCTTGTGTCCCGTCCGTCACGCAGGGTGCCCAGATCGACCGCATCCGCCTCGACGCCGCCCTCGCCGCTCAGCAGATCGGCCAGGCACCCGAGCTCCGTCGGCAGGTCCCGGCGCCAGGCCATCATCACGAACGGCGCGAGAATGATCATGCCGCCGTCCAGATGGGGCTTGACGGAAACGGTGACCGTCGTGCCCTCCCGGTTCGGGCTCAGCCGGAACTCCAGCTCCGGCGAGTGGCGGCCCAGTGGGGTCCACATGCCCGCACCGCGGAAGGCCAGGTACTCGACGGGAGTGCTCGCGGTGCACCTCAGGCGGTGCGCCCGCCGTCTGCCCGGGAACTTGCAGGTGTACTCGTCACCCAGTTCGGTGGCGATCGGGCCCTCGATCACCCGGTCTATGGTCGAGGACCACTCGGCCAGGTTCCGCGGATCCCGGAGGAACGAGAAGATCTCGTCGGCGGGGCGGGATACCTGGACATTCGCAGACACATGGGGCATGGCTCCACCTCTTACGGCACCCATCCGCCGGAGTACCGGCTTCCGGTTGCCCTCGTCGCGGTGCCGTCGCCCATCAGCCTGCTTCGGATCGCCCGTCCGCGCACCCGTCGCAGGGCCGATGGAGTGACTCATGGGTCCTGTCGGGTCACCTTCTCGGAGAGTTGCGTGCAGAGCCGCCTGATCTCGCGGTATGTGCTGTTCCGCTCGGTGACGACCGCGGCCAGCAGCAGGGCGGTGAGCGCGGTGGAGCCGTTGAAGGCCTGGAGAGTGACCATGTTGGTGAGCAGGTCGTGGTGGGCGAAGGGGCCCGCCATCCGTCCGGCGGCGAGGATCGCGAGCGTGGACACGCCCAGTGCGCAGCACGCGGCGCCGGCGCGCTCGAAGCGGAAGGCGGCCCAGATCAGGAACGGGGACACGAGGAAGAGCAGCGAAGCCCCGGCCTCGGTCGCCAGCAGGGTGACGGCCAGCGCGCACACCCCCAGCGCGACGGCCTCCGCCCACCTGGCCGGGCCGATGCCGGACGGCCGGCGGAACCGGCGGACGACGAGCAGGAACGGCGTCACGACCATGACGCCCATGGCGTCGCCCGTCCACCAGACCGACCAGGTCCGCCAGAACTCCTCGGCCGGGATCGCGTCCGCGACGACGAGGGCGCCGGTTCCCACGGTCGCGCTGATCAGCATGCCGGCCAGCGCACCCAGGAAGACCAGCGCCAGCGCGTCCCGCAGCCGGTCGAGCTCATTGCGGAAGTCCGCGCGCCGCAGCAGCCAGTAGGAACAGAGCGGGGCGACCGTGTTTCCGACGGCGATGACCAGCACGGGCAGTACGGAGGGGCCGATCATGATGTTCACCGCTAGGGCACCGAGAGCGATTCCTGGCCAGATCCGTGGCCCGAACACGAGCAGCGCCGCCAACGCGATCCCGGTCGGCGGCCACAGCGGGGTGACCTGACCGCGTACCAGTTGCTGGAGCAGCCCCAGACGGGCCGTCGCGTAGTAGCAGGCGGCCACCGCGAGGACCGTCAGGAGCTTGGCCGTCTGCTGCCGGAGCCGTGCGCTGTCCACCACCACAGCATCAGACACCACACCGCCGCCCGCCGTCCGGACGGGCGCGCCGGGACCGCGCCGATGAGGTCGGCGAACGGGGGTACGTGGCGCCCCGCCACCGGCTGCGCTGCACGGAACGCGTCAGAACCTCTTCGGCGCACCGTCGTAACGGACGACGAGCACGGCGGCGTCGTCGTCGTGACCGGTCAGGTCCGCCACCTCGATCACCCGCGCGGCCAGCTCGCCGGGATCGGCCCCGTCCGCCGCGCCGACCACCTCCGACACTGCTGCGAGTCCCTCGTCGATCGGGTACGAGGGCCCCTCCACGACCCCGTCGGTCAGCAGGACCAGGTACCCGGGCCGCCCCAGCCGCCGACGGGTCACCGGGTACCGCTGGTCGCGCAGAATGCCCAGGGGCACGCCACCGGCGTCGAGGGAGACGCCTGAGTCGCCGTCGTCGGTGCCCCACACGATGGGCACGTGCCCGGCCCGTGCCACGGACAGCTCGCCGCTCTCCGGGACGAAGCTCACCAGACAGCAGGTCGTGAACAGATCGCCGCCCAGCGAGATCAGCAGATCGTTGGCGCAGGCCAGCACCCTGCCGGGGTCGACCGTGACGCTGGCGAGCGCCCTGAGGCTGGCGCGGGCCTCACCCATGAAGGCGGCGGCCTCCACCCCGTGCCCCTGCACGTCGCCGATGGCGATCCCCGCCGCCCCGTCCAGCATCGCGAACGCGTCGTAGAAGTCGCCGCCGACGGCCAGGCCGTCCTGCGAGGGGGAGTAGCGGGCCGCGATCCGCAGGCCCGGGAAGTCGGGCAGCTCGGCGGGGAGCATGTGCCGCTGGAGGGCCAGGCCCAGCTCGGCCCGGGCGCGCTGGCGCCTGATGTTCTCCAGGGCCTGATCGACGAGGCGCCCGAGGGTGAGGAGGAGTTCCTGGGCGTTGTCCTGTTCCTTGTGGTGTCGGTGCATGGCGTCCCTGAGCGGTCCGATGCGCCCCTTCTGAAACCTTAGCCTCCTGCCGCCGTCCGCAGGAGGGCGTACGCACGCGGCCTCTCGCCCGTGGAGGCCGGGGAGCCGTCGTCGGCCCACCGCGTCCCGGAACCGCTCCAGCCCGGCCGCGACAACCGCGGGGACGCCCGCCCCGGTCGTCTCGGCGTGGATCGGGAGGGGCGGCCCAGAGGCAGCGTGCCGCACCGCCGTCCCCCACGGGGCCTCCATGGGCATCGGCACCCGTCCTCGTCCGGGATGCCCGCCGGGCTCGGGGAAGCGGTCCCGGCGGGCGGCGGCCGGGCATTCCAGAACGGTGTGCGCACCGCCGTGCTCGTCACCGCGTCCGCTGTCTCCTGGGAGCCGCCGTCGCGGCGGTCGGACTCCGGGGCACTTCCCGGGGCGCACGGCGCTGAGGGGTGTGGCCGGTGCCCACGCGGGCGGGCACCGACCGCACCGGGCCGCTACTGGATGAACCGCGGGAGCCACCTGGCCCGGTACCCGGGGTGGCCGGCGTGTTCCGCGGCCAGCTGCCGTACGGCGAACCCCAGCCCCACGGCCCGGCCGGACCCGAAGTCGTGCTCGGGCCGGTCGGTGTCCAGATGCGCGATCTCCGCGTACTCGTCGAGGAGTACCCGGTTCGTCTCGATACGGCGCAGTGTGCGCGCGGGGTCCTGGAGGACGATGTGCTGGTCGAAACCGAGATTCCGCACACTGAACGCGATGGCCCCCGACCGGTCGTGGACCTCGCCGGGCACATCGGCCGGACACCGCCAGCTGTCGCCGCCCGCCGCCTGAGCGATGCGCTCCTCCTCGGCGAGGCGTTCCCGAACGAAGCCGATCATGTCCGAGTTGTCTGTCATCGAGGTTCCGAGTCCTTCGTCGTCATGGTCTCCGTCGGTCCAAAGCCGTTACCCGGTCGGCGAGTTGGCCACGAGCGGTGGACCCTGGTCCGGGTGCGTCCGAGGCCGGGAGCCGGCCGTGGACCCGGCCCCGGTCGCGTCCACGGCCGGACGCGACCGGGGCCGGGTCCGCGGACGGCGCTCCCATGGACTGGGCCGAAGAGCACCCAGTGTCGTGGACCGTGCCGGAGCAGATCAAGCTCACGAGGCCGCGCCGGATGAAGATCATGCGAGAGCCCGGGACCGGCCGTCCGCGCGGTGGCCCGGTGGCCCGTTTCCCTGCCTAGGCCGCCGTACGCGGAAGGACCCGGGTGCTGGGGAGCACCCGGGTCCTTCTCGTGTGTTCTGCGTACCGCTACGGAAGCTGTGCCGTCCGTGCCTCGCGCCGGTTGTCGCGGAAGGTGTTCACCCGCCGGGCGGTCGCGAAGAGCGGGATGACCGCCCCCAGGACCACCTGAAGCGCACAGCCGGTCTGCAGGAGCAGCTGACCGCCCGGGGCGTCGAACGCCCACGCGGCGAGGAGCCCCATCGCGGCCACGATCCAGCTGAGCATCGCCACCGCGAGGACACCCCGCGGCTTCGGGTACTCGACCCGGCTGACCATCAGCCACGCCACCCCGACGATCGCGAGCAGCGTCGGCACGAAGGGCAGCTCCAGGAGCACGATCGAGACGACCGTGAGCGCTCCGAAGGGGCTCGGCATGCCCTGGAACATGCCGTCCTTCATGGTCACGCAGGAGAATCTCGCAAGCCTGAGCACCACCGCCAGCAGCACCACGATCGCCGCCAGCGCCGACACTCGCTGGTGCGCGTCGTCCGCGACCATGCCGTACACCAGCACGAAGTACGCCGGGGCGAGCCCGAAGCTGATCAGGTCCGAGAGGTTGTCCAGCTCGGCACCCATCGGCGAGGAGCGGAGCTTGCGCGCCACGAGCCCGTCGAACAGGTCGAAGACCGCCGCCAGGAGCATCAGGATCACGGCGGTGGCCGCGGAGTGCCGGGCCATGCCGCTCTCGTCGCTGCCCGTGAGGTGCGGGATGAGGATTCCGGTGGTGGTGAAGTACACCGCCATGAAACCGCACGTGGCGTTACCGAGAGTGAGGGTGTCCGCTATCGACAGCCGCAGAGAGAGCGGCATGTCCTCGCCGGCGTCCTCCTCGGACTCCGACTCGGGCACCCAGCCTGCCTGTGTATCAGGATCAATCACGGTCAATTCGAGTCACCCCCGCGGTGGTGGCCTGGCCGACCTCGACCGCGACCTCGACACCTTCCGGAAGGTAGATGTCGACCCGCGAGCCGAATCGGATCAGACCGATGCGCTCGCCCTGTTCCACCTTCGTGCCCTGCGGGATGTACGGGACGATGCGCCGGGCGACCGCACCCGCGATCTGCACCATCTCGATGTCGCCGAGCTCGGTGTCGAAGTGCCAGACAACGCGCTCGTTGTTCTCGCTCTCCTTGTTGAACGCCGGAACGAACCCACCGGGGACGTGCTCGACCGAGGTCACCGTGCCGGCCAGGGGCGCACGGTTGACGTGGACATTCAGCGGGCTCATGAAGATCGCGACGCGGGTGCGTCCGTCCTTCCACGGCATGATGCTCTGCACCACGCCGTCGGCCGGCGAAATGACCCGGCCCTGGGTGATCTCGCGCTCTGGGTCGCGGAAGAACCACAGCATGCCCGCCGCGAGCGCGGTGGTGGGCACGGCTACCGCGGCCCAGCGTCCGGACCTGCGGGCCCGGGTGAGGCTGAGCGCCGCGGTGGCGACGGTCGGGAGGAGCCACGGCGAAGCTCCGCGCGCAAGGCGGACCCCGCCGCGTGATGCAGAGGTTTGGCTGTCGGGCATGGATGACCTTCGTAGCGGATGATGCCGCGCTGGCAACGGGGGACGGCGGCTTTTCCGGCGATGTTATCGGTTGCGAGCAACAACTGGGCAAGCCAGCAGCCGAGTCGGACGGCTTGAAGGCACCGGCCGAGGATGACAGGGTGTGATCTTCTTCGCGGCTAAATCGCCTCGAAAGGGACAATCACCCCTGGAACCGGTACTCCTCGAGGAGTCGGCGCCCGATGATCATTTTCTGGATCTCGGCGGTACCTTCACCGATCAGCAGCATCGGTGCCTCCCGGTAGAGGCGCTCGATCTCGTACTCCTTGGAGAAGCCGTAACCGCCGTGGATACGGAAGGCGTCCTCGACGACTTCCTTGCAGTATTCGGAGGCGAGGTACTTCGCCATCCCTGCCTCCAGGTCGTTTCGCTCCCCGGAGTCCTTTTTGCGTGCCGCATTTACCATCATCGCATGGGCGGCTTCGACCTTGGTGGCCATTTCGGCCAGCTTGAACTGGATCGCCTGGTGCTGAGCGATCGGCTTTCCGAAGGTCTGGCGCTGCTGGGCATAGGAAACACCCAGCTCGAATGCACGCTGTGCGACACCGCAGCCACGGGCGGCCACATTCACCCGGCCGACCTCGACTCCGTCCATCATTTGGTAAAACCCTCGGCCGGTCGTGCCGCCCAGTACTCGATTGGCCGGAATTCGCAGCCCGTCCATGATGAGTTCGGTCGTGTCGACGCCCTTGTAACCCATTTTGTCGATTTTGCCGGGAATGGTGAGTCCGGGGCGGACCTCGCCGAAACCGGGCTTCTTCTCGACCAGGAATGTGGTCATCGACTTGTGCGGGGCGGTGCCCTCGGGGTGGCCTTCGTCACTCCGGCACAGAACGGCGACGAGGGAGGACGTGCCGCCGTTCGTCAGCCACATCTTCTGCCCGTTCAGGACGTACTCGTCGCCGTCCCTGACGCCCTTGGAGGTGATCGCCGAGACGTCCGAACCCAGCGCCGGCTCCGACATCGAGAACGCGCCCCGGACCTCGCCCAGCGCCATGCGCGGCAGGAAGGTGTCCTTCTGCTCCTGGGTGCCGTGCTGCTTGAGCATGTACGCCACGATGAAGTGCGTGTTGATGATTCCCGACACGCTCATCCAGCCGCGGGCGATTTCCTCCACGCACAGCGCGTATGTGAGAAGCGACTCACCCAGCCCCCCGTACTCCTCGGGGATCATCAGTCCGAACAGGCCGAGCTCCTTGAGTCCCTCGACGATCTCGGTGGGGTACTCGTCGCGGTGCTCCAGCCGGGTCGCGACCGGAATGATCTCCTTGTCGACGAAATCCCGGACCGTGGAGAGGATTTCCCGCTGGACGTCGTTGAGGCCGGCGGTCTGGGCGAGTCGCGTCATGGCTACTTCTCCGCGTTCTTCTGGGAAGGCTGGTTCAGCTCGGGACGGCCGGGCTGCTCGCCGCCGCGCTCCTTGATGTACGTCTCGGTGGGGACCATCACCTTGCGGCGGAACACGCAGACCAGCGTTCCGTCCTGCTTGTACCCCTTGGTCTCCACGTGAACGATTCCGCGGTCGCTCTTGGACTTTGACGGGGTCTTGTCCAGAACCGTCGTCTCGCCGTAGACCGTGTCGCCGTGGAAGGTCGGGGCGACATGCTTCAGCGACTCGACCTCCAGATTGGCGATCGCCTTTCCGGAGACGTCCGGGACGGACATGCCGAGCAGCAGCGAGTAGATGTAGTTGCCGACGACAACGTTCTTCCCGAAATCGGTCGTGCGCTCCGCGTAGTTGCTGTCCATGTGCAACGGGTGATGATTCATGGTCAGCAGGCAGAAGAGGTGGTCGTCGTACTCGGTGACCGTCTTCCCGGGCCAATGCTTGTAGACCGCACCGACCTCGAACTCCTCGTATGTGCGTCCGAACTGCATGGTCAGGCCTCCGGAGCTTCGAACTTGGAGGTGCGCTGCATGCCGGCCGCGCGGCCCTTGCCCGCGATGACGAGGGCCATCTTGCGGCTCGCCTCGTCGATCATCTCGTCGCCGAGCATCGCCGAGCCCTTCTTGCCGCCCTCCTCCGAGGTGCACCACTCGTACGCGTCGAGGATCAGCTCCGCGTGGTCGTAGTCCTCCTGCGAGGGCGAGAACACCTCATTGGCCGCGTCCACCTGGCCCGGGTGCAGCACCCACTTGCCGTCGAAGCCCAGCGCCGCCGCCCGGCCCGCGACCTCGCGGTACGCGTCCACGTCGCGGATCTGCAGGAAGGGGCCGTCGATCGCCTGGAGGTCGTGCGTACGGGCCGCCATCAGAATGCGCATCAGGATGTAGTGGTACGCGTCCGCGCCGTACCCGGGCGGCTGCTGACCGACGACCAGGGTCTTCATGTTGATCGACGCCATGAAGTCGGCCGGGCCGAAGATCAGCGTCTCCAGGCGGGGCGAGGCGGCGGCGATGTCGTCGATGTTCACCAGGCCCCTGGCGTTCTCGATCTGCGCCTCGATGCCGATCCTGCCGACCTCGAAGCCCATCGTCTTCTCGATCTGGGTCAGCAGCAGGTCGAGGGCGACGACCTGCTGGGCGTCCTGGACCTTGGGCAGCATGATGCAGTCGAGGTTCTGGCCGGCGCCCTCGACGACCGTGATGACATCGCGGTACGTCCAGTGCGTGGTCCAGTCGTTGACCCGCACGACCCGGGTCTTGCCCGTCCAGTCACCGTTGTTCAGCGCGTCGACGATGGTGTGCCGGGCGCCCTCCTTGGCGAGCGGCGCGCAGGCGTCCTCCAGGTCGAGGAAGACCTGGTCGGCGGGGAGGCCCTGGGCCTTCTCCAGGAACCGCGGGTTCGAGCCGGGCACTGCCAGACACGAACGGCGTGGACGCAGGCGGGAGGTGCCGTCCCGCAGGGACGTCTCTTGAGGGTGGTGGTGGGAGACGGGCGGGCGGTTGACGGCAGTCATGCGGGGACCTCCAGAGGGTCGAGCTTGTTCGCTTTCCGGATCTCGTCGACGATACGGCCGATGATCTCCGTGATACCGAAATCCTTCGGGGTGAAGACGGCGGCGACACCGGCTTCGACCAGGGCCGACGCGTCGGCGGGCGGAATGATCCCGCCCGCGATGACCGGGATGTCGGCGGCGCCCGCCCCGCGCAGCCGGGTGAGCACGTCCGGTACGAGTTCGGCGTGCGAACCGGACAGGACCGACAGACCGACGCAGTGCACGTCCTCGGCGAGGGCGGCGGAGACGATCTGTTCGGGGGTCAGTCTGATCCCCTGGTAGACGACCTCGAAGCCGGCGTCGCGGGCCCGTACGGCGATCTGCTCGGCGCCGTTGGAGTGCCCGTCCAGGCCCGGCTTGCCGACCAGCAGCCGCAGCCGTCCGGCACCCAGGTCGGCCGCGGTGCGGGCGACCTTCTCGCGGACCAGGGCCAGCGGGGTCCCCGCCTCGGCGGTCACCGCGACCGGCGCGGACGAGACGCCCGTCGGGGCCCGGAACTCGCCGAAGACGTCGCGCAGCGCCCAGGACCACTCGCCGGTGGTGACGCCCGCGCGGGCGCACTCCACGGTCGCTTCCATCATGTTGTCGGTGCCCGCGGCGGCCTTCTTCAGCGCCGCCAGTGCCTCGGTGGCGCGGGCCTCGTCGCGGTTGTCGCGCCAGTCGTGCAGGGCGGCGACGACCCGGGCCTCGTTGGCGGGGTCGACCGTCATGATCGCCCCGTCGAGGTCCGCGGTGAGCGGGTTCGGCTCCGTCGTCTCGTAGATGTTGACGCCGACGATCCGCTCCTCGCCGCCCTCGATCCGGGCCCGGCGGGCGGCGTGCGAGGAGACCAGCTCGGACTTCAGATAGCCGGACTCCACGGCCGCCATGGCGCCGCCCATCCGCTCGATCCGGTCGATCTCGGCGAGCGACTCGGCGACCAGCTCGTCGACCTTGGCCTCGATGACGTGCGACCCGGCGAAGATGTCCTCGTACTCCAGCAGGTCGCTCTCGTGCGCGAGTACCTGCTGGATGCGGAGCGACCACTGCTGGTCCCAGGGCCGGGGGAGCCCCAGCGCCTCGTTCCAGGCCGGCAGCTGCACGGCGCGGGCGCGGGCGTCCTTGGAGAGCGTGACGGCCAGCATCTCCAGGACGATGCGCTGGACGTTGTTCTCCGGCTGTGCCTCGGTCAGCCCGAGGGAGTTGACCTGGACGCCGTAGCGGAAGCGGCGCTGCTTGGCATCGGTGATGCCGTACCGCTCGCGCGTGACCTGGTCCCAGATGCGGCCGAAGGCGCGCATCTTGCACATCTCCTCGATGAAGCGGACGCCCGCGTTCACGAAGAAGGAGATGCGGGCGACGACATCGCCGAACCTTTCCTCCGGCACCTGTCCCGAGTCACGGACCGCGTCGAGCACGGCGATCGCCGTCGACATGGCGTACGCGATCTCCTGGACCGGAGTGGCCCCCGCCTCCTGCAGGTGGTAACTGCAGATGTTGATCGGGTTCCACTTCGGGATGCGGTTGACCGTGTACGTGATCATGTCGGTGGTCAGCCGCAGCGAGGGACCGGGCGGGAACACGTGCGTCCCGCGCGAGAGGTACTCCTTGACGATGTCGTTCTGCGTGGTGCCCTGGAGCCTGGTGGGATCGGCGCCCTGCTCCTCGGCGACCACCTGGTAGAGCGCCAGCAGCCACATCGCGGTGGCGTTGATCGTCATCGAGGTGTTCATCTGCTCCAGGGGGATGTCCTGGAACAGCCGGCGCATGTCACCGAGGTGCGAGACGGGTACGCCGACCCGGCCGACCTCGCCGCGGGCGAGGATGTGGTCGGGGTCGTACCCGGTCTGCGTCGGCAGGTCGAAGGCGACCGACAGGCCGGTCTGGCCCTTGGCGAGGTTGCGCCGGTAGAGCTCGTTGGACGCCTCGGCCGTCGAATGACCGGCGTACGTCCGCATGAGCCACGGGCGGTCCTTCTGACGCCCGCTCATGTCAGGCGTTCCCGCCGTGCTTGCCGGTCCGCTCCGACGGCGCGTCACGGAACAGGTTGATGGCGTCGATGTGCTGCTCGCGCAGTTCCTCGTTGCGCACGCCCAGCCCTTCGCGCGGTGCCAGTGCCAGCACGCCGACCTTGCCCTGGTGGAGGTTGCGATGGACGTCGTACGCGGCCTGGCCGGTCTCCTCCAGGGAGTAGACCTTCGACAGCGTGGGGTGGATCCGCCCCTTGGCGATCAGCCGGTTGGCCTCCCACGCCTCGCGGTAGTTGGCGAAGTGCGAGCCCACGATCTTCTTGAGCGACATCCACAGGTAGCGGTTGTCGTACTCGTGGTTGTAGCCGGAGGTGGAGGCGCAGGTGACGATCGTGCCGCCCTTGCGGGTCACGTACACCGAGGCGCCGAAGGTCTCGCGGCCCGGGTGCTCGAAGACGATGTCCACGTCCTCGCCGTCGGTCAGTTCACGGATGCGCTTGCCGAACCGCTTCCACTCGCGGGGGTCCTGGTTGTGCTCGTCCTTCCAGAACGTGTAGCCCTCGGCGTTGCGGTCGATGATCGCCTCGGCGCCCATCCTCCGGCAGATGTCGGCCTTCTGCTCGCTGGAGACGACACAGATCGGGTTGGCGCCGCCGGCCAGGGCGAACTGCGTGGCGTAGGAGCCGAGTCCGCCGCTGGCGCCCCAGATCAGCACGTTGTCGCCCTGCTTCATGCCCGCGCCGTTGCGCGAGACGAGCTGGCGGTAGGCGGTGGAGTTGACCAGGCCCGGGGCGGCGGCCTCCTCCCAGCTGAGGTGTTGCGGCTTGGGCATCAGCTGGTTGGACTTGACGAGCGCGATCTCGGCGAGGCCGCCGAAGTTGGTCTCGAAGCCCCAGATGCGCTGCTCGGGGTCGAGCATCGTGTCGTTGTGGCCGTCCGAGGACTCCAGTTCGACCGAGAGGCAGTGCGCGACGACCTCGTCGCCGGGGTGCCAGGCGTTGACGCCGGGACCGGTGCGCAGGACGACGCCCGCCAGGTCCGAGCCGATGACGTGGTACGGCAGGTCGTGGCGCCTGGTGAGCTCGCTGAGCTTTCCGTAGCGCTCCAGGAAGCCGAAGGTGGACATCGGCTCGAAGATCGAGGTCCAGACCGAGTTGTAGTTCACCGAGCTCGCCATGACGGCGACCAGGGCCTCGCCCGGCCCGAGTTCGGGCACCGGGACCTCGTCGAGGTGCAGTGACTTGCGGGGGTCCTTGTCGCGAGTGGCGAGCCCGTGGAACATCTCGGTCTCGTCCTTGTGCACGGTCACCGCGCGGTACGACTCGGGAATGGGCAGGGCCGCGAAGTCCGCGGCTGTGCTGTCCGGCGATTGGATCGCGTCCAGGATTTCCTTCACGGTGTGCCTCCGGCGGATGGGGGCGCTGCGGGATCGCTTGGGAGTCCCTGCGAGCAAGAGGGGGCGGTGTGGTGTGGAGGTGGTGCCGTCGGTTCGGCTGTCAAAGCTTCGGCTTGCTCTGTGGAGCGGAAGGGTTCGCCTGTGACGCAGGCGTCCGGGCGCGCAGGCACATCGCTTGCGGGGACAGCCGGCGTACGTGAGATCTCGGCACGCCGGCCGCCCGGACAACTTCAACGTATGGCACTCCGTGACACCTGGCAAGGCACTCGGTGCCAACAATTTCTCTCACTTGTCACCCACGGGGCACCGATGAGCGGCGCAGGGGCTGTTCTATGGGGATATGCCCCGGAAGGAACCGCGAATGATCGATCAGCGCGACCGGTACACATAGGGGGTCGTGGTGCTCAGGGCCACGAATCCGAGCCGCCGGAGGATGGGGCTGCTCATGTCGGAGGCATCGACCTGAAGGTAGCGGTATCCGCGCTCCGCCGCGATCCGGGCACGGAAGGCCACCAGTGCCCGGTAGATGCCCTTCCCGCGCCACGCCTCGACCGTTCCGCCGCCCCAGAGCCCCGCGAAGCCCGTGCCCGGGTACAGCTCCATCCGGGCCGAGCTCACCGGCTCGTCGCCCACCATGGCGAGGACGCCGACGAAGCCGTCCGGGTCCTCGGCCAGCCTGGCCAGCACCTGATGCCGCAGCCGCGACCAGTCCGAGCCGAACGCCAGCTCATGGGCACGGGCCATCAGCTCCACGTCGTCCGCGTCCCGCACGGTGCGCAGGCGCACGCCCTCGGGCAGCTCCACCGTCGTCGAGAGCTCCTCGACGGGGGCGACCACCAGGGTCTCCGGCTCCTCCGCCTCGAAACCGGCCGCCAGCAGCCGGTGCGCCAGATCGGCCGGGCGGTCGTGCGCGTACAGCTTCCACTCGAACTCGCCGTGCCCGAGCGCTGTGTAGTGCGCCACCTGGGCAGCGATCACGGCGTCGGCCCGCGCGGGGTCCAGCTCCGGGGCCGACCAGACGACGGCGTTCCAGTCGTCGGCCGCGCCGACCTGCCGTACGACGTCGCCGGTGCGCTCGATCCGGACGCCGGGACCGTCGGGGCGGGCGTGCTCGCGCATCTCGCGGTCGAAGAGGGCCAGCAGTGCTTCGGGGTCATGATTCATCCGCCCACCACAGCACCGGTGCGCAGGCGCGGCAACCAGGTTTCGGTGGGGGCGTGCCGACGGCACGCCCCCACCGGTCAGCGGTCCTGGAGCGCCTGCTGGATCGTCCGCATCACTTCGTCGAGCGGTGCGTCCGTGCGCGCCACGGCGACCAGCACCTCGCCCTGGGACGACACCGAGGCGGCCGGCTGCTTCGCGGGCTCGGCGCCGACGGTGCGGCCGGCCCCGATGCCGGTCCCGAAGGTGTCGCGGACGATCGCGAAGGCGTGGTCGAGCTGCGTCTCCACATCGCCCTCGCCGCCCGCCCGCAGCCAGCGGCGCAGCACATGGTTGTGCGCGGTGACGACGGCGGACGCGGCGACCTCCGCCAGCAGCGGGTCGTCGTTGCCGACATGGTGGTCGCGCTCGTCGAAGTGGCCCAGCAGATAGCGGGTGAACAGCCGCTCGTAGCGGGCCACCGAGGCGATCTCCGCCTCGCGCAGGGTGGGGACCTCGCGGGTCAGTTTGTAACGGGCCACGGAGACCGCGGGCTTCGCCGCGTACATCTTCATGACTTCCTTGATGCCGCGGCAGACGGTGTCGAGGGGGTGCTCGTGCGCCGGTGCGGCATTGAGGACGGCCTCGGCCCTGACGAGGGTGTCGTCGTGGTCCGGGAAGATCGCCTCCTCCTTGGAGCGGAAGTGGCGGAAGAAGGTCCGCCGGGCGACTCCGGCGGCGCCCGCGATCTCGTCGACCGTCGTCGCCTCGTACCCCTTCGTGGCGAAGAGTTCCATCGCCGCGGCGGCCAGTTCACGGCGCATTTTGAGCCGTTGGGCGGCGGCGCGCGTGCCTGCGGCACTTTCCTGGGCGTCGGGCGCGGCGGAGACACGGGGGGACCTGGCGGGCTGGGACATGGTGTGAACGTACTGCATGAGGTCGGGGGAGTGCGCCCGTGGGGGAGGGCCGCCCGAGGGATCGAGCAGCCCTCCCCAGCCGGCTCCCGGCTCAGCGCCGGGCATATTCGCGGAAGCCGCGCCCCGTCTTGCGGCCGAGGCAGCCGGCGGCCACCAGATGTTCGAGCAGCGGGGCCGGGGCCAGGCCCGGGTCGCGGAACTCGCTGTGCAGCACCTTCTCGATGGCCAGCGAGACATCGAGCCCGACGACGTCGAGCAGCTCGAACGGGCCCATCGGGTAGCCGCCGCCCAGCTTCATCGCGGCGTCGATGTCGTCGAGCGTCGCGTAGTGCTCCTCGACCATCTTGATCGCGTTGTTGAGGTACGGGAACAGCAGCGCGTTCACGATGAAACCGGCCCGGTCGCCGCAGTCCACCGGGTGCTTGCGGACCGTGCCGCACACCTCGCGGACGGTGGCGTGGACGTCGTCGGCGGTGAGTACCGTACGGACCACCTCGACCAGCTTCATCGCCGGCGCCGGGTTGAAGAAGTGCATCCCGATCACGTCCTGCGGGCGCGCGGTGGCCCGCGCGATCGCCACGACCGGCAGCGACGAGGTGGTGGTGGCGAGGACGGCACCCGGCTTGCACACCTTGTCCAGGGTCCCGAACAGCTGCTGCTTGACCGCCAGGTCCTCGGCGACGGCCTCCACCGCGAGATCGACATCGGCGAAGGCGTCCAGCGAACCGGCCGCGGTGATCCGGGCCAGGGCCCCGTCCCGGGCCTCGGCCGTCAGCCGCCCCTTGGTGACGGAACGCTCCAGCGACTTGGCGATCCGGCCCTTCGCGGTGTCCGCCTTCTCCTGACCGCGGGCGGCGAGCACCACGTCGTACCCGGCCTTGGCGAAGACCTCGGCGATCCCCGAGGCCATCGTCCCGGAACCCGCGACACCCACCGAACGCACCGTGCGCCCGGCCACCGCCGACCCGTCGTCCCCCGGGGTCAGCGCGTCCGGCACCACGGTCTGGCTCCCGGCCGCCACGTACGTGTAGAAGCCGCGTCCCGACTTGCGGCCGGTCAGCCCCGCCTCGCTGAGCTGCCGGAGCACCGGGGCCGGGGCGTGCAGCCGGTCGTGCGTCTCGGCGTACATGGCCTCCAGGACGGTGCGGGCGGTGTCGATCCCGATCAGGTCGAGCAGGGCGAGCGGGCCCATCGGCAGGCCGCAGCCGAGCTTCATCGCCGCGTCGATGTCCTCCCGGGAGGCGTAGTTCGCCTCGTACATCGCGGCGGCCTGGTTGAGGTAGCCGAACAGCAGTCCGTCGGCGACGAAGCCCGGGCGGTCGCCGACCGCGACCGGCTCCTTGCCCAGGCTGCGGGCGAGCGCGGTGACGGCCTCGACGGCCGGCGGCGCGGTCAGTACCGAGGAGACCACCTCGACCAGCTTCATCGCCGGTGCCGGGTTGAAGAAGTGCAGACCGAGCACGCGCTCGGGGTGCAGCGATTCGGCGGCCAGCCGGGTCACCGACAGGGCGTTGGTGCCGGTCGCCAGGATCGCGGTGGGGGAGACGATCCCGTCGAGCTCCCGGAAGACCTGCTGCTTGATCTCGTACGACTCGGGAACGACCTCGATGACCAGTTCCGCCTCAGCGGCGGCCCGGAGGCCGGCGAAGGTACGGAACCGGGCGAGGACCTCGCCCCGCTCCTCCTCGGTGATCCGCCCGCGCCGCACGGCGCGGGCGGTCGAGGACTCCAGGGCGGCGACGGCCTGACGGGCGGCCGCTTCGCTGATGTCGATGCCGATGACCTCGTGGCCGGCGCGGGCCAGGACCTCGGCGATGCCGGTGCCCATGGTGCCGAGACCGACGACGGCGATGGTGCTGAGAGGGATGTCCATCACGGGACTCCAGAGAATGAGTGACGACTGTGAGGAGGCACGGCGCGCACTGAGAGGGAGAACCGGCGCGACACGTGCGGGAATTGCGTGTCGTGGTACTCGGGGCCGGGGCGCGATGAGCACGCCGGGACCCGGAAGGGGCGACGGACTCTGTCCCGGAGTCACGTCTCGCAAAACTGCCGAACCGACAAGCACTCCGGGTGGCTGCGTCACCAGGCCACCGGAGCAAGCGGGGATCGTATCCCGCTCACATGAGATTAACTGCCGGGTAACGAGCGCGCCAGCCCCAGGCCGTTGTGCCCCACGCCACATTTCTCCCGCCCCTCGATACGCAGAGTCCCCGCCGATAAGCTGACGGTCATGGACGAGGAGTTCCGGTCACTGGCGGACCGGCTTGCTGACGAGGCGGACGCGGCAGGGGAGTCGGCGGCGTACCGCGCACTGCTCGCCACCGAGGACGGGGAGGAGCTGGCCCGTGTCCTGGTGGAACGCGAACGCCCGCTCTGGGCCCGCGAGATGGCTGCCTTCCGGCTCGGCTGCGAGGGGGACCCGCGGGCCTTCGAGGCGCTGGTCCTGCTGCTCAACCACCGTGATCCCGAACGCTGTGTCTGCGCCGCCCACGCCCTGGTGCGCCTCGGCGACCCCCGCACGCCCCGGGCCGCCGCGGCCCTCGCGACCAACGCCCTGCGCACCGCGTACGCCCTGCACCCGGTGCGGCTGCTCACCGCGCTGCGCGCCCCGGAGTCCGTACCGGCGCTGATGAGCACCCTGGAACGGCTGCTCGCCCCGGGCGATCCGCACTGGCGGGTGGCGCTCGCCTGTGTGGAGGGGCTCGGGCAGCTGGGGGACGAGCGGGCCCGCCCGCTCCTGGCGGCCGCTCTGCCGCACCCGAGGCTCGGCGGCGCGGCCCGCGACGCGCTCGTCCGGCTGGACACGGCCTGAGGAAGCGCCCGGCCCGTCAGGCGGCAGGGCCGCCGAGGGGACGTACGTACCGCACCTCGGGCACCAGCGCGCCGTCCGCCTCGAAGGACTCCTCGGCGCCGTCGGGACGGAAGCCCGCGCGCTCGTAGAAGCGGCGGGCCCGGGCGTTCTCCTTCAGCACCCACAGCGCCAGGTCCGGAAAGCCGTCGGCCGCGGCGCGGGCGAGGACCTCCGCCATCAGGGCGCGGCCCGCCCCGGTCCCGATCTGTTCGGGCGTCACATAGACCGCGTACAGCTCGCCCCGCGCCGACGGCCCGCCGTTCTCCCGGTACGGGCCGTAGCAGGCCCAGCCGATCACTCCGGGGTCCGGCCGTTCGGCCACCACGTTCACGAGCGTGGTGCCCCGGGCCAGGGACGCCCGGCGACGCTCCGCGTCCTCGGCGACGGCGCGGTCCATGCCGTCCAGGTAGGACTGCGGCACCAGACCCGCGTACGCCGCCTGCCAGCCGCGCACCCGGAGCCGGGCGACCGCCTCGCAGTCGTCGACGGTCATGTCCCGGACGTGTATTCCGGTGGGCGCGGTCCGTGTCGTCATACGGGCCATCCTGGCGCATCCGCCGGGACGGCCCGTACGCGAGGCGGGCCGCCCGGTCAGCCGCGGAAGCCGAGCAGCCCGTGCAGGACGGCGCCCCTGCTGCCGGAGGCCGCCCGCCGTACCGACTTCGCCGCCGCCTCACCGGTCAGCGGCTGCGGGTCGGGGGACTTGGCGCACACCGCGTCCGCGTCGGCGCGGCTGCCCTCGCCGCGCGGGACGGTGCCCTTGGCGAGATAGTCCGCCAGGTAGGTGTCCAGGCAGTCGTTGCCGCTCAGCGTGATGCCGTGGTTGCCGCCGCCCTGCTCGACGACCAGGCTGGAGCCGCGCAGCCTGCGGTGCAGGGTGACGCCGCCCTCGTACGGTGTGGCCGCGTCGTCGGTGGCCTGGAAGAGCAGCACCGGCGGGAGCGCGTTGTTGGAGACACGCACCGGATTGAGCGGCTCCACCGGCCAGTCGGCGCACGGGGCGTTGTACCAGTTGTTGTTCCAGGTGAAGAAGGGTGCCTTGGCGTGCACCCTCCGGCTGTCGCCGCGCCAGGTGTTCCACTGCCGGGGCCACTGGGCGTCGCGGCACTGCACGGCCGTGTAGACCGAGTACCCGTTGTCGCCCTCGGCGTCGACCGCGCCGAACCTCTTGTACGCCTTCACCAGCGCGTCCTGGTCGCCGTCGTTGGTGTACGCGGCGAACGCCTCGGCCAGACGCGGCCAGTACCCGTTGTAGTAGCCGCCCGGCAGGAAGGTGTCCTCCAGCTCGCTCGGGCCGACCTCCCCGCCCGCGGGACGCGCCTTGACGGCCGCGCGCATCGCGTACCAGGCGCTCTCGACCTCCGCCGGGTCGGTGCCGAGCCCGTACGCGGAGTCGTGCTTCGCCACCCAGGCGGCGAACGCCTTGTGGCGGGCGTCGAAGGCGTAGTCCTGGCCGATGTTGTCGTCGTACCAGACGCCGTCCGGGTCGACGTTCGAGTCGAGGACGAAGCGCCGCACCCGGTCCGGGAACAGCTTGGCGTACACCGCGCCGAGGTAGGTGCCGTACGAGTACCCGAAGTAGTTGAGCTGCCGGGCGCCGGTGGCCCGGCGGATCACGTCGAGATCCTTCGCGGCGCTGACCGTGTCCATGTGGGGCAGCAGATCCGGGTACGCGCGCCCGCACGCCTCGGCGAACGAACGGGCCCGGTTCCGGTTGGCCTGCTCGGCGCCGGGCGAGTCCGGCACCGAGTCGGGGCGCAGCGGATCGAAGTAATTCGGTACGCAGTCCAGCGCCGGCCGGCTCCTGCCGACGCCGCGCGGGTCGAAGCCGATCACGTCGTACTGGGCGGCGACCGCCTTCGGCAGCGAGGACGCCACGAATCCGGCCATGGTCAGGCCGCTGCCCCCGGGGCCGCCCGGATTGACGAGCAGGGGGCCCTGGAAGGTCTTCGCGGTGTGCGGGATGCGGGACAGCGCGAGGGTGATCCGCCGGCCCGACGGATCGTCATGATCGAGCGGGGCACTGACCGATGAGCACTGAAGCCGCGGATAGGACTTGGTGCCGCAGTCGGTCCATTCGAGCTTCGTCGCGGCGGGCCGCGCGCCGTTGTCGGCGGTTGCCGGGGACGGCGCGGCGGTCACCAGACCGGCGACCGTCGCACCGACGGCGAACAGAATTCCTGGACGTTTCGTCATATGGCCTCCCGTGGTGGGGGAAACACGGCTGCGGGTGGCGCAGCCCCCGCCGCATGCTCCCCGCATTCGCGCCAGGAAGGACCTGTTGTGTCAAGAGTTGACCCGTTTGCCCGTGTTGGCTCCGCCGGGGTCTCCGTGGCGGAGCCGGCGGATCAGAGCAGGGTCAGCTGGGTGGGCCCGGGGCCGTCGAGCGGTGCCCGCTGTTCCTTCCGCACGGGGAGCCGGCGGGCCGCGCCGCGGTGCGAGGGCCCGATGCCGAATTCGGCCGCCAGCTCGTGGACGTACCGGGTGATGCGGCGCTGGTACCACTTGGGCGCGTAGGGCCCCTCGGCGTAGAGCCGCTCGTACCGCCGCACCAGATGGGGGTGGTGGTTCCCGAGCCACTGCATGTACCACTCCCGTGCGCCGGGTCGCAGATGCAGGACGAGCGGGGTCACCGAGGTCGCCCCGGCGGCGGCGATCGCCCGGACCGTGGCGCGCAGCTGGTCCGGATGGTCGCCGAGGAACGGGACGACGGGGGCCATCAGCACGCCGCAGTCGATGCCGTTCTCGCTCAGGGTGCGGACGGCGTCGAGGCGGCGCCCGGGGGAGGGGGTGCCGGGCTCGACGGTGCGCCACAGCGCGTCGTCGACGAAGCCGACCGAGACGGAGATGCCGACATCGGTGACCTCGGCCGCCTGCCGGAGCAGTTCCAGATCGCGCAGGATCAGCGTGCCCTTGGTCAGGATCGAGAACGGGTTCGCGTGGTCGCGCAGGGCCGAGATGATGCCGGGCATCAGGCGGTAGCGGCCCTCGGCGCGCTGGTAGCAGTCGACGTTGGTGCCCATCGCGATGTGCGAGCCGTCCCAGTGGCCGGACGCGAGCCGGCTGCGCAGCAGCTCCGGGGCGTTGGTCTTGACGACGATCTGGGAGTCGAAGCCGAGGCCGGTGTCGAGATCCAGATAGCTGTGGGTCTTGCGCGCGAAGCAGTAGATACAGGCGTGCGAACAACCCCGGTACGGATTGACGGTCCATTCGAACGGCATCCGCGATGCGCCCGGCACCCGGTTCACGATCGAGCGGGCCCGGACCTCGTGGAAGGTGATCCCCCGGAACTCGGGGGTGTCAAAGGTGCGCGTGGTCACCGCTCCGGCGGTGAAGAGCGCGCTGTCCCCGGTCGTGGCGGGGTTCTCGACCAGATTGTCCCAGCGCATGGACGCCTCCTCGGTAGCACTGGACAGAGAATAGAACACTTGTTCCCTTGATCGTTTTCTCCCCTTCGTCCCGCACCGGATTTTGAGCGGCGTGCCGGAGGTGGTTGGCTCAGCACACCCCCGAACAACCGAGTGCTGGAGGAACAGCCATGGCGCAGGTCGAGGCCACGACAGAGCGAGTCATCGCGGCGGACGCGGAGACGGTGTTCGACGCGCTGGCCGACTACAAGGAGGTCCGGGGCACAGTGCTGCCCGGACACTTCAGCGAGTACGAGGTGCGTGAGGGCGGTGACGGTGAGGGCACCCTCGTCCACTGGAAGCTCCAGGCCACCAGCAAGCGGGTGCGCGACTGTCTGCTGGAGGTCACCGAGCCCACCGACGGCCAGCTCGTGGAGAAGGACCGCAACTCCTCGATGGTCACCACCTGGACCGTCACGCCGGCCGGCGAGGGCCGGTCGAAGACCGTCGTCTCGACCGTCTGGAACGGTGCCGGAGGCATCGGCGGATTCTTCGAGAGGACCTTCGCGCCCAAGGGGCTCGGCCGGATCTACGACGAGCTGTTGCAGAACCTCGCCGCCGAGGTCGAGAAGTAGCCCGCCCCGCACTTGACCGGCCTCACCGGTTCGGGTGGTTTTCCCGGCCCGCCCGGTGGTGCGCCGTAGTGGCTCTCACCGGGGGATAAGCCCCCCGAGTGCGCCGCCGGCGCCCCCCGTCGCGTTTGCTCTCCCTTCTTTCGCAATGGCAGAAATGGGCGGCGCAGATGCGACGAGGGGAGCGGCACGTGGTGGGTGGGATCACTCTGTTGGAGGAGGAGCCGGGCGGCACGGGGACCGCCCGGACGGCCGCCGCACCACCCCCGCCACGCCCTGCCGAGACGGAACCGGCACACGCCGGGGCCCCCGGCGCCCCGGATACCAGCCCCCGCAGCATCCGGCTGATCTTCCTCGGGCTGATGCTCACACTCCTGCTCGCGGCGCTCGACCAGATGATCGTCGCCACCGCGCTGCCGAAGATCGTCGGCGAGCTGCACGGCCTGGAGAAGATGTCCTGGGCCGTCACCGCGTATCTGCTCGCCTCCACGATCGGCCTGCCGATCTACGGAAAGCTCGGCGACCTCTTCGGCCGCAAGGGCGTCTTCCAGTTCGCCATCGTCGTCTTCGTCGTCGGCTCCGCGCTCGCCGGCTGGTCCCGCACCATGGACGAGCTGATCGCCTTCCGCGCCGTCCAGGGCGTCGGCGGCGGCGGGCTGATGATCGGGGTCCAGGCGATCATCGCGGATGTCGTGCCGCCCCGGGAACGCGGCCGGTTCATGGGGCTCATCGGCGCCGCGTTCGGCCTCGCGTCCGTGGCGGGCCCACTGCTCGGCGGCTTCTTCACCGACCATGCCTCCTGGCGCTGGTGCTTCTACATCAACGTCCCCTTCGGCCTGGTCACGCTCGCCGTCATCACCGTCGTGCTGAAACTCCCCAGGCCCACCGTCCGGCCCCGCCTCGACGTCCTGGGCGCGCTGCTGCTCGCGGCCGCCTCCACCTGTCTGGTGCTGCTGACCAGTTGGGGCGGTACGGAGTACGCGTGGGGATCGCGCACCATCCTGGGGCTGGGGGCCGGAGCCGCCGGAACGACTCTGCTGTTCCTGGTCGTCGAGCACCGGGCGGCCGAACCCATCATCCCGCTGCGGCTGTTCCGCGACTCGATCTTCAATGTCACCGCGCTCGTCGGGGCGGTCGTCGGGGTGGGGCTCTTCGGCGCCGCCAGCTATCTGCCGACCTTCCTCCAGATGGTCGACGGCGCCACGGCCACCGAATCCGGACTGCTGATGCTCCCGATGATGGGCGGCATCGTCATCGCGTCCGTCGTCTCCGGGCAGATGATCTCCCGCACCGGCCGCTACCGCATCCACCCGATCGTCGGCGGCGCGGTCTCGACGGTCGGGATGTGGCTGCTCTCCCGCCTCGAAACCGACACCCCGCGCTACGAGTACAGCATCGCGCAGGCCGTGCTCGGCATCGGGATCGGGCTGATCATGCCGGTGCTGGTGCTCGCCGTGCAGAACTCCGTCGAGCCGGCCGACATCGGCTCCGCCACCAGTGCCAACAACTACTTCCGGCAGATCGGCGGCAGCGTCGGCGCCGCCGTCTTCGGAACGCTCTTCGCCGGCCGCCTCGCGGACGCGCTCGCCGTCCGCCTGCCGTCCGGCGCCGATCTGCCCGACCCCGAGTCGATCACCCCGCAGCTGGTCCATGCCATGGAGCCCGCGCTGCGCGACAGCTATGTCCAGGCGTACGCCGACGCGATGCCGCGGATCTTCCTCTACCTCGTGCCGGTGCTCGCGCTCGGCCTGTTCTTCGCCTTCTTCCTCAAGGAGAAACCGCTGGTGTCCCACCACAGCCCCGAAAACGCCGAGTCCGCGACCGTGCCGGCCGCACGCACCACCACGACCACCGAGGCCGCCGTGCCGCCGCCCGTCTACCTGTCGGGCGTGCCGGTGTGCGGCAGCGTCCAGCACCCCGACGGCACGAAGGTGCCGCGCGCCGCCCTCACCCTCATCGACGTCCAGGGCCAACAGGTCGGACGGGGCGCGAGCGGTGACGACGGACGGTACGCGCTGAGCGTGCCCGGCGCCGGTTCGTACGTCCTCATCGCCGCGGCCGGCGGACACCAGCCGCAGGCCGTCAGCGTCACCGTCGGCGAACGGCCCGTCGAGCTCGATGTGGTGCTCGGCGGGGCCGGGCGCCTGGCCGGGGCCGTGCTGACCGCCGACGGCATCCCGGTGCGCGATGCAGCCGTCACCCTCACCGATGTCCGCGGCGAGGTCGTCGCGTCCACCCGCAGCGGCCGCGAGGGCGGCTATGTGATCACGGAGCTGGTGGCGGGCGAGTACACCCTCGCCGCCAGCGCCCCCGCCTTCCGGCCCGCCGCACTGCCGGTGAGTGTGCAGGCGGCCAGGGAGACCCGGCAGGACATCGAACTCGCCGGCGGCGCGGTGCTGCGCGGCATCGTACGGGCGAGCGGCGGCCGGCCCGTCGAGGACGCCCGGGTCACCCTCCTGGACGCGGCGGGCAATGTGGTCGACACCCTCACCACCGGGCCCGACGGGGCCTTCCGGTTCGTGGACCTGTCCACCGGCGAGTACACGGTGATCGCGGCCGGGTACCCGCCGGTCGCCACCGTCCTCCAGGTCGCGGGCGGCGGACGCACCGAGCGCGACCTCCAACTGGGGCACGAGGACTGACCGTCGGGGAGGCGGCGGGACGGCCGGGGTCCGCCGGGCCGGCCCGCCGCGAGACCCCGGATGCGCGTCCGGTGCGCCGGCGCACCACCCGGGGCCGATTGGGCCGATGACCGGCGGGCGCCGGACACGGAGCCGTACCGTGGAGTCACGAACCGCAGAACGTTGCGGTGGGGAAGGAGCCCTCCACCCATGGACCACGATGTTCCGACGCAGCGGACACCACTGCCGTCCGACGCCGTGACGGGCCGCGTGCCGCTGGCCGTCGCGGTGGTCGACGGCGACGGGCTCGTCTCCCACTGGTCGAGCGGCGCGAGACGGCTCTTCGGCGTCACCAGACAGGCTGCGGTCGGCAGTCCCGCCGGTGAACTCCTGCCGGTATCCGGTGTGTTGGGCAGGGCGGAGGAGGGCGCCGGATTCGGTCCCGAACTCGACGGCGCACCGGGCGGGAGCCTCTCCTACCCGGCGGCGGGCCGGGCCCGGTTGGACGAACCGGAGCGCGGCCGGATCGACGTGCTGTGGTGGGCCTATCCCCTGGTCGGCCCCGGTGCCGAGCGCCTCCTGGTGCTCGCCGCGGACGCCGGCCGGCTGGGCGGGGGCGACGGCCGGGACACCGGGACGGTAGCCCCCGCCTTCGCACTCCACACCGACTTCCCCGGCTACCGGGAGCTCGCGGGCCGGCTGCCCGAGATCCTGCCCAGCATGAGTGTCGGCGAGGCCACCAGAATCGTCGCCCAGGTCCTCGAACTCGGCTATCCCGTCCTGGAGTTCAGCCACCGCAGCCAGGTCCCGGTCACCCCCGACTGGGGCGTGCCGCGACGCACCTCCCGGCACCCCGCCCAGGACCCGCGGAGCGAATCCGGCCGACCGCCCGCGCGCTCCGCGCCCCGCCCCGAGCTGGACCTCGAATACGCGGCGGTCCGCGAACGGCTGGAATTCCTCAACGAGGTCAGTGGCCGCATCGGCACCTCCCTCGACCTGGAACGCACCATCCGCGAGGTCACCAGCGCCGCCGTACCCCGCTTCACCGACTTCGCCGGAACGCATCTGCGCGCCGCCGTCCTGGCCGGCGAGGGCTTCCCCGACGGGCCGCCCGACGTCACCACCGTCTGGCACCGCGTCTGGGTCGAGCACAACGACGAACCGGGCCGCTGGGACGACACCGTCCCGGTCGGCGAGTCGATCGCCTTCCCCGAACACACCCCGTTCTTCCAGTGCATGGTCACCGGCGAACCGGTCCTCGTCCCGCACGTCACCGAGGAGATGAGCAACCGGATCTCGGGCGAGTTCGAGAAACGCGACCTGCGCCCGCTGATCACCCACCGCTCCCTGCTGATCGTCCCGCTCAAGGCCCGCGACGTGGTCCTCGGCTTCATGGTCCTGATGCGCCGCCCGGACCGCGAGCCCTTCGACGACATGGACCGCACCACCGGCGCCGAACTGGCCGCCCGCGCCGGGCTCGTGCTCGACAACGCCCGCATGTACACCTACCAGGAGAACGTCGCGGAGACCCTCCAGGACAGCATGCTGCCCCAGGTGCCCTCCCGGATGGCCGGCTGCGACATCGCCACCCGCTACCTGCCCGGCGCCCGGCTCGGGAGGATCGGCGGCGACTGGTTCGACGCGGTGAAGCTGCCCGGTTCCCGGACCGCGCTCGTCGTCGGCGACATCATGGGGCACGGCCTCAACTCCGCCGCGATGATGGGCCAGTTGCGCACCGCCGTGCTGACCATGGCCACCATGGAGATGCCACCGGCCCGACTGCTGCGCAACCTCGACGACCTGGCACAGCGCCTCGGCGAGCAGCATCTGGCGACCTGTCTCTACGCCGTCTACGACCCGATCCGTTCCGAGGTCCAGATCGCCAATGCCGGGCACATCCCGCCCGTGCTCGTCCGTGCCGAGGACGGCCGGGCC
This sequence comes from Streptomyces sp. NPDC048295, assembly GCF_040652135.1. Lineage (NCBI taxonomy): Bacteria > Bacillati > Actinomycetota > Actinomycetes > Kitasatosporales > Streptomycetaceae > Streptomyces > Streptomyces sp. NPDC048295. The sequence goes on from NZ_JBEZLL010000032.1 coordinate 65,720, forward strand.
GAACTCCTGACGCTGCCCACAGGCGCCCCGATCGGCGTGGGCGGCGTCGCCTTCGAGACCGCGACCGTGCGGGTGCGGCCGGGTGACCGTCTGATCCTGTGCACCGACGGCCTCGTCGAGGTCCGCGGCCAGGACATCGGAGCGGGGCTCGCCGCGCTCTGCGCCTCGGCGGCCCACCCCGCCGCCTCCATGGACGACGCCTGCGACACGATCATCCGGGCCCTGAACCCGAGCGGCGGCCGCAAGGACGACGTGGCCCTGCTGATGGCCCGGCTCAACGGCATCCCGGACGCCGATGTCGCCGAATGGCAACTCGCCCTGGACCCGCGTGAAGTGGCACGGGCGCGACGCCTGGTGCAAGGGAAGCTGCTCGACTGGGAGCTGCCGGACGCGGTCGAGGCGGCGGAGCTGATGGTCAGTGAGCTGGTGACCAACGCGGTGAAGCACGGCCGCAGCCATCACATCGGGCTCCGTCTGGTCCGCACCGGCGCTCTGCTGTGTGAGGTCAGCGACGACGAACCCGCCCCGGCCACGCTGCTCGACGCGGCCTCCCACGACGAGTCCGGCCGCGGCCTGCTCCTGGTGAGCAGCCTCGCCCGTGAGTGGGGCACCAGCACCACGGCGCACGGCAAGACCGTCTGGTTCGAACAGGCACTCGGCGGGATCCCGCGCCCCCGGTCGCACACCTGGTGAAGGAGCCACCCCGAGAGGCCGGATACCGTGCGCGCTCTTGCCGGGGCCGTCCCGGGACGGTAGTCCGGTCCTGAACAGCACACGGCTGGACGAACGGACCCGGGAGTGCGCATGGACGTGTCACAGCGATACCGCGAGGCGTGGGAGGGCTACTGGTCCGCCACCTCGGACACACCCGGCGAGGCGATCTGGGACTCCGACCCCTCCCTCACCGCCATACCCCACACCGAACTGCTGCTGCCGTACGCCGATCCCTCGCTGCCGGTCGTCGACCTCGGCTGCGGCAACGGCACCCAGACCCGCTACCTCGCCACCCGGTTCGCCCGCGCGATCGGTGTGGACCTCTCGCACGCGGCCATCGGGCACGCCCGCCGCGCGGACCCCGCAGGCGTCGCCGAGTTCGATCAGCTCGACCTCGTCGACGCGGACGCGGTGGCGGCCCTGCGCAAGCGGATCGGTGACACCAACGTCTATATGCGCGCGGTGATCCACCAGAGCGAGCCCGAGGCGCGGCCCGCCGTCGCCGCGGCGGTCGCGGCGCTGGTGGGGGAGCGCGGACGGGCCTTCGTCGTCGAGCCGACCCCGGCCTCCAAGGATGTGCTCCAGCAGGTGGCGCAGGGCCCGGACGGCCCGCCGGAGAAGCTGCGCCGGGTCCTGGCCCACGGGCTCAAGCCCGCGAGCGCCACGGAGGAGGAGGTCCGCCGACTGCTCCAGGAGGCCGGCCTCACCACGCTGGCCGCCGGCGCGACCGCCCTGGCCCAGACCGAGTTCCTGCCCGACGGCACCCGGGTCGAGCTGCCGTCACGCTGGTTCGTGCTGGCGCTCGCCGAGCATCGGGACGGGGACCGGCGGTAGTGCGGCGATCCTGATGCGGAAATCGCGGGCGCGCGGCTGCCGTGCTCGGCATGATGACGCCATGCCTGAAGACACGAGGGACAAGCCCCCGCAGGTGGGCGGCGAGCGTGCGTCACTGAGCGGCTTCCTCCAGTACCAGCGCGAGACCCTGGCCATGAAGTGTGCGGGCCTCACCGGAGCACAGCTGAGGGAGGCGGCCGTGCCCCCCTCGGACCTGACCCTGCTCGGGCTCGTCCGGCATCTCGCCGAGGTCGAACGCTCCTGGTTCCGGCGGGTGTTGAACGACGAGGTGGCGCCGCCGCACTGGCCCGGGCCGAACCCCGGGGAGTTCGCCGAGTTCGATGTGGCGGACGCCGATACCGAGGAGGCGTTCAGGATCTGGCGCGAGGAGTGCGCACGTTCCCGGGCCACTGTCGAAGCGGCCGAGTCCCTCGATGTCACCGGGAGTTACGGCGAGGAGGTGTTCTCGCTGCGTTACATCCTCACGCACCTGATCGAGGAGTACGCGCGCCACAACGGCCAGGCGGACCTGCTCCGGGAGCGTATCGACGGCGCCAGGGGCGAGTAGCCGGACCGCGCCCGGAGCCCGGCGGCGGCGGTCAGGCCGGGTCCGCCGCCGGTGTCCGCGCCTCGGCCCGCTCGCTGTAGCGATGGGCCCATGGCAGGGCCTCCTCCAGCAGGGCCGACACACCGAGCAGAAGATCCTCGCGGCCCCATCCGGCCGTGAGCGAGACCCCGAGCGGCAGGCCCTGCGAACTCCAGCCCAGCGGAAGGCTGATGGCCGGGAACCCGGTGGCGTTCGCCAGGACGGTGTTGCCCGTGAACGCGGTCATCGCGGCCAGCTCCGCCGCCGGGTCCGCGTCGTCGCGCAGCCGGCCGACCGGCGTCGGCGGGGTCGTCACGGTCGGGGTGATCACCACGTCCGCGTCCGCGTGGTCGAGCGCCCAGGCGCGGGCGCGGGCCTGCACGACACCGATCGAGGCGGCCAGTTCGGCCGAGGTGAGCTTCATCGAGCAGGAACGGAGATGGCGGACGATCGGACGCAGGAGCGCATCGTCGAACGCCATGGTCCTGGACCCGACCAGGGCCGTGAACATCACCCGGAAACCCTCGGTGAGCTCGGGGTCCGGAGCCTGGTCCCGGGCGAACACCTCATGGCCCATCCCGGCCAGTGTGCGGGCGGTGAGCTCGGCGGCCGCGGCGACCTCGGGATCCACCGGGGAGCCCGAGACCGATCCCTGGGCGAGCGCGATCCGGAGCCGTGGCACGGGTGCGTCACAGGCCCGCTCGTAGCTCTCGACCCGGGGCGGATGCACGGTGCCGGCGCCGGTACGGGTGGTCAGCGCGTCCAGGAAAGCGGCGGTGTCGCGCACGGTGCGGGCCAGCGGGCCCCGTACGGAGAGCCCCATCCCGTCGTTGCCGGCCGGGCCCGCGGTGACGAGCCCGCGGCTGGGCTTGAGCCCGACCACCCCGCAGGCGCTCGCGGGGGAGCGCACCGAACCGGCGGTGTCGCTGCCCTGCGCGATCGGCACCAGCAGTGCGCCGACCGCCGCGGCCGCGCCGCCGCTGCTGCCGGCCGCGCTGCGGGTCGGGTCGAAGGGGCTGCGCGCCGGCGCGGACACCTCGGGCTCGGTGTAGCAGGCCGCCCCGAACTCGGGAACGGTGGTCTTGCCGAGGCTGATCAGTCCGGCGTCGGCCATGACCTCGACGATCTCGTCGTCGTGCCCGGGGACCCAGTCGCGGAACAGTGCGGAGCCCAGTGTGGTGCGCACCCCTGCCGTGGCCTCCAGGTCCTTGATCGCGGTGGGTACGCCGAACAGGCGCGGCAGGCCGGCGCGGTCCGACGAGCGCAGGACGCGTTCGGCCTCGGCCGCCGCGGTGCGGGCCGGACCGGCCGACACGGTGGTGAACGCCCCCACCCGGTCGCCGTCCCCGATCCGGGCCAGCAGATGGTCCACCACCTCGGTCGGACTCGTTTCACCGCGCTCGTAGGCGGCGGCCAGTTGAAGAGCGGTGAGGTCGTGCAACTCCGTCACGGGTTCTCCCATTGCTGTTTCGTTACGCGTATCGATATGGTGCGGTCATGGTGGTCGAGAAGGCAAGCACTCCCAAGAACGGCCGTCCCCGGGCGGTGACGCTCGGCGCGATCCTGGACGCGGCGACCGAACTGGCCGACGACCAGGGGCTCGATGCGGTGAGCTTCCGGGCGCTGGCCGACCGGCTGCACGTGTCACCGATGGCGATCCACCGCACGACGGGCGGCATCGACGCGCTCCAGCACGCACTGGTGTCCCGGATCGTCGGCGAGGTGACCCGGTCGGTGGACTGGCCGGAGGACTGGCGCGGCATCGTCCGGCTCTTCGCGGACACCCTCCACGACCTGCTCATGCGGCACCCCGTCGTCCTCGATGCGCACCGCCGCGCCTCGCTCGTCGGGCCCGGCGCCGACGACGTCGCCCACCGGGTCGTGGCGGCGCTGCGCGGCGCGGGGCTCGACGAGGAGGCCGCCGCGTACGCGTACGGCACCCTGCACGACTTCGTCACCGGCCATGTGGCGATCCGCCTCGGCCGCGGCGATCTGGAACTGCACCACCTGCCGCCGGAACGAAGGGCCGCGTCGGTGTTCGCGGACCACCACGACTACGACCGCCGGTTCTCCTTCGGCCTCGACTTCCTCATCGGCGGCATCGCCGCCGCTGCCGCCACCCCCGTATCCCACGAGGAGCAGAGATGACGCCCTCCCCGCAGGACCTGCCGAAGACGCCGGAGACGGAGCGGCCCGGGACCGGCCCGGCCGGGACCGATCTGCCCGAGACGCACCGCCTGACGGTCCCGGGCGGGCGCCGCATCGCGTACTGCTCGTACGGCGACCCCGCCGCCCCGCCCGTGATCGTGCTCCACGGCACCCCCGGCAGCCGCTACGAAGGCCTCGCCCTGCGGCGGGCGGCGACGGACGCGGGCCTGCATCTGGTCTTCCCGGACCGTCCGGGCTATGGCGAGACGGATCCCGTACCCGGTCGCGGCTTCCACCGCTGGAACGACGACTTCGTGGCCCTGCTCGACCACCTCGGCCACGACCGGGCCACGCTCGTGGCGATCTCGGGCGGCGGCGGATACGCGCTCTCGGCGGCCCAGAAGCACCCCGGGCGGGTCACGCGGCTGATTCTCGCGTGCGCCGCCGTCCCCGGAGCGCCCCGTTCGGCGTACGCGCACCGGATCCCGCTGGTCAAGTGGCTGAACCGGATCGTCGTCTGGGCCCCGGCGATCGCCCGGCCGATGCTCGCCGGGAAGGGCGTCTTCAAGAGGACCAGGCGCGAGCCGAACCTCGACGCCTGGCCCCGCTCCGACCGGCTGATCATGAGCACCCCCGCCTTCCGGGCCCTGTCCGAGGTGGACACCGCCGAGGGCGAGCGCCAGGGCGTGGACGCGGCCGTCACCGACCTCGTCGGCTACTCCCGCCCGCTGCCGGACCCGCTGGGCTCGGTCTCCGTACCGACCCTCTTCCTGCACGGCGAGGCGGACGGCAACGTCCCCGTCGAGGTGGCGCGCTGGGCGCACGCGCAGATCCCCGGCGCCGAGCTGCGCACCGTCCCCGACGGCGGTCATCTGTTCCTGCTCGCGGACCCGGAACCGCTCCTGCGCGAACTGACCTGAGCGGTGGGCCCGGTGGTGTGAGGATGTCCGCCATGACATGGACTGCACCCCGCATCGCACGTACGACGGCCGACGGGGATCAGCTGAACGTCCCGGGCGCCGCGGACGAGCGAGTCATGCTGGAGGGCTGGCTCCAATGGCACCGGGAGACGCTGCTCACCAAGTGCGCCGGGCTGACCCCGGCGCAGCTCGCCCGCACCGCCGCCGAGCCCTCCGGTCTCACCCTCCTCGGCCTGGTGCGGCACATGGCGGAGATCGAACGCTGGTGGTTCCGCCGGAGCTTCGCGGGTGAGCCGATCGGCGACGTCTTCACCGGTCCCGGCGACGGCGACGAGGGCATCGAGGGCGTCGACGCCGCGCATGCCGAGCACGACTTCGCCGCCTACCGCGCCGAGGTCGAGGCGTGCGGGGCCGCCGTGGCGGGGCGCGGCCTCGACGAGACCTTCGTGCACGCCGGCCGCGGCCGGACCGTCAGCCTGCGCTGGGTGTACCTGGTGATGATCCAGGAGTACGCCCGCCACAACGGCCACGCGGACCTGCTGCGCGAACGCACCGACGGTGCCACGGGCGACTACCCCGCACCGTGATGACGACGGCCGGCCCCCACCCGGGGCCGGCCGCTCCTCGTCCACGAGGCGTACGGCGCCGCGCCTCAGCCGGCGTCGGCCGGATACACCGCCGCGAAGGCCGACCGGAACAGGGCGTCGGCCTCCTGGCCGCTGAGCCCCTGCGCCCGTGCCTGGTCCAGCCACTCGACGAGTGTTGCGCGCAAGGGGGAGTCGGCGGCGGCCTGGGGCGGGACGAGGGAGCGGGTGATGAAGGTGCCCGCCCCCTGCCGGACCTCGGCGAGGCCCGCGCGCTCCAGCTCGCGGTACGCCTTGAGGGTGGTGTTCGGGTTGACCTTGGTGTCGGCCGCCACCTGAGCGGCCGTGGGCAGCCGGTCACCCTCCTCCAGGGCGCCCATGCGCAGAGCCTGTTCGACCTGCCGCACGATCTGGAGGTACGTCGCCACTCCGCTGCGCCGGTCGATACGGAACACGACCACTGCCTTCACCTCCCCTTCGACTGCCGGAACCCTGTGGACCCGCGGTGGCGGGTCCTAGAGGGGGCGACGGGACACCCGCCACAGGACGAACGCGGTGAGTACGGCGGTGCCCGCGAGCAGGATGCCCGCCCCGGTCCACTGCATGGCCGGCATCTGGTCGAAGCCGAGGTACTCGTACACATTGTTGACGATGCCGTGCTCCTCGACGCACGCGTCGGAGGCCGCCTCGGTCGTCTTGGCACACAGGCCCCAGCCGTAGAGATGGCCGTCGGCGGAACCGATCCAGCGGTCCACCTCCAGCGACTCGTGGAGCCGCGCGGGCATGTCGGAGGCGAGCGGGTAGGTGATCGTGCGGGTCGGGGCGAGGTGGACGATCACCATGTCCCAGGCGACCCCGGCGGCCCCGGCGAAGACGAAGGTGATCGCCATGGACATCAGGACACGGCGCACCAGCACACCGATGGTGATGCCGGCGGCGGTCATGAAGAGACAGAGCGCGGGGAGCACCGGGCCGGTGGCATCGAACACCGACCCGTCCGACCACTGGCTGGAGAACACCGAACGGTAGGGCTTCCACCACCAGGTGAACAGCGCCGAGAGCACCGCGGCGGTCACGAGCACGGCCGCGTAGACCCAGGCGAACTTCGTGGCCACCCAGCGGCTTCGTGACACGGACTGGGTGGTGACCAGCTGCGCGGTGCCCTGCTCCTGGTCTCCCGCGATCAGTGGGGCACCGATGAAGACGGCGAGGATCAGCGGCAGTCCGCCCAGCACGGTCATGACGAGACCCACGCCGTCCGAGTCGAACGTCGGCTGCGCCAGTTCCTTCCCCGGCCAGCCCGCGGCCTCCAGGAGGTCCTTCATGTGGCTGCGCTCGTAGACGATCCAGATCGAGCCGAGGACGGTCACCGCGAGCAGGCTGAGCAGGGCGGCCCGGTGCTGGCGCGCCACGAGCCAGCTCAGCCCGCGCAGCATGCGGGGCCGCGGGGCGCGCCCGGTGCGGGGGGCGTCGGTCAGGGTGGTGCTCATGAGGTGTGGCTCCCTTCGGCCTCGGTACGGGCACCGGGTGTGTACAACGGGGGCGCGTCCGGCGAGCGGAGATGCGCCAGCAGCACCTCTTCCAGGCTGGGTTCGGAGACCACCCAGTCACCCGACAGGGGGCCGTTCGTCCGCACCAGCGCGTGGAACTGCCGGCCCTGGACGCGGCACTCGATCACGGTGTGTGGGGCCAGCGCGGCGGTCGGGTCCGCGTCCGTGGCGAGCCCGGTCACCAGCGCGTGGGCCGGGACGAGAGCGTCCGCGTCGCCCGCCATCCGGATGCTGCCGCCCGCGAGGACGAGCAGGTAGTCGCACATGTCCTCCAGCTCGGTGAGCATGTGGGAGGACATCACGACCGTGGTGCCGCGCTCGACGGCCTCCGACATCAGCAGGGTGCTCATGTCGTGGCGGGCCAGCGGATCGAGGTCGGACATCGGCTCGTCGAGCAGCAGCAGATCGGGCCGCTTGCCGAAGGCCAGCGCGAACGCGACGCGGGTGCGCTGCCCGCCGGAGAGCGTGCCGACGCGGGCGTCCATCGGAACCTGGCCCGATCGCACGATCCGCTCCGCCGCGGCCATGTCCCAGCCGGGGTTGAGCTCGGCGCCCATGCGCAGCGTCTCGGCCACGGTGAACCGCTTGAACAGCGGCTTGTCCTGCCCGAGGAACGCGAACTTGGGCATCACCTCGGGGTCGTCCACGGGCACGCCGAAGATCCGGAGGTCACCTTCCGTGGGCTGGACCTGACGGGTCGCGATCCCCAGCAGGGTGCTCTTCCCGGCGCCGTTGGGGCCGACGAGACCGCAGATCCGGCCGGCCGGCAGCCGGAACGAGATGTCCTGCAGCGCCCAGCCTCGACCGTAGCGCTTACCCAGGCCACGGGCCTCCAGGGCCCATGCGCCCAAGGCGCCGTCCGGAGTGAATGCGTCTGCCATGCACTTCGCCTCAATTCCATTAGTCAATTAATGGAATCATGGTCTGGGGTAGTGGAAAGTGTCAAGGAGCGCCCGGTGGGACCCCGTGTGGATGTCCGTGATGCACCTGTTCGGGGTGTGCGTCGCACTCTCTTCGGAGGACTGGACCATTGAACGTCTCTGTGGCTCTGGCCTGCCGGTTCACGGGCGCGTACCGTGGCCCGGCATGAAGATCCTGATCAGCGCGGACATGGAAGGCGCCACCGGTGTGACGTGGCCGGGCGACGTGCTGCCGGGCACTCCCCAATGGGAGCGGTGCCGTGCCATGTTCACCTCCGACGTGAACGCGGCGGCACTCGGCTTCTACGACGGCGGCGCCGACGAGGTCCTCGTCAACGAGGCCCACTGGTCCATGCGCAATCTCCTGCTGGAGCGGCTCGACGACCGGGTCCAGATGCTCACCGGCCGGCACAAGTCCCTCTCCATGGTCGAGGGAATCCAGCACGGAGACGTCGACGCCATCGCCTTCGTCGGCTATCACACGGGCGCCGGCGCGGAGGGGGTCCTCGCCCACACCTATCTGGCGAACTCGATCACCGGGGTCTGGCTCGACGGCACCCGCGCGAGCGAGGGACTGCTCAACGCACATGTCGTGGCCGAATACGGGGTGCCCGTCGTCCTCGTCACCGGCGACGACCTGACCTGTGTGGACGCCGATGGCTACGCCCCCCGGGCCCGCAAGGTCGCGGTCAAGGACTACGTGTCGCGGTACGCGGCGGTCTGCCGCACCCCGGCCCGTACCGCCGCCGACATCCGCGCCGCCGCCAAGGCGGCCACCGCGCTCGCCGTGCGGCACACACCGGTGAAGGGCGGACCCTTCACCGTGGAGCTGGAGTTCGACGCCGAGCACCTGGCCCAGGCGGCCACCGTCGTCCCCGGCGTGGCGCCCAGCGGCGAACGGCGCGTCTCCTACACCAGCGCGACGATGTACGAAGGTATCCGCACGTTCAAGGCGGTGACGACGATCGTGTCGTCCGCCGTGGAGGAGCAGTATGGCTGAGGCGACCGGTCCCCAGGAGAGCGTCGACCAGCAGGCGCTCGACGAATCGGTGACGTTCACCTCCGAACTGATCCGGATCGACACCACCAACCGAGGCGACGGCGACTGCCGCGAACGCCCGGCCGCCGAGTACGTCGCCGAGCGGCTGGCCGCCGCCGGACTGGAACCCACCCTGCTGGAGCGGACCCCCGGACGCACCAATGTGGTCGCGCGGATTCCCGGCACCGACCCGTCCGCCGACGCCCTGCTCGTCCACGGTCACCTCGACGTGGTCCCGGCCGAGGCGGCCGACTGGAGCGTGCACCCCTTCTCCGGCGAGGTCCGCGACGGCGTCGTCTGGGGGCGCGGGGCCATCGACATGAAGAACATGGACGCCATGGTCCTGGCCGTCGTACGCGCCTGGGCCCGGGCCGGGGTCCGGCCCCGCCGCGACATCGTGATCGCGTACACCGCCGACGAGGAGGCCAGCGCCGACGACGGCTCCGGCTTCCTCGCCGACCGGCACGCCGGGCTCTTCGAAGGCTGCACGGAGGGCATTAGCGAATCCGGCGCCTTCACCTTCCACGCCGGACCGGACCTGCCGCTCTACCCGATCGCCGCGGGCGAGCGCGGCACCGCCTGGCTGAAGCTCACCGCGCACGGCAAGGCCGGCCACGGCTCCAAGGTCAACAAGAACAACGCGGTCAGCGCGCTCGCCGCCGCCGTCGCCCGGATCGGCGAGCACGAATGGCCCGTCCGGCTCACCCCGACGGTCCGCGCCGCGCTCACCGAACTCGCCGCGCTGCACGGCATCCACCCCGACCTCGACGCCCCCGGCTTCGACGTCGACGAACTGCTCGGCAAGCTCGGCCCAGCCGCCGACCTGGTCGCACCGACCGTCCGCAACAGCTCCAACCCGACCATGCTGGAGGCCGGGTACAAGGTCAATGTGATCCCCGGCCACGCCACCGCCTTCATCGACGGCCGGATGGTGCCCGGCGGCGAGGACGAGTTCCACGCCACCCTGGACCGGCTGACCGGTCCCGACATCGACTGGGAGTTCCACCACCGCGAGGTCCCGCTCCAGGCACCGGTCGACTCGCCGACGTTCGCCAGGCTGCGCGCCGCGATCGAACGCTTCGACCCGGCCGGTCACGTCGTGCCGTACTGCATGTCGGGCGGCACGGACGCCAAGCAGTTCTCCCGGCTCGGCATCACCGGTTACGGCTTCTCACCGCTGAAACTGCCCGTTGGATTCGACTACCAGGCGCTGTTCCACGGCGTCGACGAACGCGTCCCCGTCGAGGCACTGCACTTCGGCGTCCGTGTGCTCGACCACTATCTGCGTACTGCCTGACCGCAACAGGGGGAATCGACCATGCTGCCCACCGGGGCCTACGGAACCTGGCCGTCGCCGATCGACGCCGCGCTCGCCGCTTCCCGCGACGGCCGCCCGGAGTATGCCGGCGCCGTCGGCGACGAGGTGTGGTGGACGGAGCCGCGCCCCGCCGAGGCGGGCCGCCGCGCCCTGATCCGCCGCCGCGCGGACGGGAGCACCGACTGCGTGCTGCCCGCGCCGTGGAACGTGCGGAGCCGGGTCATCGAGTACGGCGGAGTGCCCTGGGCCGGGACCGGGCGGGCCGAGGGCGGCCCGCTGATCGTCTTCGTCCACTTCGCCGACCAGCGGCTCTACGCCTACGCCCCGGACGGGCCCGACGGGCCCCGGCCGCTCACCCCGGTCTCGGCCGTCGGCGGCGGGCTGCGCTGGGCCGACCCGCAGCTCCACCCCGACCGGGGCGAAGTGTGGTGCGTCCTGGAGGAGTTCACCGGCGAGGGCCCCACCGAACTGCGCCGGGTGATCGCCGCCGTGCCGCTGGACGGCTCGGCCGCCGACGACCGCTCGGCGGTACGTGAACTCACCGACGACAGCCACCGGTTCGTCACCGGGCCGAAGCTCTCGCCCGACGGACGGCAGGCCGCCTGGATCGCCTGGGACCATCCCCGGATGCCGTGGGACGGCACCGAGGTGATGCTCGCGGACGTCACCGGGGACGGCACCTTCGACCGCCCCCGGTCCGTCGGCGGCGGCCCCGAGGAGTCGGTGCCGCAGATCGAATGGGGGACCGACGGGCAGTTGCTCTTCGCCAGTGACCGCAGCGGCTGGTGGAATCTGTACCGCGCCGATCCGCACCGGGGTGCCGTAGCGCTCTGCCCCCGGGAGCAGGAGTTCGCCGGACCGCTCTGGAAGATCGGGCTCAGCTGGTTCAGGCCGCTGGACAACGGCCTGATCGCCACCATCCACGGCAAGGGCACCACCACGCTCGGCATCCTCGACCCGCAGACCGGCGAGCTGGTCGACGTCGCCGGGGACTGGACCGAATGGGCCGAGACACTCGCCGTGCACGGCAGCCGGGTCGTCGGCGTCGCGGCGAGCCCGCACAGCGCGTTCGAGGTGGTGGAGCTGGACACCGCGACCGGACGCACCCGTGTCATCGGCGCACCGCATCAGGACGCCGTCGACCCCGCGTACTACCCCCGGCCCGAGAACCGCACCTTCACCGGCCCCGACGGACGCGAGATCCACGCCCACGTCTACCCGCCGCGCAGTCCCGACCGGTCCGGCCCCGAGGACGAACGGCCTCCCTACGTGGTCTGGGCGCACGGCGGCCCGACCGGCCACGCCGCGCTCGTACTCGACCTGGAGATCGCCTACTTCACCTCGCGCGGCATCGGTGTCGCCGAGGTGAACTACGGCGGCTCCACCGGCTACGGCAGGGCCTACCGCAACCGGCTGCGCGAACAGTGGGGTGTCGTCGACGTCGAGGACTGCGCGGCCGTCGCCGCGGCGCTGGCCGACGAGGGCACGGCCGACCGGCGGCGGCTGGCCGTCCGGGGCGGCAGCGCCGGCGGCTGGACCACCGCGGCCTCGCTGACCGGTACCGACGTCTACGCCTGCGGGACGATCATCTACCCCATCCTCGACCTGACCGGCTGGGGCACCGACGAGACCCATGACTTCGAGTCGCAGTATCTGGAGTCCCTGGTCGGTTCGCTCGCCGAGGTCCCCGAGCGCTACCGCGAACGCTCGCCGGCCGGCCGCACCGAGCGGCTGACCACCCCCTTCCTCCTGCTCCAGGGACTGGACGACCCGATCTGCCCGCCCGTCCAGTGCGAGCGGTTCCTGGCCGCGCTCGACGGACGCGGCGTCCCGCACGCCTATCTCACCTTCGAGGGTGAGGGGCACGGGTTCCGGCGCGCCGACACCATGATCCGCGCGCTGGAGGCCGAACTCTCCCTGTACGCACAGACCTTCGGGATCGAGCGCACCGACGTACCGCGGCTGGAGCTGAAGAAGTGACCCTCGTACCGCTGACCCGCCCGGCCCGGCTGCGCCCGGGAGCCAGGATCGCCGTGGTGTCACCGAGCGGCCCGGTGCCCGCCGAGCGGCTGGTTGCGGGCCTGGACGTACTGCGCGGCTGGGGCCTGGAGCCCGTCGAGGCACCGCACGCGCGTGCGGTCCACCCCGAGCTGGACTACCTCGCCGGCACGGACGAGGCGCGGGCCAGGGACCTTCAGGAGGCCTGGTGCGATCCGGCCGTGGACGCGGTGATCTGCGCCCGCGGCGGATACGGCGTGCACCGGATGGTCGACCTGGTCGACTGGGCGGCGATGCGCGCGGCCGGGCCCAAGGTGTTCATCGGCTACAGCGACATCACCGTGCTCCACGAGGCGTTCGCGCGGCGCGTGGGGCTCGCCACCCTGCACGGACCGATGGCCGGTACCGAGACCTTCCTCAAGGACCCGGACACCCAGGAGTCCCTGCGGGCCACCCTGTTCGAGCCCGAATCGGTACGGACCCTCGGCCTGCCCGCCGCGCGGGCGCTGGTCCCCGGCCGGGCCCGCGGGATCACCTACGGCGGCTGTGTGAGCCTGCTCGCCGCCGAACTCGGTACCCCGCACGTCCGGACCTCGGCCCGGGGCGGGCTGCTGGTGATCGAGGACACCACGGAGGACCCGTACAGCATCGACCGCATCCTCACCCAGCTGCTGCGGGCCGGTGCGCTCGACGGCGTGGCCGGGGTGGCCTGCGGCTCCTGGGCGGGCTGCGGCCCGTACGAGAAGGTCCGGGCGGTGCTCGCCGACCGGCTGGGCCCGCTGGGCGTGCCCGTGGTGGAGGAGCTGGGCTTCGGGCACGGACCGACGACGCTGACGATTCCGCTCGGTGTGCCCGCCGTGCTGGACGCCCCGGCCGGCGGCGGCCCCGCCACACTCACCGTCGAGGTGCCCGCGCTGAGCTGAACGGCGGCGCATCGTAAAGAAGTTGAGCATCGTTCAGGAAACGCCGACCTGAGCGTTGACAGCACTATGACACGTGTCACAGCATGAGCGCGCTCATTACTTACCGGTTGGTAAGGTGCTCTCGGTGTGGAGGTCCTCGTGTCGCGTGCTGTTTCCCGCCCCCGGTCCGGCTATCGGACGTTCTCCCGGAAGTCGGCCGCCTACGTGGCCGGAGCCGCGCTCGCCGCACCGCTGGTCCTCACCGGTGCGGCACGGGCGACCGCTGCCGAGCAGTCCCCGTACACCGTCGTCCCGCTGAAGTTCACCCTCCAGGCGGGCGGCCGCTCCTGCACCGTCGACGCCGATCTGTACCGCCCCGCCGGGGTCGACGCGCGGCACCCGGCTCCCGCCGTACTCGCCACCAATGGATTCGGCGGCAGCAAGTCCGACGGCTCGACCGACGCCATCGGCAGGGCCTTCGCCTCCCGCGGCTATGTCGGACTCGTCTACTCCGGCCTCGGTTTCGGCAAGTCGGGCTGTCTCATCACCCTCGACGACCCGGCCGTCGACGGCAAGGCGGCCGCCGGGCTCATCGACTTCCTCGCCGGGACCCGCGCCGCCGACGACGGGACCAGGGCCGACTACGTCACGCGGGACGGCGGCGGCGACCCCAGGGTCGGCATGATCGGCGGTTCGTACGGCGGCGCCGTCCAGATGGCCACCGCGGCCGTCGATCGCCGCATCGACGCCCTCGTACCGCTGATCACCTGGAACGACCTGGCGTACGCCCTCGCCCCGAACAACGCCGGTACGCGCAAGGGTGTTTCGTCCGACACCGCCGGGGTCTTCAAGTGGCAGTGGACCAATGGCTTCTACCTGATGGGGGAGGGGCAGACGGTCCTCGACGCGAGCCTCGACCCGTCCCGGTTCAACAGCCTCGGCTGCCTCCACTTCGCGTCCCGGGCCTGTGACACCATCCGGCTGCTCAACTCCGGCCGCTACCCGGCCGACCGGACCGCCGAGATGCTCGACTACGCGCGCAGCGTCTCGCCCGTCGACTACCTCGGCAAGGTCAAGGCCCCCACACTGCTCGTCCAGGGCCAGACCGACAGCCTGTTCAACCTGAACGAGGCCACCGCCACGTACGAGACCCTCAAGGCGCAGGGCACCACGGCCAAGATGATCTGGCAGTCCTGGGGCCACAGCGGCGGGCAGGTACCCGGTGAACTCGACCTGGGCAAGGGCAACCTGGAGACCAGCTACGTGGGACAACGCGTCCTCGCCTGGTTCGACCGCTATCTCCAGCACCGGAAGAACACCGACACCGGGCCCGACTTCGCGTACTACCGCGACTGGCAGAGCGGTTACGGCACCGCCGGCTCCGTACCGGCCCTCTCGCAGAAGGTGTACCTGTCCGGCGACGGCAAGCTCGTCGACAACCGGTCCAAGGTCACCCGGGGCAGCCGCCAGTACGCGAACTGGCTGATTCCCACCAGTCATTCGGAGAGCTCGCTGGCCGGAATCCTCGGACTGCCCGACGCCAAGCCCTACGACACCAAGGGTACCTACCTCGGCTGGACCAGCGCCCCGCTGACGTCGCCCGTCGATGTGGTCGGCGCGCCGAAGGCCACCCTGAAGGTCGTCTCGCCGAAGACGGAGCGGGTCCAGAACAGCGGCGACGCCGCCGACAGGCTCGTACTGTTCGCCAAGGTCTACGACGTGGCCCCGGACGGCGGCAGGACACTGGTGAACCGGCTGGTCTCCCCGGTCCGGGTGCCGGACGTCACCCGCTCGTTCACCGTGCAGCTCCCGGGCATCGTCCACCGGTACGAAGCCGGCCACCGGCTCGAATTCGTGATCGCGGCGAGCGACGGCGCGTACTTCGGCAACCGGGGAATCAAGCCGGTCACCGTGGTCAGCGCGCCGGAGGACACCGGAGTGCTGGAGCTTCCGGTGGTCGGTGGCCGTCTGAAGTGACGCGGACGGGCCGGGTTGGGCGGGCCGGGCCCGTCCGGACCCGACCACCCGCGGACAGGCCCGCGCGAAATCGCGCGTGGCCGTCGAGCACGGCCGACCGGTGGGTTCCGCTCCCGTGCGTCATGCGGGCGGTCGGGCGTTCACGGGCCCCGGCTCCGGTGCCGGCCGGCGGCGTGCCCCGCTCCGCGACGAAGGCCCCGCGCCCCCGCCCGGGAGGCCCCGGACCGGTTCTGGACCATCGGCATCGCCACGGGCGCCCGGACGGCCCTGGCCCGGACGTCGGCCGACCGGCACCCCCGGCATCCGCACCCGGTGTTCACGCCCGACGGCACCGCGGTCCTCCACAACCACGGCGATCCGTCGACCGGCGAGGTCGCGGTCGCCCGGGTGCCCGTGCCCCCGGCCGTGTCATGAACGGCCGGGCCCGGGTTCGGGAGGGGCCGGGGCCCGCAGGCCCTAGGGTTGCCGGATGCCTGAAAGCGACTATCTGGCCGAGGGGCGGCGCGCGGCGATCCGCCCCTTCACGCAGGCCGACGCCGAGGAGTTCACCACCCGGGCGCGGGAGAGCCGGGACCTGCACCGTCCCTGGCTCTTCCCGCCCGACGACATCCGCGCGTACGCCGCCTACGCGGGCCGGCTGGCCGAGGACCCCACGAGGGCGGGCTTCCTCGTCTGCGAACGCGGCGACGGGAGCGGACCCGCAGGCGCGATCGCGGGATTCATCAACATCAACAACATCGTCGCCGGAGCCTTCCGGTGCGGTGCGCTCGGATACGGGGCCTTCGCCCACGCGGCAGGACGCGGCCTGATGGGCGAAGGTCTCGGCCTCGTCCTGCGGTACGCCTTCGGGCCGCTCGGTCTGCACCGCCTCGAAGCCAACATCCAGCCCGGTAACGAGGGCTCGCTCGCCCTCGTCCGCCGGGCCGGCTTCCGCCTCGAAGGCTTCTCGCCGGACTTTCTCTTCATCGACGGAGCCTGGCGCGACCACGAGCGGTGGGCCGTCACCGCAGGGATGACCGACGGGATCGTCTAGCAGCCTCCGGACCCGGTCCGGGCGCCGCGGTGCCGGCGGAACGCCGGGGGACCGCGGCGCGCGGGCCGGTCCACCCCACCGGCCGACCCCGGGTTGAGCAAGTCTTTACCGATGGCCGGATCGGCACCCCCGCCGGGCCCACGGGCCGCTCCCACAAGGGATCCGGGGCACGGCGCCCCGTACGGGAAGCGGAAAGCCGCGGCCGAAAGCGGCAGGTGCGCCTTCCCGTCCACGTAACGGTCGTGTTGACCGCAGGCAATCCCGGGTGGACGCTCGTAATATAGATGCTAGATACAACTGGTTCTGCCGGGCTCCACCTCGGCACACCGCCCGGGATGCGGGCGGCACCGTGCGTACGAGGCTCCCGGGCGGTACCGGATCGGGAGGACGCATATGTGTGGCATCACCGGCTGGGTCTCCTTCGACCGTGATCTGCGGGCGGCCGAGGAGGTCGCGAAACTGGACGCGATGACGCAGACCATGTCCTGCCGGGGCCCCGACGACCGGGGTACCTGGACCGCCGCTCACGCCTCGCTCGGACACCGGCGGCTCGCGATCATCGACCTGCCCGGCGGGCGCCAGCCGATGACCGTCGACACACCGGAGGGAACGGTCGCGCTGGTCTACTCCGGGGAGGCGTACAACTACACCGGACTCCGTGACGAACTGACCGCCCGCGGGCACCGGTTCACCACCGACTCGGACACCGAGGTGGTGCTGCGCGGCTACCTGGAGTGGGGCGAGGCCCTCGCCGAGCGGCTCAACGGCATGTACGCCTTCGCGATCTGGGACGGCCGCCACGACCGGCTCGTCATGATCCGCGACCGGATGGGCGTCAAGCCCTTCTACTACTGGCCGACCTCCGACGGTGTGCTCTTCGGCTCGGAGCCCAAGGCCGTCCTCGCCAATCCGCTGGCCCGGCCCCGGGTCACCCTCGACGGGCTGCGGGAGCTCTTCACCGTGGTCAAGACCCCCGGCCACGCCGTGTGGGACGGCATGCACGAGGTGGAGCCCGGCACGGTCGTCACCGTGGACCGCGGCGGCCTGCGCCGGCACGTCTACTGGCGGCTGGAGACCCGCCCGCACACCGACGACCAGGACACCTCGGTCGCCACCGTACGGTCGCTGCTCGACGACATCGTGCGCCGCCAGCTGGTCTCCGACGTACCCCGCTGCGTCCTGCTCTCCGGCGGACTCGACTCGTCGGCCGTCACCGCACTCGCCGCCCGGCAGCTCGCCGAGAGCGGCGAGAAGGTCCGCACCTTCGCCGTCGACTTCGTGGGACGCACCGAGAACTTCGTCGCCGACGAACTGCGCACCACCCCCGACACCCCGTTCGTGCACGACGTGGCCCAGCAGGCGGGCACCCTCCACCGGGACATCGTGCTCGACCCCGACACCCTCGCCGACCCGGAGGTACGGGCCCGGATGATCCGGGCCCGGGACCTGCCCATGGGCTTCGGCGACATGGACGCCTCGCTCTATCTGCTCTTCCGGGCCATCCGGGAGCACTCGACCGTCGCTCTGTCCGGCGAATCCGCCGACGAGGTCTTCGGCGGCTACCTCCAGTTCTTCGACGAACGGGCCCGCAACGCCGACACCTTCCCCTGGCTGGTACGGCACGCCGAGGACTTCGGCGAGGACTCGGAGGTGCTCCGCGAGGACCTCGGCCGCGCCCTCGACCTGAAGGCATACATCCGCAGCAGCTACGAGACCGCCGTCGCCGGCATCGAACGGCTCGCCGGCGAGAGCGACTTCGAGTACCGCATGCGCAGGATCTGCCACCTCCACCTGACCCGGTTCGTGCGCGTCCTGCTCGACCGGAAGGACCGCGCGAGCATGGCGGTCGGCCTGGAGGTCCGGGTGCCGTTCTGCGACCACCGGCTCGTCGAGTACGTCTACAACGCGCCCTGGGCCCTCAAGTCCTTCGACGGCAGGGAGAAGAGCCTGCTGCGCGAGGCCACCGCCGATGTACTGCCCCGCTCGGTGTACGACAGGACGAAGAGCCCCTATCCGTCGACCCAGGACCCCAAGTACGCCGTCGCGCTGCAGGAGCAGGCACGCGCACTGCTCGCCCGCCCGGACCACCGCGTCTTCGACCTCATCGACCGCGACCGCCTCCGCAAGGCCGCCGACCACGGCGCGCCGCAGATCACCGCGGCCTCCCGCCGCGGCCTGGAACGCACCCTGGACCTCGCCACGTGGCTGGACCTGTACGAGCCCGAACTCGTCCTCGGCTGAGCGGGCCGCCCCGGACCGCCCGGTGACGGGTCAGTCCGATTCGAGCAGCACTCCCTCGTAGGCGAGCCACTGGGCGAAGGAGTGCAGCCCACGTGCCAGGCCCGTCGCGGGAGTCCAGCCGGGGGGCCGCACCGTGCCGGCCGGAGTGTGCCACCCGGGCTCGGCGTCCGGCACGGCCCGTACCGGCACGGGCCGTACCGCACCGTGCACGGCCTGCGCCAGTTCGGCGGCCGTGCACGGTTTCCCGGCGACGACCGTGATGCCGTGGTGCTCCGGCCGGGCACGCAGCACCGCCCCGATCGCGTCGGCGAGGTCGTTCACGTGCACGGGCCACACCTCGGCGTCCGGATCGCCCTCGGCCGCGAGCGGGTGGCTGCGCAGCGCGTCCCACACCATGCGGCCGATCGGCGTGCGGCGCGAGCAGCCGGGACCGTACAGCTCACCCACGCGCAGGCGGTACGGGGCCGGGGCGCCCTGCGGATGGACCGTCACCTCCCGTTCGGCGCCCTGCAGCCGCGTCAGATCGATCACGGCGGCGGACCGCTCGTGCCGGTCGGCCAGCCTGCGCACGAGATGTTCGCCGAGCGGGGTCGCCGCCCCGCGCCAGACGAGGCCGCCCGGCCGTCGCGGGCGGGCGCGGTGCTCGGCGGCCGCTTCGTGCCCGGCCAGCAGCGCCCGCCGCGCCACCTCGGCCAGGGGCTCGCGGCGGCGTGCGATGTGGTCCTCCGTACTGGCGTTGCTGATGCCGCCCGGGCCGATCGTCGCCACCGCCTCCGCGTACGCCTCCGAGGCAGCGGGCGGTGCGGCGAGTCCGGTGTGGGCGGCCTCGAAGCCCATGGCCAGAGCCGTCAGCCAGGTCCCTCGCACATCGGCCTCGGCCGACGCGGCGCCGGGCGGGCGCAGCAGCGCGGCGGGCAGTCCGGCACCGGTGAGGTACTGCTCGGCGTCCAGGTGCAGCCACCGTTCCGGGCCGGGGCCCGGGACCCGTACCGCGCACTGCGCGACGCCGTGCTTGAAGAACGGCAGCACCGACAGACCGGTGAGGGTCGCGCCCTCCTTCCCGGGCCGGTCCTCCGGTACGAAACAGACCGAGCGGCGCGGGCCGCGGAAGGCGTTCCCGGAGATCGAGCCACGGTCCTCGTGCTCGGCGAGACTGGGCACGGCGACATAGCGCGGAACACCGAGGTCGCTGAGATACCGGTGCATCAGGATGTCGTCGGGCCAGCCGCCGAGCCGCTGCCTGCCATAGGCGACGAATCCCTCGGCGATCCGGCGCGGCAGCACGATCGCCACGCACGGGAAGTACTCGTTGACGGCACCCACCCAGCGGGCGCCCGCCATCGCCCCCAGCCGGACGGCCGCCCCGTTGCGGGAGTCCCAGAGGGCGAACAGGGCCAGCGCCGCGTCGGGCAGCTCCTCGATCGCGAGCCGGACCCGGTCCAGGAAGGATTCGGACAACACCATGTCGTCCTGGACCACCAATTGATGTGTGGCCCCTTCCTCGATCGCCGACCAAGCGGCGAGAGCGGTGCGCAGCACCGACGGAGTGCCGGTGGGGTCGGGGTCCATGACGACCCGCAGAAGGCCGGAAGGCGCGCTCAGGGCCAGTTTCTCGGCCGCCGCCCGGCGTCTGGGATGGGTCATGACCACCGCGCTGAGCCGTTGGCGTGCCATACGTCCTCCCTCTGTCCGGATCGGCCCGGACCGCACCGGAGCATCCGTCCGGAGCCCGTCCGCCAGCCGGATTCGGACAGTACGGGCGGTGCCGACGGCCCGCAAGAGTGCCGAAATGGCCCTCTGGCAGGCGGACGACGGGCCCATGGATGCTGGGCCCGGCACGCCGGGTCCATGAACCGCGTGCATCTCCCCGACGCCGGAAAGAGGCTTTCATGCCTGCGTTATCCCACCCGACCACTGTCGCCGCCGAGGAGACCGTCCGCTCCCGGCTCGACAAGCTCCGCGATGCCCGCGTCGTCGTGACCGGCGGCGGCGGACTCGTCGGCAGCAGACTGGTCGCGCTGCTCCGGAGCGCCGGATGCGCCGTCACCGTCCTGGACCGCATGGACGCCTACCCCGAGTCCGGCCACGAGACCTTCGGCGTCGCGCGCAGCGGCGCACGGCTGGTCGTCGGCGACATCCGCGACGCCGACACCGTCGGGGCGCTGCTGCGGGACGCCGACTTCGTGGTCCACGCGGCCGCCTACGCGGACGTCGCGGCCTGCACCCGGCGTCCGGACATCGCCTTCCGCGCCAATGTCGAGGGAACCCAGGTCGTCCTGGAGCAGGCCGCGCGGTTCCCGGTCCGCCGGCTCGTCCTCGTCTCCTCGGCGTCCGTGTACGGCAACGGCGCGCCCGGTGTCGAGGGGCCGCAGGTCTTCCACGAGGACATGCCGCTCGACCCGGTGTCCGTGTACGCCAACGGCAAGCTCTGGGCCGAGCACCAGACCCGCCTGATGCTCGGTGCCACCAGCGGTACCGAGTACGCGGTGGTGCGCTACTTCTCCGTGTACGGCGAGCCCCAGATCCCCAAACCGGGCAGCCACTCCTGGATGGTGCCCTGGCTCTCGCTCCAGGCGCGCCTCGGCCGGCCCATGCGGCTCAACGGCGGCGGGAACCAGGTCCGCGACCTCGTCCACGTCGACGACATCGCCGAGGCCACCGCGCTCGCCCTGACCGAGGAACAGATGGCCGGGCAGACCGTCAACATCGGTACGGGCCGGCCCACTTCGGTCCGCGAGGTGGCCGATCTGATCGCCCCGTACTTCCCCGGATCGCGGCGGATCGTCACCCCGCGCCCCGAGGGCGATCCGCTCGGCGGCTACGCCTGTGTCGAGCGCTCCCGCGAGCTGCTGCGCTGGCAGGCCCGCATCGGGGTCCCGGAGGGCGTGGACCGGTACGTGCGGTGGCTGCTGGAGACGCCGGAGGCCATGCCACGCTGGCTGGCCGAGGAGCCCGGTGATCCGGAAGGGGCGTGACACGCTGCGCACTGACGCGCCCGTGGGGCGCATGGACTGCGACGAAGGCGACACGCACACGATGAGTTACACGGGTTCCTACATCTGGTCGTTGCGCCGGCAGGTCGGCTCCAGGACGCTGCTGGTGCCCGGCGCACAGGTGCTTCTGATCGACGCCGAGGGCCGCGGACTGTTCCAGCAGCGCGCGGACACCGGGGTCTGGGAGCTCCCGGCCGGCTCCTGTGAGGAGGGCGGCGACTTCACCGACGCCGCCGTCCGCGAGGTCGCCGAGGAGACCGGCCTGCGGGTGGAGCGGGAGGACCTGGTGGCGTTCGGGACGCTCTCCGACCCCCGGGTGCACACCCTCACCTACCCGAACGGGGACGTGACGCACTGCTTCGCGCTCTGCTTCGTCACCCGGCGCTGGGAGGGGGAACTGTCGCCCGGCGCAGACGAGGTGCGTCAGGCCCTGTTCCGGCCGCTCGACGCCCCGCCCCGGCCACTGCACCCGCCCACGGAGGTGGTGCTGTCCATGTACGAGAGTTTCCGTGTGGAAGGCAGGTTTCAAGCCCGGTGAACGCCATGGATCCGATACGCGCGGTGGTGCCCTGCCGGGCCTGCCTGTCCGGCGAGGACCTGGACTGGCTCGGCGGGGGCCGGTCGGTGAGTCTCGCGCTCGGCCTGATGACGACCGTGGAGACCGGTCCGGGCCCCGCGCCCGGGGAAGGGGCCGAGGACGGCTGGCAGCGGGAGGTGTGGGCGTTCCTGCGTGAGCGGCTGCCCGGACTCGGCCCGCGCCCGCCCGCCGTCACCGTACGCAGCGAGGCACCCGCGGCCAGCGGTCTGTCGTCGTCAACGGCACGGATCGTGGCGCTGTTCCGGGCGTTCGCCGACGTCTCCCTCAGCGGGCGCAGCGTCGACGACGCCACGATCACGCAGTGGGCGTACGAGTTCGAGTTCGCCGTCTTCAACGGCGGCGGCATGGACCATCTGGCGGTCGTCGAGGGCGGTGCGCTCCTCCTCGGCGGCCGCGAGCACGGACTCCCCGCGGTACGGGACCGGCTGGAGTTCCCCGAGGAGTGGCGGGTGGTCGTCGTGGACTCCGGTACCCGCAAGGACACCGGACACCACATCCGGGACGTGCGGGCGCAGCTCGCGGCGGGCGACCCCGCGCTGGCCGCCTACCGGTCCACGGCCGACGCGGCCTCGGGCCGGGTCTGGGAGGCGCTGCGCCACCGGGACCTGGCGGCGCTCGGGGCCGCGATGACCTGCGCCCACGAGGCCATGAGGGACCACCAGCGGATGTCGACGCCGCTCCTGGAGGAGCTGCGAACGGTCGCACTGCGCTCCGCCGGCCTGCCGCTGAAGCTCAGCGGGGCCGGCGGGGGCGGTGCGCTGGTCGGCGTCTGCCCGGCGGACGGGGTGGCCGGGACGGTGGACCGCCTCGCGCGGGCCCTGCGCGTCTCCCATCCCGGCGCCCGGGTCGTGCCCACCGCGGCCGCCCCCGGCGCCCGGCGGGAGCCGGTGCCGGTGGCGGGAGGTCAGAGGAAGGGGTCGTAGTCCTGCACGGGCGGGAGCTCGCCGGTTCCGCGGGCGATGCGTTCCAGCTCCAGGTTGGAGCGGTGGCGCGCGCAGTGGAACCGGCAGTCCCGGCTCGGGTCGACGATTCCCCGGCGGTCCGCGTCCTGCCAGATGGTGGCGAGGTCGTCGGTGACGGCGTCGCCGATCTTCGCGAGCGGGTTGCCCCGGTGGTAGGAGCACACGTACACCCCGGAGGGGGTGATGAGCGTGCGGAGTTCGGCGACCCGGCAGCGGTCGTACTCCTTGGGCTGGACGGCACCGACGTGGCCGCGCAGCGAGGTGAGGGTGGAGGAGTTGACGAGCTGGAAACTCTCGCTCTCCAGCCGGGCGGCCTCGGCGAGCTGACGGTCGACGGACGCCAGCATCTCGCCGGGGACCTGCACGATGTGGTGGTCGTCGTCGAACATGGCCTTGGTCTCGAAGTAGTCGCAGCCGATGTCGTGGGCGAGTTCGGCGGCGCGCAGCACCTCGTGGTGGTTGGTGACGGTCTGCCCGCCGGGATCCTGACGGGACATCACGAGGAAGGAGTAGCCCAGCGCGCCGGTCTTCTCGGCGGCGAGCAGCCGCATGTTCTCGATGACCTTGTCGAAGACGCTGCGGCCCTTGCGGTCCGGCCGGAACAGGCCGTACGTCCCGGCGGTGCCGGCGTCGACGGAGACCCGGACCCAGGTGGCGTACCGGGCGAGCTCGGCGAGGTTCTGCCGGATCATCGTGCCGTTGGTGACGACCCCGACGGCCAGGCCCGCTTCGCCGAGGATGCGTAAGACCTTGCGGGTGCCGCGATGGGCGAGGGGTTCCCCGCCGCCTATGAGGACCACCGCCCGTACGGACATGGCGACGAGTTCCTCGGCGAGGGCGGCGAGCCGCTCCGGGGTGAACCGGCCCTGGTTGAGGAGCTTTCCGCTGATGCACTCGGGGCAGGCCAGGTCGCAGAACGTGGTCGGGTCGAGGTCCACGACGAGCGGGGCGCTGGAGGGTTCACCGGCGGCTGCCTGGAGGATCCGGGGCCAGCCCGTGGGCTGGTACAGCTTGGAGACGAGGTCGAGACGGTCGTGCGTCACAGGGTTCTCCTCTGTGGGTGTACGGGGTCCGTCGGCGGGGCGTACCGGATCCGGCAGGGCGTCGCTCAGCCCTTGACCGCTCCGGTGGCCAGCCCCGCGGCGATCTTGCGCTGGACGGCCAGGAAGAAGACGACGACGGGCAGGGCGGTGAGCGTCGCGCCCGCCATCAGTCCGCCGTAGTCGGTGCCGAAGCTGGTCTGGAAGGAGACCAGCCAGATGCTGAGGGTCTGCTTCTCCGGGGTGGACAGCAGGACGTAGACGAGGACGTACTCGTTCCACGCCTGCACCATCGCGAAGACGGAGGTGGCGACGAGTCCGGGTGCGAGCAGCGGCAGGACGATGCGGACGAAGGCACCGAACCGGCCGCAGCCGTCGACCATCGCCGCTTCTTCCAGCTCCGCCGGGATCGCCGCGATGAAGCCGTGCAGCATCCACACGGTGAACGGCAGGGTGAAGACGAGGTAGACGAGGATCACCCCGCCGAGGCTGTCGGTGAGACCGGCGTCGTTGAGCAGCAGGTAGACGGGGATGATCAGGGCGGCGAGCGGGATCATCTGGACGGTGAGGATCACCACGACGAAGGCCTTGCGGCCCGCGAAGCGGAAACGGGCCAGGGCGAACGCGGCGAGGGTCCCGACCACGAGGGAGACGAGCACGGTGCCGAGGCCGATGACCGCGCTGGAGCGGACGTTGGGCCAGAAGGTGTCCGTACCCATCGCGCGGGCGAAGTTGCCGAGCGTGGGACTGCTCGGCCAGAACTCGGGCGGCAGGCTGAGGATCTCGGTCGCGGGCCGGAACGCGGTGAGCACCATCCAGTAGACCGGGAACCCGAGGACGGCGGCCACGACGAGGCCCAGCAGGTCGTAACGGCGTCGGGGCCGGCGTACGGCCGCTGCTCCGTGCCCCTTGCGTGCCGCGCTCATTCGGCCTCACCCAGCCTCAGCATCTGCCGCAGGTAGACGACGGCACCGGCGAGCAGCAGGACGACGGTGACCAGGGCGATCGCGGCCCCGGTGCTGTAGCGGTTGACGGCGAACGACTCGATGAAGGAGTAGACGCCGAGCAGGTAGTACTCGCGCTCCGGCTGCCCGCCGCGCATCAGCCAGATCTGGTTGAAGACGCCGAAGTCCCAGATCGCCATCAGGGTGGTGACCATCACGAAGAGGGGCTTGATCGCGGGGAAGGTGACGTACCGGAACACCTGGGACGGGCGGGCGCCGTCGATGAGGGCGGCCTCCTCCAGCTCCGGCGGGATCTGGGTGAGCGCCGCGTGCAGGCTGACGGCGGCGAACGGCAGCGCACCCCACACGACCACCGCGGTGATCACGGCGAAGCCCTGCCAGGGATCGGTGAACCAGTTGTGCCGGGCGAGGTCGACGCCGGGCAGCGTCGAGAGGAGCCAGTTGACGAGCCCGTAGTCCGCGTCGAAGAGCCAGCGGAAGATGGCCGCGGCGACCATCACCGGCATCGCCCACACCGCGACGAGCACACCGGCGAGGACCGCCCGCACCCAGGACGACGTCCGCCGCATCAGCAGCGCGATGAGCAGGCCGAGCGTCATGGTGAGAGCGACGCAGACGACGGTGAACAGGGCCGTGCGGGCCACCACCGTCCAGAAGAACCCGTCGCCGAGGATCGTCCGGAACTGTCCGAGACCGGCCCAGGGCGGCGTCGCACCGCTGAACAGCTCCTTGCGGGTCATGTCCTGGAAGGCCAGGGTCACCATGTCGACCAGCGGGTAGCCGAGGACCACCACGAGGGCGAGGAAGGACGGGGCGATCAGCAGATAGGGCAGTCGGGGGCGCGGCCTCCGCCCGGCCGGATCAGCGCTCATTGATCACCGCGTCGATCCTTTGGTCCGCCTCGCGCGCGGCGTCCCGCACGGACGCCTTTCCGGTGGCGATGCGCTCCAGCATCTCGGGCAGGACGTTGGACTTCTCCACCGAGGTCCAGCCGGGGGCCAGCGGGGTGACCCAGCCGCGCGCGGCGGCCTGGGCGGCCGGACCGTTGATGCCACCGGCGGCGACGTCGGCCAGCTGCACCGTGTTGTTCGGGAGGGTGTTGGCGGCGATCAGCTTCCGCTGCGACTCGCCGTCGGTGAACAGACGGATCCAGTCGGCGGCCAGCTCCTGGTTCCGCGACTTGGCGGGCACGGCCAGGGTGGAGCCCCCGAGGAACGGCGGGAGCAGCTGCCCGGAGGGACCGGGGAAGGCGAAGGTGGCGAACTTGTCCTTGAGACGCGGGTCGCCCCCGGAACGGGCGTCGGCGGCGGCCTGCGCCTCCCAGGTGTTGCCGTAGAAGACACCCACCTTGCCCTGCCCGACGACGGCCGGCTGGTCGCCGTTGTCCTTCGCCCGGTCGCCGACGTAGTAGTCGTCCAGGAGCTTCTTCCAGGCGGTGAGCCCGGCGACGGACTTCTGCGAGGAGAGGGCACCCTGCCAGCGGCCGTCCTTCTCCACCGCCATCTCACCGCCCGCGTCCTTGACGAAGCCCATGGCGGCGTACCAGTAGCGGCCGGGCATGTAGAAGGCCGAGAAGCCGCGGTCCCCGGCACCGTACTTCGCCTTGAGCCGGTCCAGGTCGGAGATCAGCTCGGGATAGGTGCGCGGGGCGCGGGTGATCCCGGCGCCCTTGAAGTAGTCGGTCCGGTAGACGCCGACGCGCGCTCCCGCGTAGTACGGCACGCAGTACGTCCGGTTGTCGTGGCGACAGGCGTCGGCGAGCGCGGGCAGCCACTGCCCGGACCGCTCGAAGGTCTTCGGATCCAATGGCGCGAAGGCGTCGTTGACGATGTAGTTGGTGGTCTCGCTGTTGCCCATCTCCACCACGTCGGGCACGTTCCGGCCCGCGAGGACGGCGTCCAGCTTCTGGTTCTTCGTCGTCCACTGCTGGTACTGGACATCGACCTTCACGCCCGGGTGCTGCTTCGCGAACCGCTTGTTGGCGGAGGCGACCATCTCCGGCCAGCTCTCGCGGGCGTCCACGGTCAGCCACACCTTCAGATCGCCGCCCGCGCTCCCGCCCGGCGCGCCGCCCTCTCCCGAGCTGCACCCCACCACCGTGAACAGCAACAGGGCTCCCAGGATCCCGGATCGGCGGGGCAGACGCAGTGTCATGGATTCCTCCGTGCGGGATTCATCGAGACGTACGGGACTCGGGCAACGGTCTTCTCACTACCCCGCGGACCGGGGCTCCCCGCCGCGACACGGAGTTTCGGCCGGAAGACAACGGTGTGCTTCCCACCAAGGGCCCAGCGTCACCCTGCTGCGCTGCGCCGATGCAATCGGCCGCCCGGGGGACGGGGCCGCACTCCGGCCACGGTGACGCGAATGCCTCGGTGCGTAGCCGAGTGGCTCTTGACGGTGACGGTGCGCTGCCCGCAGTTTGAGCCCCTGCGGCACTCCACGACCCCGATCGAAGGGCTTGTACGTGACCGAGCAGACGACCACCGCGTCCGACACCTCCGCCCCCGCCGGCTCCGAGCGCCCCGTGCGGGTCAACGCATGGAACGGCTGGGACCCGCTGCGGCATGTGATCGTCGGCCGCGCGGAGGGCACCGTGGTGCAGGCCCCCGAACACGCGGTGCGCCGCGACTACCCCGACGACGGCTTCCCGCTGGGGACGTACGGCCCCATGCCGGCGGACATGGTGGCCGAGGCCGATGAGCAGCTCGACGACTTCGCGGACATGCTGCGCGGCCGCGGCATCCGGGTGGACCGCCCCACCCCGGTCGACTTCAGTCAGGAGGTGTCCACGCCCGAGTGGTCGCACGACTCGATGTTCGGCTGCATGCCGCCCCGGGACCTGCTGCTCACGGTCGGCAACGAGGTCCTCGAAGCGACCATGTCGTACCGCAGCCGCTGGTTCGAGTACCTGTGCTACCGGCCGGTGCTGCAGAGCCTGTTCGACGCCGACGACCGGATGCGCTGGGAGGCCGCGCCCAAGCCGCGGCTCACGGACGCCTCCTACAGGACCGGGTTCTGGGACACGTACAACGACCTGCCGACCGAGGAGCAGCTGGCCCGGGTCCGCGACTACGACCTGGTGCTCACCGAGGCGGAGCCGCTCTTCGACGCCGCGGACGTGGCACGGTTCGGCAAGGACCTCTTCGTTCAGCTGTCGTTCGTCACCAACAGGAGCGGCTACGAGTGGCTGCGCCGCCACTTCCCCGACCACCGGGTGCACGCGGTGACCTCGACCAACACGCATCCGCTGCACAT
The DNA here is from genome assembly GCF_040652135.1 of Streptomyces sp. NPDC048295. Taxonomy (NCBI): domain Bacteria; kingdom Bacillati; phylum Actinomycetota; class Actinomycetes; order Kitasatosporales; family Streptomycetaceae; genus Streptomyces; species Streptomyces sp. NPDC048295. Next base: position 94,300 of record NZ_JBEZLL010000032.1, read on the forward strand.
CGACGCGACCTGGGTGCCGTTGCGCCCCGGCCTCGTGCTGCACTGCGGCGAGCGGCTCGCCGACGCCGAGCTGATGGAGTTCTTCAAGCTCAACGACTGGGAGATCGTGGAGGCCGTGCAGCCGGCCAGCTGGGACCATCCGCCGAAGCTGTCCTTCTGCAGTCCGTGGCTCGCCGGGAACATGCTGAACCTCGACGCGAACACGCTGTGCGTGGAGGAGAAGGAGGTGCGGCTCGCCGAGCAGCTGTCCTCGTACGGATTCGAGATCGTGCCGGTGCCGTTCAGGGCGGTCGGGCCGTTCGGCGGCGGGCTGCACTGCGCGACCGTCGACATCGAGCGGGACGGCGCCATGGAGGACTACTTCCCGCACCGGTACGGCCGGTTCTAGGCGGATCCGCGGTGGGGAGGGACGGGATCGGCGCGGTCGTCCTCGACTTCTACGGGACGCTCGTACGGATGGTGGAGCCGCTGCCGCCGGACCACCGCGGCATCTTCGCCCGCCGGGGCCTGACGGCGCAGGCCGGACTCTGGGGCGACCAGTGGTCGGTGGGCCCCGGCGAGGGCGAGGAGCACGCCGCGCACTCGGCCGACGAGACGGCGTACGTGACGTGGGAGCGCGACCGGCTGCGGCGCCGGGCGCGGGCCTGCGGTGTGCCGGAGGCCGGGCTCGAAGGCCTGGTCGCCGAGCTCGACCGGGCGATGAAGGCGGTCCGGCTCGACCTCTACCCGGATGTGCCCGGGGTGCTTGCGGAGCTGCGGGCCCGGGGCCTGCTGATCGGGGTGTGCTCCAACTGGTTCTGGAACCTGGAGGAGTGTGTCGCGGCGGTGGGGATCGGCGGGGCCGTGGACGTGGTGGTGGGCTCGGCGCGGGCGGGCGCCCGCAAGCCGCATCCGCTGATCTACCGCACGCTGCTGGAGCGTTGCGCGCTGCCGGCGGACCGGGTGCTGTTCGTCGGGGACATGTGGGTGCCCGATGTGCTCGGTCCGCTGGCGGCGGGGATGCGGGCGGTGCACCTGTGGCGGCCCGACCGGGCGGTGGACGGTGCCGCGCCGCCCCTGCCGGAGGGGGCGGCGCGGATCACCGGTCTGCGGGAGCTCATCCCGGCAGTGGACTCCGGTGGCGGAGCCGGTCGAGGAGGTTCCGGGTGACACGGACGACGGCCGCGTCCTGTTCGTGTCCGCAGACCACGGGCCAGTCCGTGGTGCCCGCGGTGAAGACGGTGCCGCCGGCGGTGTAGAGGCCCATCGTCGCGGCACGCGGGCTGCTGATGGACGGTTCGCGCACGGGGCCGTTCCAGTGACCCCATTTGAAATGATGGAAATCCTCGTGCACCGGTTCGAGGACGTGAATTCCGAGAACGAGGAAGGAGTCCGGAGTTCCGTCCTCCCCGGTGGCGCGGGCGATTCCGTTCGCGTCGTAAGAGAATGCGGCTCCGTCGCATTCGTATCCGATGAGAGGCGTACCGGCCCCCAGTCGGTCCGCTGTTCCGCCGTCGGATCCGTCACGTAATCCGGTGCCTTCGTAGATCCAGTGATCGGCGTGCTGCACGGTGTATCCGACGCGGGGACGGTCGCCGGGCCATTCCGTGGCGGGCCACATTCCACCGTTCCGGAAACTCACCCCGGTGAGCGCGTTCTCCGGATTCCCGACCCCGTCCGGAACGGGCGCCCACCACTGGTCGGTGGCGGGCAGATGAGGATATTCGTCGCCGACGTGGTGATCGGTGTCCGAGACGAAAGCGGTGTTCCGGTCCGTCGGATGCACCCGCCACCAGCAGGTGTTGGCGCTGAGAAAGGCGATGTTCCCGCCGTCGCGGACGAACCGCTCCGCGTGGGCGCGCATCGCCGCGCTCCAGTATTCGTCGTGCCCGACGCTGAGCAGGAGGTCGTACGAGGAGAGCAGCCCGGGGTCCTCGTGCAGATCGAGGTCGGTGCAGTACTCGACGGGGTAGCCGTGGCGTTCCAGCCAGGCGATGAACGGCGTGTCCCAGTAGGCGAGGTCGATCACACCCCCGGGGCGGTGGAGGCTGACCTTGTGACCTCGGGGTTCATCACCACCGCCGGCCCGGTGGACGGGGTGGTCGTAGAGGCTGACGGCGCGTTCCAGACCGGGCCGGTCGGAGCGGTTGTAGGCGTGCCGGGTGAAGGTGGACTTCTTGTAGAGGATGCGGGAACGGCTGCCGGGGACGCGGGGGCGTACGACGAAGAACTCCCGTGCATGCCCTTCGAGCTGCTCCGTGCCGAGGAGGGGAGGATTCCGGGGGTGACCGGAGCCGCATTCGACGAATTCGACCAGATGGATTCCCGGCTGCCAGTCCTCCGGTACGGGAACGGTGAGCGGCGGCCAGTCCCAGTCGTCGGCGGGCGAGGCGAGTCCGGGTAATCCGTCGGGATGAACCGGCGGCGTGTGCTGTGCACCCGGATACTCCCCGGATTCCCCGACGGGTACGAGTTCCCGGCCGAGCCGGTAGAAGCGCAGACGGAACCGCGGGGCATCGGTGGAGAGATGGAGTGTCACTGCACCGCCGACGGTGACGCTTTCGTGTCCGAGATATCCCTCAATCATGTCGCTCATGCTAGGCAGCCGCCACGGGTGCGACAACGGCGCCGCCAACCGGCCATTCGCGCCCTGTTTTCGGACACGGCGAGTGCATCGCGACTCTCTGTCCTGCCTTCTGGGTAGGGCGGAATCCGGAATAGGGCACGGCCGTCCGACGACCGGTGAGGGGCTCGCATGAGCAATGAATTCCGCGGTGAATTCCGTGTAAGGGAACTGGTGCTGGGGATCGAGGGGCTCGCGCTGCTGCGCCACGCCGTGGACGGCGACGAGAAATTCCTCCAGGACCGGGTGGCGGAGATCCGCCGCTTCGCCCTCGACGAGGAGAAGCTCCCGGACGGCGGGGCCCAGGTCAGCGAGCTCGACGCGGCGGCGGGTTACGCGTCCTGGTCGGCGGTGTACGACTCGCTGCCCAGCTCGTACATCGAGGTGGAGGAACCGGTCGTCCGCACGATCCTGGACGGGATCGCACCGGGCGTGGCGCTCGACGCCGCCTGCGGCACCGGCCGCCAGACCAGGGCGCTGACCGCCTACGGCCACCGCGTCATCGGCGTCGACCAGTCGCCGCAGATGATCGCCAAGGCCCGCGAGCACGCCCCGGACGCCGAGTTCCGCGCCGGACACCTGGAACGGCTGCCGCTCGACGACGACTCCGTCGATCTCGCCGTCTGCACGCTGGCCATGACACACCTTCCGGACCTCGCCCCCGGCATGAAGGAGCTGGCCCGGGTGGTCCGGCCGGGCGGCCGGATCATCGTCTCGGACCTGCACCCGTTCGTCATCGCGCTCCAGGGACAGTGCCTCTTCGCGCACGGCTCCGAGGAACTCGCCTTCGTCCGCAACCACGTCCATCTGCCGAGCCACTACCTGGAGGCCTTCGGCCGGGCGGGACTGCGGGTGCGCGGCTGCCACGAACCACTGTTCAACGGGCGTCTCGCGCCCGGGGGGTACGAGGAGTTCATCGCCGACGCCGCCCGCGCCGCCTGGGAGGGCCTCCCGATCGTCGTCGTCTGGGACATCGAGGTCCCCGCCTAGGAAGGAGCCGGCATGGCCCTGGCACTGGTACGTCATTCGGAACGGCCCGAGCTGTGGGACCGCATCCCCGAGCGGTTCGCCGGCGTGGTGCCCGAGTACAACCTGCACGGAGACATCAACGGCGACTACTGGAACCGGCTGTTCGACGACTTCCCGGAGTTCCAGTTCGTCCTGTACGACGACGAGCAGGACGTGATCGCGGGTGCCGGCCGCTCCCTGCCCCGCACCTGGGACGGCACCGCGGCGGACCTCGGCCCCGGACTGGACGACTCGATCGCGCGCGCCTTCGCGGACCGCGACGCCGGGCGCGCCCCGGACGCGCTGTGCGCGCTGGGCATCGAGGTCGCCGAGGACCGTCAGGGCCGGGGGCTGTCCAAGGTGCTGCTCGACGCGATGGCGGAGACGGCGCGGCGCGCCGGACTCGCGACGGTCCTGGTGCCGGTGCGCCCCACCTGGAAGGACCGCTATCCGCTGGTGCCGATCGAGCGGTACGCGGCATGGACCCGGGACGACGGAACGCCGTTCGACCCGTGGATCCGGACCCAGGTGGGTGCGGGCGGCACCCTCGCGGCGGCGTCCGGGCGTTCCTCGCGGATCAGCGGGACGGTCGCCGAGTGGGAGGGCTGGACGGGCCTGGCCCTCCCGGAGGACGGGGAGTACGTCTTCCCCGGCGGCCTCGCGCCGCTCCAGGTCGACCGGGCACGGGACCTGGCCTCGTACTGGGAACCGGGGGTGTGGATCACACACCGGGCCTGAACGGAACGAGAGGCCGCACGCTCTCCGGGGATGACGGGACGGCCCTAAGGGCTCCCGTAACCCCTGGCGGGCGTGCGACGCCAGCCACGGCACCTCGCCGCGTTGTCGGAACGCCCGAATACGCCCAGTATTCGGGCGTCCCTCCGCCTTGCGATGCACCGCGTCCGACGCCGCACGCTGATCCACCAGGGATGACGGGACAGCCCTTAGTCGAGACCTTCTCCCGCGTGGACGGCGGTCCACGCGAACGCGGCCATCGTACGGACCTCGTCCGGGCCCGCCTCGGGGCGGCGCTCGGGCGGCAGTCCGGCGGGTCCGGCGGTGGCGACGGCGGAGCGCCGCAGCCGGTCGAGCGCGTCGGCGGGCACCCCGTCCGGCAGTGGCCCCAGGCGGCCGGAGGCACGGGCCGCCTGCCGCCCGAGCAGCAGACAGTGGGTCCACAACTCCTGCGCGAACGCGCCGCCGAAGGTCCGGGCCACCTCCGCCGCGAGGTCCTCGGGCAGATGCGCGTCCCGCGCGGCACGGACCGTGTCCTGCGTGAGGCCGGTCGCGGGCAGCGCGTCGGGCCAGCGGTGGTGGCCACGCCCGCCGTCGTCGCCGTGCTCCTGCCCGACCAGCCGGATGTAGCCCTCGCCGTACCGCATGTACGGGATCCAGCTCGGCTCCTCCAGGACGCGACCCCGGGCCAGCAGGGGTGCGGCGTCGGCGGCCGAGGTGGGACAGGCGGCGAGCCGGATGCCCTGTGCGGCGTGGTCGTTGATGCTGGTCGTGCCGATGTGCTCGACGATGTTCGGTACGGCGAGCAGGCTCATCCGGCCGTGCCCCCGGAAGAAGACGGAGAGCAGCTCGTCGTCATGGCGTTCGGAGCTGTCACGGGCGTACGCGCGGAAGCCGGCGGCGCTCCCGGCCGGCAGGCACACGGCGAGGGAGGGCGTGAACTCGTCGGGAACGGCGCGTACCCAGGAGGCACCGGCGAGAGCGGCGAGGCGGGCGGCCGCACCGTTGCGGGCGTGCCAGTTGGTGTAGAAGACCAGCGCTTCGTCGGGGAACCGGCCGGCGGCCGCGGTGACGATCTCCAGGAGCTCGGCGGGGGCGTCGACGTCGTCCTGGACGACCAGGTGGTGACTGGCATCCGGGGCCGCGGCCGACCAGGCGACCAGAGCGGTGCGCAGGGCCGAGGGCGGGCCCGTCGGGGCCGGGTCCATGGCGAGGCCGCCGAGCCGCAGCCGGTCGGCGAGGTCCTGGGCCTGGGCGAGGCGTACGGGGTGGGTCATGACGGCCGAACTCACATGGGGCTTGGTCACCTTGGTCACACTGCGCTCCTCGGCATGGGCGGTCGTCGGTCATGGTCGCAGAGCGCGGACCGACGGACCCCGGTGTGCCGGGAGTTTGGCCGGATCAGTGGCGGTGGCGGCTGTTCCAGTGGGAACGGGCGGCCGGCTCACCGTCGGTGGAGAACCGTACGGCGCGGTGGTGGCGGGGACCAGGGGCACGGTCGCCGGGCGCATCCGGGGACCGGTGACCGCGAAGGAGCAGAAAGGCGGCGATGAGCCAGGACAGGCCGACGACGGCATCGGCGTACACGGTGACGGCGAGCGGAGGAGCGGCGATGTTGTGCACGGCCGCCACCGCGAGGACCGCGAGGCCGGTCCCGGCCGTGAATAACAGGCACCTCAGGGTGGGCCGCACTGTGAACACCTCTCGTCCGCCGTACCACTTCCACCCAGTGAACGGCAGGCGTTCGCACCGTGTGACGGTCCATTCCGGCCAGGCTGTTTCCGCCACGTCGCGAGGCACTCGTCGCGTCACCCCTGCCACGCCGCCGAGCCGGGGTGCCGGCCGTGCGGATGCACGGCTCGAAGCGGTTGGCGCGGGTGGCAGAGGCCACCGTGGGGAGCGCGTCCGCTCACCTCTCGTTCACGGTCCGCGAGGCGCTCCTGCTCACACTCCTGCTCACACTCCTGCACCCACGCGGCGGCCCGGAGGCTCGTGGGCTGGGTGGCCACCGTTGTGCTCCCGACGTGCGGCGAGGCGAACGGTGCAGGACATCGATCGGCCGTCCGGGCGTTGCGGGCCCGGTGCCGGCGACAGAGCAGCCCCATCGCCGGTGTCGTCGAGTGGAACGGCTTCGACGGGCGCACCATGGAAGGGCGCGCACGCGATACGGGGGTGACCTGGGCAGGAGTCCTCCGGTGGCACGTGGACGGTTGCGGATCTACCTCGGGGCCGCCCCCGGGGTCGGGAAGACGTACGCCATGCTCGCCGAGGGGCAGCGGCTGCGTGCGCGGGGCGCGGATGTGGTCGTCGGCTTCGTCGAGCCGCACGGGCGCCGGCCGACCGCGGCCATGGCCGACGGTCTGGAGACGGTGGCCCGCCGTACGCTGAGCCACCGCGGTGCGCTCTTCACCGAGATGGACCTCGACGCGGTGCTGGCCCGCCGTCCTCAGGTCGCGCTGGTCGACGAGCTGGCCCACTCCAACGTTCCGGGGGCCCACAACGCCAAGCGGTGGCAGGACGTGGAGGAACTCCTGGACGCGGGCGTCGATGTCGTCACCACGCTCAACGTCCAGCACCTCGAATCCCTCAACGACGTGGTACGGCAGATCACGGGCGTCACACAGCGGGAGACTCTGCCCGACGAGGTGGCCCGCCGGGCCGACCAGATCGAACTGGTCGACCTGCCGCCGGAGGCACTCCGCCGCCGCATGGTCCATGGCGACATCTATGCGCCGGACCGCATCGAGTCCGCCCTCACGCACTACTTCCGGGTGGGCAACCTCACCGCCCTGCGCGAAATCGCCCTGTTGTGGCTGGCCGACCGGGTGGAGGAAGGGCTGCAGCGCTACCGCGCGGAACACGGCATCGTCGCTCCCTGGGAGACCCGGGAGCGCATCCTGGTGTCCCTGAGCGGCGGGCCGGAGGGCGAGACACTGGTCCGCCGTGCCGCGCGGATCAGCGCTCGTACCCCCGGAACCGAGCTGCTGGCCCTCCACGTGGTCCTGGAGGACGGACTCGCCGGCGTCGAACCGGCGGTACTGGACGCCCAGCGCACCCTCGTGGAGTCGCTCGGGGGCAGCTTCCACCAGACCACGGGCGAGGATGTCGTCGATGCCCTGCTCCAGTTCGCCGAGGCGGAGAACGTCACCCAGATCGTGCTGGGCGCGAGCCGGCACGGTCGCCTCGCCTCCCTCCTGAGAGCCGGCGTGGGAGAGCGGACGATCAAGGGGTCCGGCCCCATCGACGTGCACATCGTCACCCACAGGGAGGCGGCAGGGTCCGCGGCGCCGAGGCTTCCGCGTCCGAGCCGCGGCACGGGCCCGAGACGGTACTGGGCGGCGCTGGCCGGCGCCGTGGTGCTGCTGCCCGCACTGACGTTCCTGCTGACCGCGGTGCGTGGCCGTCTCGACCTTTCCAGCGACCTGATCCTCTATCTGCTCGCCGTCGTCGTGGTCGCCCTGGTCGGAGGGCTCTACCCCGCACTGCTCGCCGCCGTCGCCGCCGCGCTGCTCGCCGACTACTACTTCATCGCCCCGGTGCACTCGCTGGCCGTCGAGCGCCCCGACGCGATCGTCGCGCTCGTGGTGTTCGTCGCCACGGCCGCTCTCGTCGGCACGGCAGCGGGAACGGCTGCCCGGCGTACGTATCAGGCCGTACGCGCGACATCCGAGGCGAGGGCGTTGAGCCGCCTGGCCGCCGCCATGATGCGTGGCCAGGATCTGACGGCACTGGTGGAGCAGATCCGGGAGAACTTCGGTCTCAGTTCGATCAGCCTGCTCGAAAGGGATCCGGAAGCATCTCCCGTGCCCCGTTGGTACGTGGTCGCCAGCGCCGGGGAGCGGCCACCGGAGAAGCCCTACGAGGCGGATGTGGAAAGCCCCGTCGACGACGATCTCACGCTGGCCGTGCGCGGCTCGGGACTGAGCACGCAGGACCGGCGCGTTCTCGCCGCGTGCGCCGCCGAACTGGGTCTGGCACATGCGAGAGGGCGGATCAGCGGGTGTTCCGGTGGCGCGGACACCTTCGCCGACGCCGAACGGACCCGGGCATCCCTGCTCCTCGCGGCAGGACGTGATCTGCGTGCTCCGCTGCACACGGCCGAGGAGTCGCTCGTGCGCCTGCGGCGCCGCAGCGCCGGCGCGACGGTCCCGGAGGAGGCGCAGTTGCTGGAAACCGCCCGCGCGGCGGTGCACCGAGCGGCGCAGCTGGTCACCGACCTCGACGATGTGAGCCGTCTGCACGCCGGGGCACTCGATCTCTACCTCCGCCCGGTGGACCTCAACGAGATGCTGGGTGCCGCCCTGGACGATCTCGGGCCCGGCGGCCACTCGATCATCGTGCGCCTGCCGGAGCGCCTGCCGGACGTGATCGCCGACGCCGCTCTTCTCACCCGCGCGCTGACCGCTCTGGGGGCCGATGCCTTGCGGCACAGCCCGTCGGACCGGCCTCCCGTCGTCACCGCCGAGGTCCACGCGGGCCACGTGAGGATCCGGGTGGAGGACGGTGTGTCCGACCGGGGCCGAGGAGTGGGCCCCGAGCCATTGCGGGCTCCGGGTCCCAGGGCCGGCAGCCTGGCCGTGCGGCTGTCGCGCGACTTGGCCGAGGCCATGGACGGGACCCTGGAGACGGCCGCTGAGAGCCCCGGCTTCGCGGTGATCCTCGCTTTTCCGAGTTCCGCGTCCGACCGCACCGCGACAACCGGCCGTGACGAGTGAATACACGCCTTTCGCCGTCATCCCATCGGCGCACAGGGCTGCGGGGCAATCGCGGCGCCAACTGATATAGCGTCAGAATTGAATCCATCTCGTCTCCGGACCAACTCCGTATGCCGGTCGGGAGGGCATGAAATTCCCGTTCCTCATGACTCTGCGGGGTGCTTCGCGCATGTCGGACATCGCGTACATCGGCCTCACGGCAGTGGTGTTCGCCCTCATCGGCCTGGTCGCCAAGGGGGTCGGACGCCTGTGAACGTGGAAAACGCCGTCGGCCTGACCGTTGCCGCGTGCCTCGTGATCTACCTGGTCGTCTGTCTGATCTTCCCCGAGAAGTTCTAGGAGAGATCCCGGATGAACGACACCCTCGCGGGCTGGCTCCAGGTACTTGCCCTGGTGATCGCGCTGGGTCTCTCATTTCGCCCGCTGGGCGGCTACATGGCCCGCGTCCTGACCGCTGATCACCACGGGCGGGCCGAGCGCCTGATCTACCGGGCGGGCGGAGTGGACGGCGACGCCGACCAGAAGTGGCCGGTCTACCTGCGGAGCATTCTGGCCTTCTCGGCCGTATCGGTGCTGTTCCTGTACGCGTTTCTGCGTCTGCAGAACCATCTCCTGCTGTCCCTGGGAATGAAGCCGGTTTCCACGGACCAGTCGTTCAACACCGCGGCATCCTTCGTCACCAATACCAACTGGCAGTCGTATTCCGGTGAGTCGGCGATGGGGCATCTGGTCCAGATGGCGGGCCTGGCGGTGCAGAACTTCGTCTCCGCGGCCGTGGGCATGGCCGTCGTCGCCGCACTGATCCGGGGCTTCAACCGGAAGAAGACCGATCGTGTCGGGAATTTCTGGGTGGACCTGACACGGATTGTGCTTCGCGTTCTGCTGCCGTTGGCCTTCGTCTTCGCGATCGTTCTGGTGGCTGCCGGTACCGTCCAGAATTTCCACGGAATCCACGACATCACCACCATCGCGGGCGGGCACCAGGGCCTGACCGGAGGCCCCGTGGCCTCCCAGGAGGCCATCAAGGAACTGGGCACCAACGGCGGTGGTTTCTACAACGCGAACTCCGCGCACCCCTTCGAGAACCCCAACGCCCTCACCAACCTGATCGAGATCTACCTCATGCTGGTCATCGCCTTCTCGCTCCCGCGGACTTTCGGGACGATGGTCGGCGACAACCGCCAGGGGTACGCCGTCGTCGCCGTGATGGCATTGATCTGGGGCGCATCGGTCGCCGTCGTCACCGCCAACGAACTGCACAGCGTCAGCAGCACCGCCGGTCACGCGGCCGGCGGAATGACGGAGGGCAAGGAGACGCGGTTCGGGATCTGGGCCTCGGCCCTGTTCGCCGTGTCCACCACACTCACGTCGTGCGGAGCGGTCAACTCCTCCCACGACTCGTACACGCCGGGCGGCGGCGGAATGACGATCTTCAACATGATGCTGGGGGAGATCGCACCTGGCGGCGCCGGATCCGGGCTCTACGGGATCCTGATCCTGGCGATCGTCGCGGTCTTCGTCGCCGGACTGATGGTCGGCCGGACCCCCGAGTACCTGGGCAAGAAGCTCCGGGGCCGGGAGATGAAGTTCGCGTCGCTCTACATCCTGACCACGCCCGTCGTCGCACTGGTGGGCGCGGGGCTGGCGATGGCGCTCCCGGGAGAGCGGGCGGCCATGCTCAATTCCGGACCGCACGGTTTCTCCGAGGTCCTGTACGCCTTCGCGTCGGCTGCGAACAACAACGGCTCGGCGTTCGCAGGGCTGAGCGCGAACACCGTCTGGTACAACACCACGCTCGGTGTGGTCATGCTCGTCGGCCGGTTCCTGCCGATGGTGTTCGTCCTGGCGCTCGCCGGCTCGCTCGCGGGACAGCAACCCGTTCCGGTCACCGCGGGCACCCTGCCCACGCACCGGCCGCAGTTCGTCGGACTGCTGAGCGCGGTGATCCTTATCGTCGTCGGTCTGACCTACTTCCCCGCGCTCGCGCTCGGACCCCTCGCGGAAGGCCTGCACCGATGACCACGACCGCCACTCCCGCTCCCACCCCGCCGGGCGCCGGGCGTCAGCAGCACCGGGTCTCGGGCGGACTGCTCGATCCCGGGCAGCTTCTGACGTCCTTCCCCGACGCCCTGCGCAAGCTGGATCCGCGTGTGATGGTCCACAACCCTGTCATGTTCGTCGTGGAGGTCGGGGCGGTACTGACCACACTGTCGGCCATCGGATCACCCAGTGTCTTCGCCTGGGTGATCACGGGGTGGCTCTGGCTGACATCCGTGTTCGCCAACCTCGCCGAAGCAGTGGCCGAGGGACGCGGCAAGGCCCAGGCGGATACTCTCCGTCGTGCCAGGACGACCACCACGGCCCGCCGTCTCACCGGCTGGCGGCCGGGCGCGACCGACGCCGCGGAGCAGGAAGTCCCGGGCGCCGCTCTCCGTCTGGGTGATCACGTCGTCGTCGAGGCCGGGCAGATCATCCCCGGCGACGGAGACGTGGTCGAGGGCATCGCGAGCGTCGACGAATCGGCCATCACGGGCGAGTCGGCACCGGTGATCCGCGAGTCCGGTGGCGACCGGTCGGCCGTCACGGGCGGTACCAAGGTCCTCTCGGACCGGATCGTCGTGAAGATCACCTCCAAGCCGGGGGAGACCTTCATCGACCGGATGATCGCACTCGTGGAGGGGGCCGCGCGGCAGAAGACACCGAACGAGATCGCGCTCAACATCCTGCTGGCATCCCTCACGATCATCTTCCTGATCGCGGTGGCGACCCTGCAGCCCTTCGCCGTCTTCGCAGGGGCGGAGCAGACCATCGTCGTCCTTGTCTCCCTCGTGGTGGCCCTCATCCCCACGACGATCGGTGCGCTCCTCTCGGCGATCGGCATCGCGGGCATGGACCGGCTCGTGCAGCGCAACGTGCTGGCCATGTCCGGGCGCGCGGTGGAGGCCGCGGGCGACGTCAATACCCTCCTGCTCGACAAGACGGGCACCATCACGCTCGGCAACCGCCAGGCCGCCGAGTTCCTCCCGGTGAACGGTGTGAGCACCGAGGAACTCGCGGACGCCTCCCAGCTGTCCTCGATCGCCGACGAGACGCCCGAGGGACGCTCGATCGTCGTCCTCGCCAAGCAGCAGTACGCGCTCCGCGGACGCAGCGAAGGAGAGCTGGCCCAGGCCCGGTTCGTACCCTTCACTGCCCAGAGCCGGATGAGCGGTGTCGACCTCGACGATCCTCAGGAGAACCTGTCCTTGCGCAAAGGAGCGGCGACGGCCGTGATGCGCTGGGTCCGTGACAACGGCGGCCACCCCACGGCAGAGGTCGGCGGCATCGTCGACGGCATCTCCGCGAGCGGTGGCACCCCGCTGGTCGTCGGCGAAGTGACCCGGCGCGGCGACGCGCCCGGCGCCCGCATCCTCGGCGTCATCCACCTCAAGGACGTCGTCAAGGAGGGCATGCGGGCGCGGTTCGACGAGCTGCGCCGGATGGGCATCAAGACGGTCATGATCACCGGCGACAACCCGCTGACCGCGCGCGCCATCGCCCAGGAGGCCGGCGTCGACGACTTCCTCGCCGAGGCCACCCCCGAGGACAAGATGGCGCTCATCAAGCGCGAGCAGGGGGGCGGCAA
>NZ_JBEZLL010000033.1:0-85361 GCF_040652135.1 Streptomyces sp. NPDC048295
ACGACCTCACCAACCCCGTCGCCAACATCACCGCCGCCGCCAACTACGCCGCCGACCGCTACGGCTCCATCGACAACGTCAACTCCGCCTACTGAGCCGCGGAGTCACCGAGTCACCGAGTCACCGAGTAACCGAGCAACTGTCCGGTGCCTGAAATCGTTCGCCGGACGGATCGGCGCTCTGCTTGGCTCACCCCATGAGTGATCTCCACATCCGCCGCGCCGCCCTCACCGACATCGACGCCGTACTGCGGTTCTGGCGCGAGGCCGCCGAGGGAACGAGCATCAGCGACGACCACGACGGGGTTGCCCGGCTCATCTCCCGGGACCCCGAGGCCCTGCTGCTGGCGGACCGCGACGGCAGCCTCGTGGGAAGCGTCATAGCCGGATTCGACGGCTGGCGGTGCTCCGCCTACCGGCTGGCCGTGCACCCCGACTGCCGCCGGCAAGGTATCGCCACCGCCCTGATGGAGGCGGCGGAACAACGATTCCTCGCCCTGGGCGGGCGACGGGTCGACGCCATGGTCCTGGAGGCCAACGAACGGGCCCATCACACATGGACCTCGGGCGGCTACCACCGCGAGGATCGCTGGCGGCGCTGGGTGAAGCCGCTCACCGGCTGAGGAAACCATCGGAAGATCGAGCGACTTTGCCGATCCTTTACTATGGGTGTCTCCTGTCCGAACCTTCCGAAAGGTGTGAGCGTCCGTCCATGGGCGAACCTCCGAGTAGTCGACATCGCCGGCACCGAGCGATCCTCCTGCCCCTGCCCGATCATGGGACGGAGGTGAACCGATGACCGAAGTGCTTCTGCTGCTCGTGGCAGTGCTGCTCTCGCTGGCCTGCGGCGCCTTCGTCGCGGCCGAGTTCTCTCTGACGACCGTCGAGCGCGGCCAGCTCGAACGGGCCGTCGAGCAGGGCGAGCGGGGCGCGGCGAGCGCCATGAAGGCCGTACGCAGCCTCACCTTCCAGCTCTCCGGTGCCCAGCTCGGCATCACCGTCACCAACCTGGTGGTCGGCATGCTCTCCGAACCGTCCATCGCGAAGCTGATCCGCGGACCGGTGGAGGCGGTGGGCCTTCCCCCGGGCGTGGCGTCCTCGGTGGCCCTGGTGCTGGGAACGGCGCTGTCCACCGTGTTCCTGATGATCGTCGGTGAACTCGTCCCGAAGAACTGGGCGATCTCCTCCCCGCTCGCCGTGGCGAAGGCCGTGGCCACCCCGCAGCGTGCCTTCACCGCCGTGTTCCGGCCTTTCATCAGTCACCTCAACAACACCGCCAACCGGATGGTGCGGCGCCTCGGCCTGGAACCGGCCGAGGAGCTGGCCTCCGCGCGCAGCCCGCAGGAGCTGGCCGCGCTGGCCCGGCACAGCGCGAAGGAAGGTGCGCTGGAGGCGGACACGGCGGAGCTGTTCGTCCGTACGCTGAACCTGGCCGAACTGACGGCGGAGAACGTGATGACCCCTCGGGTCCAGGTCACCGCGCTGGAGGCGCAGGCGACGGCCGAGGACGTCGCGAACGCCACCCGGGCGACGGGCCTGTCCCGCTTCCCCGTCTATCTCGGCAGCCTGGACACTGTCATCGGTGTGGCGCACATCAAGGACGTGCTGGCCATCCCCGCCGAGCAGCGGTCCCGTACACGCGTCTCGGAGATGCTGCGCGAACCCCTGCTCGTGCCGGAGACCCTCACGGTGGACCGGCTCCTGGACCGGTTGTCCGGCCGGCTCGCGATGGCGGTCGTCATCGACGAGTACGGCGGCACGGCAGGCGTCGTGACGCTGGAGGACATCGTCGAGGAGGTGGTCGGTGAGGTGCGCGACGAGCACGACCCGCACGAGACCGCGGACCTCGCACCGGCCGGTGAGGACACCGACGGACGGATCCTTTGGTCGGCCGACGGGGCCGCGCGCCTCGACCAGCTGAAGACGATCGGACTGCGGGTGCCGGACGGACCGTACGAGACGCTCGCGGGGCTCGTCGCCACCGAGGTGGGCCGGATCCCCGCCGTGGGTGACACGGTCGAGCTGGCGGGCTGGCGGATCGATGTCGTCGACGCGTCCGGACGCCGTGCCGCGCGGGCCCTGCTGCACGCGCCGCTGCCCGGTGACGACGAGCGGACGGGGGACGCACGATGATCGCCGTCCAGCTCTTCATCGGACTGATGACCCTGGTCGTCAATGCCTTCTTCGTCGGGGCGGAGTTCGCGCTGATCTCCGTACGCCGCAGCCAGATCGAACCCGAGGCCGAGGCCGGGAACAAGCGGGCCCGAAGCGTCGTCTGGGGCCTCGAACACGTATCGGCGCTGCTCGCGGCGGCGCAGCTCGGCATCACCCTGTGCACCCTGGTGCTCGGTATCGTCGCCGAGCCGGCCATCGCGCATCTGCTGGAGCCCGTCTTCGACATGGTGGGCGTGCCGCAGGGACTGATCCACCCGATCTCGTTCGTGATCGCGCTGTCCGTGGCGACGTATCTGCACATGCTCCTCGGCGAAATGGTGCCGAAGAACATCGCGCTGGCCGAGCCGGTGCGGGCCGCGCTGCTGCTCGGTCCGCCGCTGGTGGCCCTCGCGCGGGCGCTGCGTCCGGTGATCTTCACGATCAACGCCTTCGCCAACGCGCTGCTCAAGATCCTTCGGGTCGAGACGAAGAACGAGGTGACCGCCACGTTCTCCGACGACGAACTGGCCCGGCTGGTGACGGACGCGGGCGACGCCGGGCTGGTGGACGACCGCTCCGCCGAGCGGCTGCGCCACGCCCTCGAACTGGGCCGTCGCCCGGTGCGGGACGTGGTGATGCCGGTGGACCGGGTCACGTACGCCAGGATCGGAACCACACCGGAACAGCTGGAACGGCTCTCGTACGAGACCGGCTTCTCGCGTTTCCCCGTGATGGACGGCGAGGAGCGGATCCTGGGCTACCTCCATGTGAAGGACGCCCTGGATGCCACACCGCACGACGTGCCCTTCCCGGTGACGGCGATGCGCCCCATCGCCCGGGTCCGGGCCGACACACCGCTCGACGACGTCCTGACGGCGCTGCGGCGCAGCCGTACGCATCTGGCGGCGGTACTCGACGAGGAAGACCGGCTGGCCGGAATGGTCACCATGGAGGACGTGCTCCGCGAGCTGGTGGGGCGCCCGAAGGCACGCTGACACGGATGCGGGGGGCGCGGTACGGATCACCGGCCGCGCCCCGGACCCGGCCCCGGAAGGGGCCGGGTCCGCCGCGATACGATCGCATCGCCATGGAAATAAATGCCTCCTACAGCAGTCTTGTCGCGGTCGGCGACTCGTTCACCGAGGGAATGTCGGACCTGCTGCCCGACGGTTCGTACCGCGGCTGGGCCGATGTCCTCGCCGGACGGCTGGCCGCCCGTACGCCGGGATTCCGCTATGCGAACCTCGCCGTGCGGGGCAAGCTGATCGGCCAGATCGTCGACGAGCAGGTCGACGTGGCCGCCGCCATGAGGGCCGATGTCATCACGCTCGTCGGCGGACTCAACGACACACTGCGGCCCAAGTGCGACATGGGCATGGTCCGGGGGCGGCTCGAAGAGGCCGTGGAACGGCTCGCACCCTCGTGCGAGAAGCTCGTGCTGATGCGGAGCCCGGGGCGCAACGGCCCGGTGATGGAGCGCTTCCGTCCACGGATGGAGGAGCTGTTCTCCCTGATCGACGACCTGGCGGCCCGGCACGGTGCGGTGGTCGTCGACCTGTACGGAGCACCGGCCCTGGGCGATCCCCGGCTGTGGGACGTCGACCGGCTGCATCTGACGGCCGACGGTCACAGCAGGGTGGCCGAGGCGGTCTGGCAGACGCTGGGACTGCCTGCGCAGAACGACTGGCGCACACCGCTTCCGGCCGCCGTGCCGCCCAGGTGGGCGCGGCGGCGCATCGAGGACCTCCGCTTCGCCCGTGAGCACCTGATGCCGTGGATCGGACGCCGGCTGACAGGCCGCTCCTCCGGGGACGGACGGTCCGGTGCCCAGTACAGCGCCGAGCTGGGACAGGCGTTCTGGGTCACCCCCGAGGACGCCCGCAACCCCGGCCCCGTGGCGACGTGGCGCCGGGCCGACCCGGATCCGCTCCCGTAGCACCGCACCAACCGGACCGCGGCGCGCGAGACCTTCACCAGGGCCCCACTCGAACGCGCTCGCGCGTCTTTCAGGGTTCATCCCGCTTACGACAACGTTGCCGTCCGAGGAGTCCATGTCCCCGGGCGCCGGCGACGGAGCAGCGGCACGCACCGGCGACTTCGGTGAAAACCCCCACCCCGCCACACGCCTTCCTCCACGCGGATGTCGCCCCCGCGGGTGCCTCGAACAGCACGGCGGACGACCTGTATACGTTCCGGCCGCGAGCCGTCGGATTTCCAGAACAACCCTCAGATCGACGCGATATGCTGATGCAGATTGTGCAAGCCGTTTGCAAAATGAGGAGGGTCATGGCTACGCGGGCGACCGACGCCGGGACGAACCAGAGCGTCGAACGAGCGGTCTCGGTGCTGCGCGCACTCGACTCCGGCCGTCCGGAACTGCGCGTCTCCGACGTCGCCGAACTCACCGGACTGGGCTCCTCCACCACCTCCCGCCTCCTGTCCACCCTCGAGCGCCTCGACATGGTCGAACGCGACCCGGTCAGCAACCTCTACCGCCTCAGCCTCGGCATCCTCCCGCTCGCCGCCACCGCCACCAACCGCCACCCCGTCCACCGCGCCGCCCGCATGGTCCTCCAGGACCTCGCCACCCGCACCGGACTCGGGGCCAACGTCGCCATCCGCCGCGGTACCGAGCTGATGTTCCTGTGCAATTTCGAGGGGACCCGCACCCCCAAGTCGTACACGCAGGCCGGACACACCGCCCCGCTGCACGCCACCAGTATCGGCAAATGCCTCCTCACCGGCCTCACGCCCAAGGAGCGCCGCACACTGCTTCCCGAACCGCTCGTGGCGCACACCGACTACACGACCACCAGCCACGACCTCCTCGACAGCGAGATCGACACCGTCCGCCGCACCGGCTACGCCATCGAGGCCGAAGAACGCGCCCTGGGGCGCGCTTCGCTCGCCGCGCCCGTCCGCGACGCCTCGGGCGATGTCGTCGCCGCCATCTCCCTGTGGGGCCCCACCTCGCTCCTCGGCAACCGCGCCGAAGGCGAAGGGCAGCGCCATGCCCTCACCCGCGAGGTCATCGAAGCCGCCGACGCCATCAGCCAGGCCCTCGGCGCCCTCTGAATCGCGCACGCGAAGGGGCCCGGGTCGTTCGCCCCGGGCCCCTTCGCCGTGTGGTTACGCGCCGTACGCCTTGAACGCGATCACGTGCGCGTGCCGCGCCCCGTGCGTCGCGTCCACCACGAGCCGCAGCGCGTCGGTGCGCACGGGCCCGCCGTCCGCGCCCTCCAGCTCGTGCACGCGATGGCGGCGGCGGTTGCCCGTCACGGTCAGCAGCGTGCGCCAGGTGCCGTCGGGCTCGCGGCCCTGGATCCGGTAGTCGCGGACCAGCTCCGGCATGATCTCGAACGGCGTGCGGTGGCGGTGCAGGTTGTTGAGGTACTCGTCGACGTCGTCGTCGAACACCACCCGGGCCTCGGTGAGCCGCTGCTCCTGGTCCCAGTCCAGACGCAGCCACTGCTCGGCCCGGTCCGGGTCGGGCAGCGGCTCGGACGACCACATCTGCGGGCCCCCGTAGGCGCGCTGGAATCCGCCGACGGCCCGCTCGGGCAGGAACGCGGCGGTGTCCGGGGCCGCACGGAAGCCGAAGGTCCGGCGGCGCAGACCGCGGGCCTGCCACTCCAGGACCAGCTGGCCGTCCTCCTCCGGGATGTCGTGGTCGACGGCCGCGTCCCCTTCGACCCTGCTGCGCAGTGCGAGGACGCCGTCGGTGCGCTCGGGAACGAGGACCAGCGCCGCGCCCGGGCAGGCACGCACGATCAGTACGACGTTCTCCGGGGCGTCCGGACGGTGGTCCAGACGGGTTGTGACCCAGTGGGGGCCGCCGGCGGGCACGGTCACCGTGGTGGTGAGCACATGGTCGACGGGGACCGCGTTCTCGGGGCGGCCGGTGGTCCACAGTTCCACGGTGAGTTCGCCCGGCCCCTCGTCCGGGGCGCCGTGGACGAGCAGGTCGACCGTGTCGAGTGCCGGGTCCACCGGCAGCAGCAGCGCGAGGTCGCGGGTGAGCGGGTACGGCTCGCCGGGCGCGGCCTGCGTGGGCTCGGCGGCCAGCCGGCTCAGGTACGAGGAGGCACTGACGCGGGCCGTGCGCGCGAGGTTGCCGGGGTCGTCGTCGGACAGGCCGATGACCGAGGAGTCCTGCCGCAGCAGGGCGCGGCGCACCAGCTCGGGGTGGTTCGCGGCGAGTTCCCGGGGGCTGAGGCTCTCGGCGACGCACAGTGCGGCGGCCGTGCCCGCGGCCTCGCCGAGCGTGGCGCAGGTGGCCATGACGCGGGTGGCACCGAAGGCGATGTGGGTGGCGGATATGTTGCGCCCGGCGAACAGGAGGTTCGTGACGTTCACCGAGTACAGGGAGCGCAGCGGGATGTGGAAGATGCCGTCCGCGTAGCGCTGGCGGGCGCCGGGCTCGTCGGCGTACATGCCCTGCACCGGGTGGAGGTCGACGGACCAGCCGCCGAAGGCCACGCGGTCGGCGAACTGCCGCTGCTCGAGGATGTCCTGCTGGGTCAGCATGTGGTCGCCGAGGAAGCGACGGTACTCGCGCTTGCCGGGGAGGCTGCCGACCCATTCCAGGGTCAGGTTCTCGGCGTCCGGGAACTCGCCGGAGTTCTTGATGTGGTCCCAGATGCCCATGATCACGGCCTGGAGTTCGTCGCGGATGCGCTCGTTGTCGTGGACGGTGTCCAGCTCGCCGCCCCATTCGATCCACCAGTAGTCGCAGCCGTTGTCGCCGGTGCGCAGCACGCGGTTGCGCAGGATGGGCGTGGTGGTGAGGTCTCGGGCGCCGTCGGGGCGCACGAACTTCACCGGCCGGCCCGTGTCCTTGGTGTGGAAGAGGATCGTCGACCCGAGCAGCGCCTGGTCCGCGTCCTCGGGCGCCCAGGGTTCACCGAACTCCGAGCGTGCCTCGCGGCCGATGCGGTAGTGGGCACCGGCGAGGTGGCCGAGCAGGCCGTCGCCGGTGCAGTCGAGGAACTGTTGTGCGTGGAAGGTGATACGCCGCTCGGAGCCCATCATCCAGCCGGTGCAGGAGTGCACCTCGCGCGCGTCGTCCGGGCCGCTCGCGTCGACCTCCCGCACGTCGGTGTTGAGGTACAGGTCGATGCCCGGTTCGGCCCGGACGGCGTCGAGGACCACCTGGTCCCAGTAGTACGGGTTCCCCTCGGGGTTGCGGTACTGGTTCTCGGTGTACAGCTCGCCCATGATGCCGGTCTCGCGGGCCCAGCGGTGCACGCCGTGGGCCGTGGCGCCGCAGACCCAGACGCGGACCTCGCTGCTGGCGTTGCCGCCCAGTACGGGCCGGTTGTTCACCAGGGCGACGCGTCGGCCGAGCCGGGCAGCGGCGATGGCCGCACAGGTCCCCGCCAGGCCCCCGCCGATGACGGCGATGTCGTAATGGACCTCTTCTTCCCGCACGGAGCGGCCTCCTTGATGTGATGCTCGGATGCTCTCCGCCGCAGCGGAGCGGCCTTGAACGTACATCACATCCATATTGTGCAACCACTGTTCGGACAGTGGGATGTGTTGTAGGTTTCCAGCGCAGCCGACGACATCGCCGCCGTGGGTCATCAGCCAAGCTCATGGCATGTGCGGCGACTTCGCCGGTCTCGTACAGAACCGGCGATTCACCGCCCTGAAGGGTTGACGCCGTCGCACGATATGGAGAACGATCCCGCATGCTGCAACTTGCGTTCAACGGAGCATGCATGGCATTCACACAGGGCCTCGGTCGAAGCGGAGGACGGGGCGGCTCACCGCTCACGCCCGGCCGCGTCACATCCGCCTGTCTGCGCAAGGCCTCCCGTGCCACGCCCTGCACCACCGCTCCCGCCCCGTTCGAGAGGACACACCCATGAGTACGGCCGCACCTCCACAGAAGGCCGCTCCACGCCGTGAGCGGACCGGCGGACGGCTCTCCAACGGCGCGTTCGCACTGCTGCTCACCGCACCGGGGCTCGCCCTGTTCGCGACGATCATCATCTATCCGCTGGTGTCCGCCCTCTTCACCGGCTTCTTCAAGCAGGACCTGCGGCTGCCGGGCCGGGAGTTCGTCGGCCTGGAGAACTTCAGCTACTGGCTGGACGGCGAGTTCCTCACGATCCTCAAGCAGACGCTGATCTTCACCTTCGGGGCGACGCTCGTCCCGTTCGTGGTCGGCTTCGCGCTCGCGCTCGCGCTGAACTCGGGCCTGAGGGGCAGCGGCTTCCTGCGCGGACTGTTCCTCTTCCCGTGGGTGATCCCGGGCGTGGTGGTCTCCTTCCTGTGGATGTGGATCTTCAACTCGAACTACGGCGTGCTCAACGGCGTCCTCATGAAGGCCGGGATCATCGAGGAGTCCATCTCCTGGCTCGGCCAGCCCGGTACCGCCATGCTCGCGGTCATCGTCACCAAGACCTGGGCGAGCTTCCCCTGGATGATGGTGATGCTCCTGGCAGGTCTGCAGACCGTGCCGAAGGAACTGCACGAGGCGGCCTCGATGGACGGGGCGGGATCGATCCGGCGCTTCTTCGCCGTGACCTGGCCGCAGGTCCGCGGTGTCGCCTCCATCGTGCTGCTGCTGGAGTTCATCTGGAACTTCCAGCACTTCGACACCATCTACGTGCTCACCGGCGGCGGCCCGGCCGGCGCCACCGAGACCTTCGCGACCGCCGTGTACCAGACCGCCTTCAAGGGCTTCGACATCGGCCGGGCGACCGCGCTGGGCGGCCTGTGGATGCTGCTCCTGCTCATCCTCGTCGCCGTCTACCTCAGGATCACCGAGCGGAAGGGCGACGCCCGATGACCACCACGACCACCACCCCGCTGTCCCGCACCAGCCGGACGAGGCCGTCCGCCACATCCGCGAGGCACAGCAAGCGGCGCCGGATACGCAAGGACCTGCTGCGCTCGCGGATCGCCGCCTGGACCGCGATCCTGGTGATCGGCGCCTTCGGCATGCTGCCGGTCTACTGGCTCCTGGCCACCGCCCTGAGCAGCCCCGAGCAGACCTTCCAGTTCCCGCCGAAGCTCATACCCACCGACATCACCTTCAGCAACTTCACGGCCCTCGCCGAGAACGACCAGCTGGTCAAGTACCTGGTCAACTCCCTCGTCGTCGCCTCGATCACCGCCGTGCTGAGCGTGGTCGTCGCCACGTACATGGGCTACTCGTTCTCCAAGTTCCGCTATCGCGGACGACGCTCGCTGATGCACATGGTGCTGGCCTCCCAGATGTTCCCCCAGGCACTCCTGCTGGTGACGCTGTACGCCGTGTTCTCCAGCTTCGGCCTGCTGAACACGTACACCGCCCTGGTGCTGTCCTTCACGACGTTCACGATGCCGCTGTGCGTCTGGATGCTGAAGGGCATCTTCGACACCATCCCGGACGCCCTGCTGGAGGCCGCCTCCATCGACGGCGCGTCCCGGTGGCGGACGCTGCACTCCATCGTGGCGCCGCTGGCCGCTCCCGGAATGATCGCCGCCGGCCTGTTCGCCTTCGTCCGCGGCTGGAACGACTTCATCTTCGCCGTGACGCTGGCCGACAAGGAGAAGCAGACCCTGCCGCCCGGCCTGGTCTCCACCTACATCGGCGAGTTCCAGACCGCCTGGCCCGAGCTGATGGCCGCCTCGCTGGTGGTGTCCGCGCCGGTGGTCGTCGCCTTCATGTTCCTGCAGCGCTACCTCGTCGGCGGCATGACCGCCGGCTCGGTCAAGAGCTGAGCCCGCGGGATCCGCCCGCCCCCTTCCTACGCCCTCCCCTTCCACCCACTCCCCATGGAGACACCATGACCACCTCTGGCATCAGCCGGCGCGGCGCGCTGCGCATGTTCGGCATCGGCGCGCTCGGTGTGGCCGGCGCCGGCGCGCTCGGCGCCTGCGCACCGTCCGGCGCCGGCACCTCCTCCAACGGAGGCGACACGAAGTCCAAGAACTTCGACTTCACCTCCTGGTCGCTCAACGAGGAGGCCGCCAAGCCCTCGATCGAGAAGATCATCGCGGCGTGGGAGAAGGCCGAGGGTTCCAAGGTCCGCGCGGTCTCGTACCCGTACAACGAGTACCTGAGCCAGCTCACCCTCAAGCTCGGCGGCGGGGAGACGACCGGCGCGGTGCACCTCGACATCGCCTGGCTCGCCGCGGTGGCCCAGATGGGCAAGCTCGCCGATCTCAGTTCCGTGGCCCTCAAGGGCGGCTACACGAACGTGGCGCTGGACAGCGGCATGTACGACGGCAAGCAGTACGGCCTGCCGTGGAACACGGGCTCGATCGGTGTGATCGCCAACTCCAAGCTCCTGGAGAAGGCCGGCATCAAGAAGCACCCCACCACCATCGAGGAGTTCGAGGGCGCGCTGCGGGAGCTGAAGGGGCTCGGCGGCGGTGTCGTGCCCTACGCCGCGGCCACCAAGGTCGCGCAGCTCAAGGACATCTTCCCGTGGATGCAGACCTTCGGCTGCACGCTCCTGGAGGACAGCAAGGTGACCATCGGGGACGACGCCTCCATCGACGCGGTCACCTGGTACAAGAAGCTGCACGACGAGAAGCTGATCGCCGCGGACGTGGACCGCTTCGACGCGCGCGCCCTGTTCGGGCAGGGCAAGGCCGCCTTCTACGACGACGCCATCATCGGCAAGGGGGTGACCGCGGCGCAGTCCAAGGACAAGACGCTGGCCGACGCGATGCAGCCGATGAAGCGGCCGGTGCTGCGCTCCGGCGACACGCCTCAGGCGCTGCTGTGGGGTGGTGTGATCGCGATCGTCAAGGGCAAGGGTCAGGACGCGGCGACGGAGTTCGCGCTGCACACCACCTCCGACCGCGCCACCACCACCGAGTACTTCGCCTCCCGCGCGCTGCCGCCGTCCACCACGGCGGGCCTGGCCGACCCGAAGGTCGCACAGGACACCTTCACCGCCGAGTGGACCGAGAAGATCACCGACACGGCGACCGGCAGCCCGTTCTGGCAGTTCGCGCAGAACGCCCAGATCGAGGAAGCCGTGGCCAAGCAGGTCCAGGCCGTCCTGGTCGGCAAGTCGAAGCCGAAGGACGCGATGAAGAAGGCCGCCGAGGAGGTCACCGACCTCATCAGGCGCTGAGTCGGCGCGCGGCGCTCCGGGGCCCGGTGAAGGCAGAACGGCCTTCACCGGGCCCCTCGCCATGCCGCAAATGCCATCCCCCACACGTATCTCATATCCGCATTGCGCAATCTCTATTCACCATTTGGGATCTGCTGTAAGTTCCGGCGCAGCGGAGGAGGACCGGCCTGCGGGACCGCTCCCGTCCGCCTCACCATCACGCCCGCGAAGGAGTTCACCTTGCGACGTCCCACGGCACGCGCGTACGCCGCCTCGGCCGCGGCCCTGGCCGCCCTGCTCACGCCCGCCCCGGCCGCACAGGCCGACAGCACGGACCCCGCGGCAGCCGCGGCAACGGTGATCGAGAAGGTTCCGTACGCGATGGACTCGTCGAACCAGGCCGCCTGGTGGACACCTGTCGCCACGTACAAGGGCCGCGGTCAGTACACGTACTTCGCGTTCAACGAGCCCGGCTCGACGGCCGCCACGCACCGCCCGGCCATCGCGCGGCGCGACCCTGACGGTGTCTGGAGCCGTCTGCCGCTGCTGGACAAGAGCGGACAGCAGGCCGAGTTCGCCGACGACAACGGTCACAACCAGCCGTCCGTCGCGCGCGACGGCAGCGGCCGCCTGCATGTGTTCGCCTCCATGCACGCCGACGCCTGGCGCTACTTCCGCACCGAGGCCCCCGGCGGCGACGTCACGGACCACGCGGCCGAGCTGCCCGACCAGGGCGTGGGCATCACCTACCCGGTCGTGACCACCGCGCCCAACGGCGACCTGTACCTGGCCGCCCGTGTCGGCTCCGGCGCCGACCAGCGCCCCGGCAAGCTGTACCGCTGGGACAACGCCGCCTCGCGCTGGAGCGTGGTCGCCACTTTTGCCGGCGCGCTGAACCGCTCCGTGTACCCCGACGACCTGACCGTGGACGCCGCCGGGCGGGTGCACCTGCTGTACGAGTGGGCCAAGGCCCCGGCGACCGCGTTCCGGCACCAGCTCTCCTACCTGAGCTACGACCCGTCGACCGGCGCCTTCGCGGACAGCACGGGCGCGGCGCTCACCGTCCCGGTGACGCCGGGGACCTCGGACGTGATCCAGGACCTCACCGCGGGCGAGGAGTGGAGCATCGACAACGCCTACACGGGTCCGGCGGTGCAGAGCGCCAAACTCACCCTCGACGGCTCCACCCCGAAGGTCGCCTACCGCTACCGCTCGGCCGACAGCGGCGGCAACTTCCGCGTGTACTACGCCTACCCGAGCGGCACCGACTGGGTCAGCAAGACCGTGTACGCCGGTGGCCAGACCGCCGCGGCACTCGGTATCACCTGGGACGAGACGGACACCAAGCGGATCTACTACGTGACCGGCTCCGGTACCGACCGCGTGTTCGCCGCGACGCAGTCGGCGGACGGGACCTGGACCGCGCAGTCCGCCGCGCCGGGCGTGAGCGCGGACCGGCTCGCGGTGCGTCGGGACTCGGACGGAAACGATGTGCTGTACCTGCCGGACACCGCACACAACTCCCTCTACTACGGGATTCGCTGACTACTTCGGGATTCGCTGATCCCCTGCACCGTCCGCGCTTCCGGAGACGTGCCCCCGTGCCGTGAGTTCCCTTACCGCACGCTGCCCACTCCCGCACCACACGTACCGTCACGGGATCGTCGCTCCACGTACACGATGCCGGAGAGCCGCCGGACCGCAACGGTGCCCGCGCCGGACCGAACGGGTTTCGCCACAAGGCCCCGGCGGTGCCGGAACCACCGGCCGGGGGCCGTTCCGTCCCACGCGCGTCACACACGCCGCGCGTGGGGCGGCGACGGCCCAGGAGCCTCTGACCTGGACCTTATGGAGGTGGTGGACGCTCACGAACAGCTCAGGACGGCAGGTAAGCTCTGGACACGTGACTGCTGTGTCTGCGAAGCCTCGCATCCCCAATGTCCTGGCCGGCCGCTACGCCTCCACGGAGCTGGCCGTCCTCTGGTCCCCCGAGCAGAAGGTGAAGCTGGAACGCCAGCTGTGGCTGGCGGTGCTGCGCGCTCAGAAGGACCTCGGGATCGAGGTCCCGGACGCCGCGCTCGCCGACTACGAACGTGTCATCGACCAGGTGGACCTGGCCTCGATCGCCGAGCGCGAGAAGGTCACCCGGCATGACGTCAAGGCCCGGATCGAGGAGTTCAACGCCCTCGCCGGCCACGAGCAGGTCCACAAGGGCATGACGTCCCGGGACCTGACGGAGAACGTGGAGCAGCTTCAGATCCGGCTCTCCCTGGAGCTGATGCGCGACCGCACGGTGGCGGTCCTGGCCCGGCTCGGCAAGCTGTCGGGCGAGTACCGCGAGCTGGTCATGGCCGGCCGCTCCCACAACGTCGCCGCGCAGGCGACCACCCTCGGCAAGCGCTTCGCGACCGCGGCCGACGAGCTCCTGGTGGCGTACGGGCGACTCGAGGACCTGCTGGGCCGCTACCCGCTCCGCGGCATCAAGGGCCCCGTGGGCACCGCGCAGGACATGCTCGACCTGCTGGGCGGCGACGCCGGCAAGCTCGCCGACCTCGAACAGCGCATCGCCGCACACCTCGGGTTCGCCCAGGCCTTCACGTCGGTCGGCCAGGTCTACCCGCGCTCGCTCGACTACGACGTGGTGACCGCGCTGGTCCAGCTGGCCGCGGCACCCTCGTCGGTCGCCAAGACGATCCGTCTGATGGCCGGGCACGAGCTGGTGACCGAGGGCTTCAAGCCGGGCCAGGTCGGCTCGTCCGCGATGCCGCACAAGATGAACACCCGGTCCTGCGAGCGCGTCAACGGCCTGATGGTGATCCTGCGCGGCTACGCGTCGATGACCGGTGAGCTGGCGGGCGACCAGTGGAACGAGGGCGACGTGTCCTGCTCCGTGGTCCGCCGGGTGGCGCTCCCGGACGCCTTCTTCGCCTTCGACGGTCTGCTGGAGACCTTCCTGACGGTGCTCGACGAATTCGGCGCGTTCCCGGCCGTCGTCGCCCGTGAGCTGGACCGCTACCTCCCGTTCCTCGCCACGACCAAGGTGCTGATGGGCGCGGTGCGCGCCGGTGTCGGCCGTGAGGTCGCCCACGAGGCGATCAAGGAGAACGCCGTCGCCTCGGCCCTGGCCATGCGCGAGCAGGGCGCCGAGCGCAACGAGCTGCTCGACAAGCTGGCCGCGGACGACCGCATCCCGCTGGACCGCGCGCAGCTCGACGCGCTGATGGCCGACAAACTCTCCTTCACCGGGGCGGCGGGCGACCAGGTCACCGCACTGATCTCCCGTATCGAGGAGATCGCCAAGCAGCACCCCGAGGCCGCCGCGTACACGCCGGGCTCCATCCTCTGACGGCCTCGAACGCAGCCGTATGACGCCCGAAGAGCTCCAGGCCGCCCGCGACCGCACCGTTCCCGATGTGACCGCGGGCGGCCTGCGTGTGCTCTTCTGCGGAATCAACCCGAGCCTGATGACGGGGGCGACGGGACACCACTTCGCCCACCCCGGCAACCGGTTCTGGCCGGTACTCCACCGGTCCGGCTTCACCCCTCGGCAGTTGAGGCCGGCCGAACAGACCGAACTGCTGCGGTACGGCCTCGGCATCACCAACGTGGTCGCCCGTGCCACCGCCCGGGCGGACGAACTGTCCGCCGAGGAGTTCCGCGAGGGCGGACAGATCCTGGCAGCCAAGGTCGAGGACCTGCGGCCGCAGTGGCTGGCGGTCGTAGGCGTCACGGCGTACCGCACGGCCTTCGGCCGGCGAACAGCCCGCATCGGTCCGCAGGACCACACGATCGGCGCCACCCGCGTCTGGGCGCTGCCCAACCCCAGCGGCCTGAACGCCCACTGGACCACACAGACGATGGCTGAGGAGTACGGACGCCTTCTCGCCTGCGTCGACCACCACACGACCGCCCCCATCGACGTATCCTGACGCGGACCCCACCCCGCCACGCGCCGTCTGCGCCTGTGCCTGTGCCTGCACCCTGCACCTGCACCTGCACCTGCACCTGCACAGTCCGCTCATCTCACGGCGGATCGATCTCCGTCACCACCACATTCAGCTCGCATCCCGGCCCTTCCTCCTCCAGGTAGAGCCCGATGGCGATCCACCGGCCCTCGATCTTCCAGAGCTGGAGATACTCGCAGCCCGCGACCGACTCGGCCCATGCCTCCGATATCTCCTCACCCGCGATCATCCGCTCCTGTGCGCTCCACAGGCTGATCGTCTGTGGATCCCCCCAGCGACCGGCGAGCAGCGTCAGCAATGCGTCGTGCTCCGCGAGGCACTGGGCCCGGTGCTCCAGTCGCCGCACCTCGTCGTCGTCCCAGTGATCGACGTCCGCGTGCAGGGACGCGGTGTGATACCCGGGGCCGCTGACTCCCGAACCCGACCGGATGCGCTCCGTGGGAAAGTCCAGGGCACGCATCGCGTCGATAAGGCGGAGGTGATGTGCGGTGGTCATGCCGCCAGTAAACCGCCCGGCACTGACAACCGCCCCTCCCCATACGCTTTGAGGTGCTTTCAGCCGCCCCGCTCCGTATTCGGATCGGGCAGCGGGCTACGCGTCCCTGCTCCGGATCGCCCACCAGCCCGCCAGCAGCGCGGCCAGGGCCCAAGCCGCTGTCACCGCGAGTCCACCCCACGGTCCGAGGCTTCCTCCGGGGTTCTGGTGGAGCACCAACTGTCCTGCCCGGTCCGGCAGATACTGCGCGGCCCCACCCGCGACGTCACCGACCACGAAGGAAACTATGAGCACGAACGGGATGAGCAGGCTGAGCACGGCCACGGCGCTGCGCAGCAGCGCTGTCAGTCCGGCTGCGAACAAGGCCATCAGCGCCAGATAGATCCCGCCCCCGAACGCTGCCCGCAGGGCACCCGGCTCCCCCAGGCCGATCGCGTACTTGCCCATGAACAGCTGCCCCACGAGGAAGGCGCTGAAGCTGGTGACGAGACCGACGACGAGTGCCGACGCCCCTACCAGGGCGATCTTGACGGCGTAGAAGAGGTTGCGGCGCGGAACAGCGGCAAGCGATATCCGCAGAGCCCCGTTGAGGAACTCGGAGGAGAGCGCGGTCGCCCCGAAACTGATGGCAGCGATCTGGCCGAAGTTCAATGCGTAGAAGGCGTCGAAGACCGGCTCGGCATCGACATTGTCCGCCTCGGACTGGCCGATGGTGGAGAAGGCGAGCAAGGTGATGGCGAGGGTCACGACGAGGACCGCTGCCAGGGATCCCGCGACGGACCGGACCGATCTCATCTTGATCCACTCGGAACGCAGCACTGCGGTGGTCGACATGGTCAGGCCTCCAGATGGTTGGCGGATGCGGTCGAAGCCGATGCGAATTCAGCGGCGTCGGCGGTGAGGTCGAGGTAGGCCTGCTCCAACGTGACCTGCTCATCCGCGAGTTCGAGGACGGGAATGCCTTCGGCGGCGGCTACCGCACCGATCTCCGCGGCCTTTGCGCCCCCGACGGTCCAACAGCCGTCGTCACCCTGCGCGGGCTCATATCCCCTGCGGATCAGGACATCACGCAGCCGCGCGGACTCGGTCGTGCGGACCCGTGCGCGGGGCCTGCTGCGGGAATCCAGGAACTCCCGCATCGGCAGGTCTGCGAGGAGCCGGCCCCGGCCGAGAATCACGAGGTGATCGGCGAACGACGAGGTCTCATTCATCAGATGGCTGGAGACCAGGACCGTGCGGCCCTCGCGGGCGAGCCGCTTCATCAGCTCCCGGACCCAGATGATGCCTTCCGGATCGAGGCCGTTCGACGGCTCGTCCAGCATGACGACCTCCGGGTCGCCCAGCAGCGCGGCCGCTATGCCCAGTCGCTGTCGCATGCCCAGCGAGAAGGTCTTGATGCGGGCTCCGCCGACCGCGCCGAGGCCTGCCTCCTCCAGGACCTCCCCGACTCTGCGCGCACCGAGGCCGTTGCTGACCGCCAGGGCGAGCAGGTGGTCCCGTGCGGTGCGCGCGCCATGGGCGGCCTGGGCGTCCAGCAGGGCACCGACCCGGCGCAGCGGATCAACGAGCGTGGCGTAGTGCTGCCCGCCGATCGTGGCCGAGCCTCCGGTGGGCCGGTCGAGGCCGAGAACGAGTCGCATGGTGGTGGACTTGCCCGCGCCGTTGGGTCCGAGAAAACCGGTGACGCGCCCGGGTCGCACACTGAACGTGAGGTTGTCCACTGCACGGGTCGTGCCGAATTCCTTGGTGAGTTCATGGACGTCGATGCTGGTCATGCCCCAAGCCTCGCGGCCACGCCCGGCTTCTCGCCTCCCCCGCAGGCGGGGATCGTCTCCCTCTCCCGGGGGAGCCGCCGCGCCCACGCGGCTGACACGATGGCCGCATGCTCCGCCTCCTGCGTCCGCTCGCCGCGCCTGTCACCTACACCCGGTGGCTGCATCTCCTCGTCCCGGGTGCGGGCTACAGCGTGTGGATATTCATCTCGCCGGATTCCCCATGGGCGCCCATGCTCTTCGCCGTACCGGTCGGCCTGGTGCCCGGTATGCGGCTGGCCGAGGGGGTGCAGGCACAACTGCTGCTGACACCGCAACAGCGAGGCAGCGCCGATGCCGCCATCTCCGCGGCCAGGGGTGTCACTTGGGCCGATCGCTGGAGGACCGTGCTGTGGCTGGAGACACGAATGCTGCTCGCCGTTCCTGTGGGGTACGCGACGGTGTGGCTGTCGGCAACCGCGGTGGACCTCGTTCTCACCGCGTCCGGCAACGGCCCGAGCGATCAATGGCTGGTCCGAGGGGTGGATCCGCACTGGTGGTATGCCCTGTTCGCCCCCCTGCCCCTCCTGGCGCTTCTCGTCATCGTGGTGTTGAGCGGCCGGCTGATCACCCAGGCCGCCAAGCAGCTTCTCGGCCCCTCGCCGGTGCAGCGGCTGACCGCTCTGGAGGAGCGCACGGAGCAGTTGCTGGAGCGCAACCGCATCGCACGTGAGCTGCATGACTCGATCGGTCACGCTTTGACGGTCGCGGTCGTACAGGCGGGCGCGGCCCGGGCGGCATGCGACCCGGAGTTCACCGAACGGGCCCTGGCCGCGATCGAGGAGACGGGCCGGGATGCACTCGACGATCTTGAGCGCGTTCTGCGGGTGCTGCGCGAATCGGAGACGCCGGTGGGCCAGCGGCCGACACTCGTCGAAGCGGACCGGCTGCTCGACTCCGCGCGCGGTTCGGGCGCGAAGATCGATGCTGATGTGTCAGGTCCGCTGGAGCGGGTTCCTGGCGTGGTCTCCCGCGAGGGGTATCGCATCCTCCAGGAGTCCCTCACCAATGTGCTGCGCCATTCGGGCACGGTCCCCGTCCGTGTACGGATCACGGTCGCCGACGGCCGGCTGGAGCTGGAGGTGACCAATCCGCTCGGTGACCCGGCAGCCGGCTCGGCGGCTGTGCCGAGCGGCGGGAGCGGGCTGCGCGGCATCCGGGAGCGGGCAGCGCTGCTGGGCGGAAAGGCCGAGACCGGGCCTCACAAAGGGCAATGGCGCGTTCGCGCGAGGCTTCCGTTGGACGGCTTGCGGATTGCCCCGTAGTCCCTGGTGAGTCGGTGCACGGCCTCGGATGCGCCGCGGGGCGGGGCACATCGGCGTACCGGGTGCAGGCAGGTGTTCCGGAGTGCGACGAGGTGCCGCAGCTGCCGTCGTACGCCTGCCGGTCGTACACCGCCAAGGGGTTCATGGCAGCCCTTAAGGTGGCTCAATGCCGGTTAGCGTACTTCTGGTCGACGACGAACCTCTTGTCCGCGCGGGGTTGCGTGCGGTCCTCGAGGCTCAGCCCGATATCGAGGTGGTGGGCGAGGCGGGCGACGGCGCCGCCGTGATCCCGTTGCTGCATCAGCTGCGCCCCGATGTGGTGGCCATGGATGTCAGGATGCCGTTGATGGACGGCATCGAGGCCACTCGGGTGGTGCTGCGCACGGTGCCCGATCCGCCGAAGATCCTGGTGGTGACCACCTTCGAGAACGACGAGTACGTCTATGAGGCGCTGCGTGCCGGTGCGGACGGCTTTCTCCTCAAACGTGCCCGGCCTGCCGAGATCGTGCATGCGGTGCGTCTGATCGCCGAGGGCGAGTCACTGCTCTTCCCGGCGGCGGTCCGGCAGCTCGCCGCCGAGTACGGGACGAGCAAGGCGCGCGCGGTCATGGACCGGGCAGCGCTGACCGAGCGGGAGTCCGCGGTCCTGAGGCTGATGGCACGTGGCCTGTCGAACGCGGAGATCGCCGCCAAGCTCGTGGTCGGCGTCGAGACCGTGAAGACCCATGTCAGTGCCGTACTCGCCAAGTTGGGCGCGAGGGACCGCACTCAGGCGGTGATCGCGGCATACGAGTCCGGGTTCGTCGCTCCGGGCTGACTTTCCTGCCCGAAGAGCCCCCTCTGCGGCCCACGCTCGCCCCGCACCTGGGCAGCGAGTACCATCCGCCTGACATGCGCTAGAGGTGGGAGGACACACCGTGGGCCGGCTGACCGGTGGGGATCCGTCGCTGTTGCGACGCATCAATTCCGCGGTGGTGCTGCACGCCTTGCGTGGCGCCGACGCCCCTACCCTGACGGACCTGACCCGGATCACCGGGCTGTCCCGGCCGACGGTCGAGGGTGTCATGGAGGGACTCTTCGCGGCCGGCCTGGTCGTCGAGTCGGTGCCCGACGGAGGTCAGGCCCGACGCCAGGGGCGGCCGGCCCGCCGGTTCCGGTTCCGTGCCGAGGCCGGGCATCTGCTCGGTATCGAGATCGGCCCGCACCGTGTCTCCGCACTGCTGTCCGGGCTGGACGGCCGGATCATCGGCGCGGGCGCCCGCGAGGTGTCGGAGACCGCCGATGCCGACGACCGGCTCGACAAGGTCAGGGCGGTGGTGGCCGACCTCCTGCGGCGGACGGGAGTGGCCAGGAGCAGCCTGCGTGCGGTGGGGGCCGGCAGTCCCGGAATCGTGGAAGCAGACGGGACGGTACGGCTGGGAACCGCCCTGCCGGGCTGGACGGGCCTCGCGCTGGGTGAGCGGCTGCGGCGCTCCTTCCGCTGCCCCGTCCTGGTGGAGAACGACGCCAACGCCGCAGCGGTCGCGGAGCACTGGAAGGGCGCGGCCACCGAGTCCGACGACATCGTGTTCGTCCTGGCGGGGCTGAGTCCGGGCGCCGGTTCACTGATCGGCGGGCGGCTGCACCGGGGCTTCGGCGGTGCCGCGGGCGAGATCGGGGCACTGCATCTGCTCGGCCGCGAAGTGACTCCGGAGCGCCTTCTGTCCACGACCGGCACTCCGCTGGACCCGCTGGACGAGCCCGCGGTCGCCAATGTGTTCGCAAAGGCCCGGCAGGGCGATGCCCGGGCGCAGGCGGCGGTCGAACGGTTCATTCAGCGCCTGGTGCACGATGTCGCGGCGCTGGTGCTGGCACTGGACCCGGAGCTCGTGGTGGTGGGTGGCTGGGCCACCGGGCTGGACGATGTGCTGGATCCGCTCCGCCGCGAGCTGGCCCGCTACTGTCTTCGGCCGCCGCGGGTCACGCTGTCCCTGCTCGGCGAGGCGGCGGTGGCCACCGGCGCCCTGCGGCTGGCTCTCGACCACGTGGAGGAGCAGCTCTTCGCGGTGGAAGGAACGGTGACGGCCCGCCGCTGAGTGCGACGGGCCGTTCGTACGGGCGAGGAACCGGCGTGGCCGGCCGTACTCAGGAGGCCTGGCGCTCCTGCTCGTGGTGGCTGATCTCCAGGTCACCCGAGTCGCCGAAGGTGAGCCGGCATGTGTCGGCCCGGTACGTGGCGACGGAGAGCGCGGCGGTGCCGCCCTCCACGAGGTAGCGGGTGGTGACGACGAGCACGGGGGCGCCGGGAAGCCTGTCGAGCTCCTTGGCGTCGTCCACCCGTGCCGA
Organism: Streptomyces sp. NPDC048295; assembly: GCF_040652135.1. Classification (NCBI taxonomy): domain Bacteria; kingdom Bacillati; phylum Actinomycetota; class Actinomycetes; order Kitasatosporales; family Streptomycetaceae; genus Streptomyces; species Streptomyces sp. NPDC048295. The sequence goes on from NZ_JBEZLL010000033.1 coordinate 21,075, forward strand.
GCCGAGCTCCACCGAGCGGTCCTGACCGTCGAGGCCGAGCCGGTGCAGTTCGCGCAGAACCGCACGGGCCCGGGCAGGCCCGGACGGGGCGTCGATCGCCGAAAGTTCGGGCACCGACGACGACGGTACGTACAGGAGTTCCGCCGCGACCGTCTGTCCGTGGGTCACCCGGATCCGGCGCACGATGTGCACCGGATCGTCGGCTTCCACGTCGAGCACGGCCACCACGGACGAGGGCGCGACCGCAGTCGTGCAGTCCACCGGCTGCCATGCCTCGACCGCGCCGCCGCCGGACCAGTCCCGCTGCGCCGTGGAGACGGCGACGCCGACGCGCGGCGGGGCGACGGTGGTCCCGACGCCGCGGCGACGCTGCAGCCTTCCCTCCAGTTCGAGCTGCTCCAGCGCCTGCCGGAGCGTGGCTCGGGCGACTCCGAAGCGGGCGGCGAGCTCGCGCTCGTTGGGAAGGATCTCCCCCACCGCAAAGTCCGAGTCGAGTGCCTCACTGAGCACGGTCTTGAGGTGCCAGTACTTCGGCTCCTGCACCGATTCCAGCTGCGTGGTCCCCACCCTGTCCTCCGCAATCACCCAGCGGCTATTCCGCGACGTTATTTATTAAAGGTTCCTGTCTTAACGTTGAGACCATAGGACGGTACACACCCTTGGTCAAGACCAATCCTCATTCGGTCACGCAGCGAAACGGGCGTCTGCCGCAGAGCGTTCACAGGACGTTCGTGATGCTGTGAGGCGAGCGCAGCACAAAGCCCCACGACCGGGTCGTGGGGCTCCGATGAGCGGACGGAGGCGAAGGCGGCGGCTCCGGGACGACCGGGGTCGCCGGCGCCGGTCGGGAGCGCGGTCGGGGACCAGGGGCCCGCTACTCCTCCGGGAGGCCGGTGAACCGAGTGAGCTTGTCAGGGTTCCGCACGACATAGACGCACTGGATGAGCCCGTCCTTGATGTCCAGCTGAACAACCGAGTCCGCCTTTCCGCCCTGGAAGAACAGCAGAGCGGGCCCGCCGTTGAGCTCCAGGAGCCGGAAGCCGAGCTTCCCGGCATGGTCGTGGGCGACCGCGAAGAGAAAGCGGCCGACCTTGCCGGCGCTCTCGATGACCCGCAGCGGCGCCCTGGACTTTCCCCCACTGTCCCCGACGAGCCGCACATCGGGCGCGAGCAGGGCCAGCAACTCCTCGATGTCGCCACCCGCCGCTGCGGCGAGGAACCGCTCGGTGAGATCACGGCGGTGGGCCGGATCCACGTCGTAGCGCGGTTTGCGCTCCTCCACGTGGTGCCGCGCACGTCCCGCCAACTGGCGGACCGCGGCCTCCGTCCGGTCGAGGGCGGCGGCGATCTCCGCGTACGGAAAGCCGAACGCCTCCCGCAACACGAAGACGGCTCGTTCCAGCGGCGACAGGGACTCCAGGACGACTAGCACGGCGACCGAAACGGATTCGGCCAGGACGGCCCGTTCCGCGGTGTCGGGCACCGCGGGCCCGAAATCGGTGACCACCGGCTCCGGCAGCCACGGCCCGACGTACGCCTCACGCCGCGACTGCGCCTGGCGCAACCGGTCGATGGCGAGGCGGGTGACGATCCGCACGAGGTAGGCGCGCGGCTCCCTCACCCCCTCACGGGGAGCGGAGGACCAGCGGAGCCAGGCTTCCTGCACCACGTCCTCGGCATCGGCGATCCGGCCCAGCATGCGGTAGGCAACGCCGGTGAGCACGGGGCGGTGGCTCTCGAAGACATCGGTCGCTGTGTCGGCTGTCACCCCTCCATCCCAGCCGACCCTTCGCACGCTGTCCAGCACGATTCACCTGCCCCTCTTGAACTGCGGGCTACTGAGCGGTAATTGTTATTGACGAGACGTCTAAGTCGCCTTCAGGCATGGCCCCTTCATGCCGGATCACCCGGGGAGCACCAGCATGGCCACCACGGTCTCGTTCAGCGTCGACTCACCTGAAGGGCCCCGGACCGCGTCCGTGGCGTATGAACGGACCGGCACCGGCGAGCCGCTGCTCCTGCTCCACGGCATCGGCCATCACCGTCAGGCCTGGGACCCGGTGTTGCCCGTGCTCGCCGTGGAGCGGGATGTGACAGCCATCGATCTCCCCGGCTTCGGCGTCTCGCCACAACTGCCCGACGGACTGCCGTACGACCTGCCGACGGTGGTCACGGTCCTGGCCGCGTTCTGCGAGGCGATCGGGCTGGACCGGCCGCATGTAGCGGGCAACTCTCTCGGTGGTCTGCTGGCGCTGGCGCTCGGCCGGGAGAAGCTCGTACGGTCGGTGACGGCACTCTCGCCCGCCGGGTTCTGGACCGAGAGCGAGCGGCGCTACGCGTTCGGGACGTTGCGCGCGATGCGGCAGGCCGCGCTGGCTGTGCCGGTCCCGCTGATCGAGCGGCTCTCGCTCAGCGCGGCCGGGCGCACGGCGCTGACCAGCACCATCTACGCCCGGCCCGGCCGGCGTTCAGCCGGTGCCGTCGTCGCGGAGACCATCGCCCTGCGGGAGGCGGCCGGTTTCCGTCAGACGCTCGCCGCCGGGCGGAGCACCGCGTTCACCGACGACGTGCCCGGGCTGCCGGTGACCGTCGCCTGGGGCAGCCGGGACCGGATCCTGCTGCGCCGGCAGGGCATCAGGGCCAAGCACACCATCCCCGACGCCCGGCTGGTCCGGCTGCCGGGCTGCGGGCATGTGCCGATGAACGACGATCCGGCGCTCGTGGCGCGCGTCATTCTCGACACCAGCCGCTGACACCGCACCCTTCACCGCGTCCTCGCCCGGGGCCGCTTCGTTCCGGGACAGGACGCCCGACCCGAGTGCGACGCCGAGTCCGACCAGGATGCTGCCGCCGGCCTGCGCGAGGCCGTACGAACCGGTGCCGACGAGCGGTGCGGTGAGCGCCGCGGAGACCGGGATCAGGCCGGAGAAGAGCGTGGCGCGCTCGGCGCCGATGCGCTGCATGCCCATGTACCAGCAGACGAAACCGATGACGGTGACCACGGCCGCCTGCCACAGCAGGGCGGCCGCCTCCGCCGGACCGGGCATCCGCAGAAACCCGCCGCCGTCGAGGACCACGCCGAGCCATGCCGACTCGACGGCGGCGACTGCGCAGACCGTGGCGGACAGCAGCGTCGGTCCGAGGGGCCGCAGCACCGGCACGGCGAGGACGGCGAAACCGACCTCGCCCGCCAGCGCACCGACCGAGCAGAGAATGCCCGCGAGGTCGGACCGGCCCCAGCCCTGGACGGTGAAGGCCCCGGCGGCGACGAGGGCGGCCGCGTACAGGACCGTGCGCGTGGGACGGCGACCGTCCATGAGCGGTACGAGTACGGCGACGACGATCGGGGCGCAGCCGACGAACACCCCTGGAACGGCGGGTTCCGCCGATCGTTCGGCACCGAGCACGGCAAGGTTGAAGCCGACCATGCCGATGGCTGCCAGCAGCGCGAGCCGGCCCCACTGGCGCGGGGTGAGGGCACGCAGCACGACGGCCGTCCGGGACCGCCCGTCACGGGCCAGCAGGGGGACGAGCAGAAGCGCCGCAAGGCCGTAGCGCAGCGCCTGGCCGCCCGCGTACGGATAGTCGCCCAGGACGCTGTTGGCGGTGAAGGAAGCACCCACGAGGATGCAGGCGAAGGCGGCGAGGAGCGCTCCGCGCAGAGAGCTGACGTTCATGGAACCGACGCTAGGCAGCCGGGCGGTCCGGTTTAAGGTCCACTTCCATGATGTCTTCGGGGACCAATCCGCAGTCGGGCCGTCCGGAGGGCGGCGGGTCCGGCTCCGCCGCCTGGGAGCTGCTGCTTCCGGTTGTCGAGGAGCCGGCCCGCCGGCGGGGTCGCGCCCTGCAGTCGGCCCTGCGCGAAGCCGTGCGGTCCGGCCGTCTCGTTCCCGGTACGCGGCTGCCGTCCAGCCGCGCGCTCGCCGTAGATCTGCGGGTGTCGCGGGGCCTGGTCACCGAGGCGTACGAGCAGCTCACGGCCGAGGGCTATCTGCGCAGCGGACGTGGTGCGGGTACCTGGGTGAGCGAAGCGGTTCGGGCGCCGGTGCCGGGGGCGCGCGATCTCGCTCCGCGCGCCGTCGGCGTACGCGTGGACTTCCGGCCGGGCACGCCCGATCTGTCGTTGTTCCCGCGCGGCGCCTGGGCCGCCGCCCACCGCTCGGTGCTCGGCCGGCTGCCGCACAGCGCGCTCGGCTATCCCGATCCGCGCGGGCTGCCCGTGTTGCGGGACGCCCTGGCCGGCCTGCTTTCCAGGCGCCGTGGGGTGGTCGCCGATCCGGAGCGCCTGGTGGTGTGCTCAGGCGTGGCGCAGGCGACGACGCTGCTCGGGTTCGTGCTGCACGGACGGGGCATGGGGACCGTCGGCGTCGAGGACCCCGGCAGCCCCGAACACTCCGCGCTGTTCGCATCCGCGGGAATCGCCACTGTCGGCCTGCCGATGGACGACGAAGGGCTGGCGGCCGGGCCTCTCGTACGCTCCGGCGTGCGCGCGGTCGTCACCACTCCGGCGCACCAGTTCCCCACCGGAATCGCCTACTCCGCCGACCGCCGCAGCCGGCTCCTGGACTGGGCGCGCGCCGTGGACGGGCTGATCGTGGAGGACGACTACGACGGTGACTTCCGCTACGACCGCGCGCCCGTCGGAGCACTGCAGGGACTCGACCCGGAGCACGTCGCGTACACCGGCTCGGTGAGCAAATCGCTGGCTCCCGGACTCCGGCTGGGCTGGCTCCTCGCGCCGGCGGCCATGACCGACGAGATCGTCGCCCGCAAGCGCACGATGGATCTGGGCAATCCGGCCATCGACCAGGCGGTCCTCGCCGACTTCATCACCCGGGGCGGTTACGACCGGCAGTTGCGCCGCTGTCAGCGCGCCTATCGCGAGCGCCGCGACACGCTCACGTCGATGCTGGCCGAGTCCTTTCCCGGAACCGAGGTGAGCGGGATCGCCGCAGGTCTCCACATCATCGCCACGCTGCCCGAACGGTACGGTCCGGAGCCGGTGTTCATGGCACGCGCGGCCGGGGCCGGAGTCGCCCTGCGGCCGCTCGGTGCCTGCGGCACCGTGCCGAGCGGCGACCGGGCGGTGCGCCTGGTCATCGGCTACGCGCATCTGACACCGCCCGACATCGAGCAGGGCGTACGGCTGCTTGCGGCGGCTCAACGGGACACGGACGGCCCGGATGACGGCGGGGGCCGGAGCCGGGTGTTCATCTGAGGTTGGTGCGCGCGCCGCCGGCGGGAACAAGGGTGGGGTCGGTCGACCAGCCACCCGTTCGTCCCGCTGACCCCTGCCCCGGAGGCGCCTCGATGTCGAACCGTCCGCGAATTCCGTCCCCCGACCGCCGCAGCGTCCTGCGCGGTTCGCTCGCCGTGTCGGCCGCGCTCACGCTCCCGGCAGTGGGTGCCGCGGCCCCCGCCTTCGCGCTCTCCGGCCGGCCGCGTGCGGCATGGGGCGTGCAGGTCGGCGATGTCACCTCGTCCTCCGCGCTGGTCTGGGTACGGTCGGACCGGCCGGCCCGGATGATCGTGGAGACATCGGCGACGGAATCCTTCCGGCGCGCCCGCACCTGGCACGGTCCGCTCGTCGGTTCCGGCACCGACTTCACGGGGACGACGCCGCTGTACGGGCTGCCGCCGGGCGAGCAGGTGCACTACCGGGTGACACTCGCCGATCCGCAGGACCCCCGCCGCACCGGGGAGCCGGTCCACGGGACGTTCCGGACGGCACCCGCGCGGTGCCGCGACGGGGTGCGCTTCCTGTGGTCCGGCGACATCGCGGGGCAGGGCTGGGGCATCAACCCGGACATCGGCGGCTATGCGGTGTACGACGAGATGCGCCGCCTCGATCCGGACTTCTTCCTGTGCAGCGGCGACAACATCTATGCGGACGGGGTGATCGAGCCGAGCGTGACCCTGCCCGACGGCCGGATCTGGCGCAATGTCACCACCGAGGAGAAGTCGAAGGTCGCCGAGACCCTCGCCGAGTACCGCGGGAACTTCCGCTACAACCTGCTCGATCACAACCTGCGTGAGTTCAACGCCCAGGTGCCTTCGATCGTTCAGTGGGACGACCACGAGGTGCGCAACAACTGGTATCCCGGGCAGATCCTCGACGACGCCCGGTACACCGAGAAGAACGTGGATGTGCTCGCGGCCCGTTCGATGCGGGCGTTCCGCGAGTACTTCCCGGTGTCCACCCTGCATGGCCGGTCCGGGGAGGGCCGGATGCACCGGGTGGTGCGACACGGTCCGCTGCTCGATGTGTTCGTCCTCGACATGCGGTCCTTCCGCAACGCCAACTCCCCCGGCCGGCAGGCCGACGACACGACGGGCATCCTCGGCGCGGAGCAGCTCGGGTGGCTCAAGCACGAGCTGTCGCGGTCCCGTGCGGTGTGGAAGGTGATCGCCGCGGACATGCCGTTGGGACTCGTGGTGACCGACGGCGCGACGGACTTCGAGGCGGTCGCGCAGGGCGATCCCGGGGCCCCGCTCGGCCGTGAGCTGCAGATCGCGGAACTGTTGCGGTTCATCAAGCACCGCCGGATCACCGGAACGGTCTGGCTGACGGCGGATGTGCACTACACATCGGCGCAGCACTACGAGCCCGGGCGTGCGGTGTTCAAGGACTTCGCGCCGTTCTGGGAGTTCGTGTCGGGGCCGCTGGCCGCAGGTCAGTTCCAGGCGAACGAGCTCGACGCGACGTTCGGCCCCGACCGGGTCTTCGTGCGGGCGCCCGACCGGGCGAACGTGTCGCCGATGGAGTCGCCGCAGTACTTCGGGGAGGTCGACATCGACGGCGACAGCGGCGAGTTGACCGTGCGGCTGCGGGCGCAGGGCGGGTCCGTACTGTTCAGCAAGGTGCTGCAGCCGGGGCGCGTCGGGCAGTGAGGACGCCCGGCGATCGGCCCCCGGGCGGTGACCGGGGGCCGATTGTCAGTGGTGGGATCTACGGTTTTTTCCATGACCCGATCCGTTCAGGCATTGGCCTACTCACGCCCGTCCGCCCTGGGTTCCTCGCAGACGGGGCAGCTCCTCGGCCTGGAGACCTCCGGCGGCCTCACTCCGCGGGGCGTTGAGTCGCATCCCCGGTTCTTCTCCGGTTTTCTCACCTCGCCGAGGATCGCCGCCCGAGGTCTGCTGGCCGTGGCCGACGTGGCGTCCGCGCGCTATTACCGTACGGCTCCGCCTTCGTCCCTCGACCCGGTGGTGACGGGCAACGGCGACCGATTGCGCTTCGAGTCGTTCTCCGGCTGTTGCGGTGTGTACGCGCGCCTCGATGTGCTCCAGGAAGGTCTGGACGGTGCGCGTACGGACCACGGCACCACGAATGTGGATGTCAACAATCCGCTGCGGGAGGCGCTCTCGCGGATAGCGGGCGACGATCCGCTGCACCTGCGGGTCGGCCCGGACGAGCTCGCGGTCACCACGATGGACGGTCCGGTCGTGGAGAAGAAGGTGCCCCTGCCCGACCGCTGGCTGCGCGGCTTCGCGGAGGCTCAGGTGGTGTCCGCGGGTTTCGATCTGCGGGCCGAGCTGCCCGCGGCCGAGGCCGTCCGGTTCCTGCGTTCGCTGCCGCGTTCGTCCGGGAATGCCTCGCGGGGCGCCCAGTGGGTGATCCCGGCGGGGAAGGCTCTCCGTCCGACGACGCGTCCGGTGGCGGGTGCGGTGTGTCTGCCGGGTCCCGAGCGGCTGGTGGTGCTGCAGCGGGTGCTGCGCCATGCCACCTCGCTGCGGGTGTACGGGCCGGTGGCCGACGGGGCGGCGACCGCGAGCGCCTGGGAGGTGGTTCTGCCGGGAATGCGCCTCACCCTGACGCTCTCGCCCGAAGCCTCGCGCGGCTTCTCCGGTGAGGGTGCTGTGCTCGACGCGCTGGCCACCGACGACGCCGCGGCCGACGCCGAGCTGGTGTCCGTGCTGCTGGCCTGGGAGCCGCGGATCGACCTCGCCGATCTGGCGGAGCAGTCGGGTCTCACGGTGGAGCGGGTACGGGCGGCGCTCACCCGGCTGGGGACGGCGGGCCGGGTCGGTTACGACCTCGCCGACGCCTCGTACTTCCACCGCGAGCTGCCGTACGACGCCGACCGGGCCGAGCGGCACAATCCGCGTCTGGTGGCGGCCCGGCAGCTGGCCGGTTCGGGCGCGGTCGTGCTCGACGGAGACACGGCTGCCGTGGCCTCGGGGGAACGCCGCTATCAAGTGAGGGAGAGGGACGGAATGCTCAGCTGTACCTGTCAGTGGTGGGCGGACTACCGCGGGAGGCGGGGCCCGTGCAAGCACGCCCTGGCCGTCCGCATGGTCCGTCGCGGTGCGCCGGTCGCCGGGGGTGCGGCATGAAGGAGCTGATCACCGCCGTCCGCGAAGCGCGCACCAGGGACGTGCCGGCCCTGCTGTCCGAGCTGGACCGGGCGGGACGCAGGTCGGCGCTGGCGGAGCTGAAGGCGCTGCGCAAGGAGGCGCGGAGCTGGCCCTGGGAGAAGCAGGACGGGATCCGCAAGGCCCTGCTGGTCGCGGGCGCCGGCTGTCACACGGGAGCCGCCGGCTGCGCCGCCTGGATCGGCGGCCGGGATCTGCAGGTCTGGTCACGGCCTCCCTACTCGATGCTTCTCGATGTCCTCTCGGACCGTGACCGCGAGTGGCTCGGTGACGTCGCGCACCGGCTGGCGGACCGTCCCGCGACGGCGGAGACCCTCTATGAGCTGATCACCCAACTGGTGAAGGCCTCGCAGTGCGCCGTGCCCACCACGGACGGCTTCGTACGGGGCTGGGCCGAGGCGCTCTCTGCCTCGCAGTGGCAGCAGAACCGACGACCGCTGGCCGACGCCCTGCGGACGGACCCGTATCTCACCGCTCTCGTGCCGCGGCTCTTCGAGGTCGCGGAACTGCCCTCGTCGACGCTCTGGTTCGACGAACCGGACGACCCGAGCCGATGGCATGTGGCACTCGCCCTCCTCGCGGACGAGGGTCTGCTGGAGCGGGCTTCACTCGTCGACGCCTGTGCGGCCCGGCTGATCCGTGGCGGAAGACCCGGCGAACTGCGGTTCTTCCTGGCCCTGTTGCGTCAGCTCGTGCTCACCCGTGAGGAGGAGGCGGAGCGGGTGGCGGACTGGACCGCCATGGCGGCGGACGGGATCTCCACCGTGGCCGGCCACGCCCAGGAGGTGCTCGCCCGGCTGGACGAGCACGGCGAGCTGTCCGTGCGGGCCCTGGTGGATGTCTCGGGTTCTCTGCTGTTCCGCCCGGAGAAGAAGCTCGTCCGCGCCCAACTGGTGCTGATCGGCAAGAAACTGCGCCGCGACCCGTCGGCGGCCGGGGAACTCCTGCCCGTCGTCGCCGAGGCGTTCGGGCACGCCGACATCGACGTCCAGGAGCGGGCCCTCAAGCTCGTCGCACGCCATCTGCCTTCCGTCGACGCGTCCGCGCGGGAGGATACCGCCCTGTCCGCACCGCTGTTGGGCCCGGCGCTCCGTACCGCGGCGGCCGCGGTGTTCGGTGATCTGATGGGCGGCCCGTCGGCGGCGGAGCCGTACGTGGAGATCCTGCCCCCGGCCCCCGTCCCACGACGTGTCGAACCGGCGCCTGCGACGACGGCCGAGCTCGTCGAGGAGCTGGTGGCCCTGGCGAGAACGACATCATGGGATTCCACCGCTTTCGAGCGGGCTCTGGACGGGCTGGTCCGCCAGGCCCGCACCGACCGTCCCGCGTTGACCGAGGCGTTGCGGGGCGCACTGGCCGGCATCTGGTGGCTCCTCGACGAACCGCAGTCGAGGGTCGAGCAGCGGCTCCGCTCGGAGGCGGGAATCACCCTGGTCCTGGCCGTGCTGCTCGGCCGGGTGCCGATGAAGTCGGTGCAGGAGGGGCGTGCGGCCTGGGCCGGCAGCAGCGTCTGCGTCCACGCCGCGCTCAAGGGAGTGATGAAGGCCCGGCTGTGGGAAGCCGCCGACGCCGTCCTGACCGGCAGCGCACCATTCCTGCTGGCTCTCCCGACCTGGCACACCGGCTCGATCGACGCTGCCGTCCTGGTGGAGCGGCTGCGCATGTACCAGCAGCTCGGAGCCCGGCCCGGGGAGGCCGACTTCGCGCAGGCCCTGCTGCGTGTGCGGCGTGGCGGTCAGGAGGCCGCAGCCGCGGCCGGGGCAGCCGCCGGGCTCGGCACCCCGGAGGGCGACCGGCTGGCCGCCTGGCTGCGGATCGACCGGCCACTCGCCACCGTCCGCCGGTTCGACCTGGACAGACAGGAGTCCACCGCCCGCGGCTGGGTGGCGCGCCGGCCGGCCGACTGGACGCTGCGCGCCCTGATGGCGAGCGAGGGGAACCCGCTCATCCGGCAGGAGTTCCCGCGCTCCTTCCACTGGCTGGGCAGCGCGCATACTCCGCGCCACCGCACCTGCGATCACTGGAACGACCACTCCGACTCCTGGACCGCCACCCTGCCCGAGGACAGCGAGACGCTGGCCGCATGGCTGCTGCCGGCCATCGCGACATGTGTCACCGATGAGATGAAGGAGGCGGCACAGCCGCTTCCCGGGCTCGTCGAACTGGACGGTCCGGCCGGCGAGGCCATCCATCTGGCCGTGGGGTACGCACTGGGCGCCCGGTATCCGGAGGACCGGCTGTCGGGGGTGGATGCCCTTCTGACGCTCGCCTCCCAGCAGCGGCTGGACACGACCTTGCTCGGCGAGCAGTTGGCGGTCCTTCTCGGTCACAGGCTGGTGAAGCTCAACCGCCTCGCCGACTCCGCCCGTACCGCGGCTGCCACGGGCGCGCACCGGACGGTCCTTTCCGTACTGACCCCCGTTCTGCCGGGGCTCCTGGCCGACAGGAAGGCACCGGCGCGTGGACTGAGCGACCTGCTCTCCGTGACCGCCGAGTGCGCGGAGCACTGCGGTGCGGTGAGTGGTGCCGAGCCGATACCCGGGCTCGCCGACGTGGCCGCGCGGGGCGGTACGTCGCAGCTGGTGCGTCAGGCCGCACGCTTGAGCGCCGCCTGGGAGCAGGGCTCGGGACGGACGTGACGACCCATCTCGACCAGACATGCCAAATCGACCGAAAGCGAGAGACAAGGGATCAGATCCACTGGATCCACACTTAACCCATCAGTCACAGAGCGTTCGCGATCAGGCAACAACGCTCGGTCAGAGTGAATCCATGACTGATGTGACATCCGCGAGGACTGCCCGCCGCTCCCACCACTGGCGGCGGGACGTGACGGAGCTGGCCGCGCTGTTCACCGCGGTCGCGGTGGCCGACGCGATCGCGAACCTGATCGGGCACCAGCCGGACGGGCCGTATCTGCTGATCGCCTCGGCCGTCGCTCTGGCGGTCACGGCCGGGTTCCACACCTGGTGGGCGCGGCGGCACAGCCACGCCCCGCCGCCGACCGGCGCCGGCCTCCTCACCGAGGGCGACGACGACAGCAGCCACACCGACGCGCCCCGGGTCCGGGCCTCCGACCCGGCCGCCGAGGGCACGGCGCTGTGGCGGATGCGGACCACGGTGCGGGACGCCCCCGGCAGCCTGGCGGTGCTGTGCGGCGCCCTCGCCCGGCTCCGGGTCGACATCCTCACGCTGCAGACGCACCCACTGGCGCACGGCACGGTCGACGAGTTCCTGCTGCGCGCACCCGCGTCGCTCCCGGCCCAGCAGCTGAGCCGGGCGACCTCGGCCGCCGGGGGCAGCTCGACCTGGATCGAGCGGGCCGACACGCACGATCTGGTCGACGCCCCGACGCGCGTCCTCGGCCTCGCGACCCGCACCGCCCTGGACGCGGCCGAACTCCCCCTCGCCCTGCGGCAGCTGCTCGGCCGTTGCACCATCCACTCGCTGCCCGCCGTCACGGTCACCGGCCGCGAGACTGGGGCGACCGCCCCTGTCGAAGGAGTGCTGGAGGAGACGGTGATGCGGCTGCGTGACCCGTCCGGGGGTGCCATCACGATCGAACGGCCCTATCTTCCGTTCACACCGACCGAGTTCGCCCGGGCCCGCGCCCTGGTGGAGCTCGACGCCCGGCTCGGCCCCCGCGTCCCGCGCAGCGAGCATGTGCTCACGCTGCCCGAGGGCAACGAGATCACGGTGCGCCGCGCGGACCAGGGCGACCTGCGCGCAGCGCGCGCGATGCACGACCGCTGCTCCGAGCAGACGCTGCGGCTGCGGTATCACGGACCGGTCCACGACGCCGACCGCTATCTGGACCACCTGCTGAGTCCCCGCTTCGGCCGCACACTCGCCGTACAGACGGCCTCGGGCCGGCTGGTCGCGCTCGGCCACCTCCTCTGGGACGGCGACGAGACCGAGGTCGCCCTCCTCGTCGAGGACGAGTGGCAGCGCCGCGGCATCGGCTCGGAGCTCCTCGGCCGCCTGGTGGCACTCGCCATCGAGGCGGGCTGCGAGAACGTCTACGCCGTCACCCGGCCGTCCAACACCGGCATGGTCGCGGCCATGCGCGCCCTGTCCCTGCCGCTGGACTACCAGATCGAGGAGGGCACCCTGGTCATCACCGCCCGGCTGGACGCGACGCCGGTCCGCTCACTGCCCCCGTACGAGCAGGCGGGCCGCTGACTCCCCGGACGCGGAGGATTCCCGTCCGGCCTCCTGCGAGCTCAGCGCCTGGCACAGATCGGCCCACAGGTCCTCGACGTCCTCCAGACCGACCGACATGCGCAGCAGCCGGTCCCCGACGCCGGAGGAACGCCGGTCCCCCTCGGCCACGATGCGGTGGCTGATGGAGGCCGGATGCTGGATCAGGGTGTCCACACTGCCGAGGCTCACCGCGGGCGTGATGAGCCGCACGGACGAGATCACCCGGTGCGGATCCCCGTACACCTCGAACGAGACCATCGCTCCGCCCGCCTTCGGGTAGTGGACCCTGGCGACGCGGGGATCGGCGGTCAGTCTGCGGGACAGCTCGGCGGCGCTCGCGGACGCCGCCCGTACCCGTACCGGAAGCGTGGCCAGACCGCGCAGCAGCAGATATCCGGCCATCGGGTGCAGCACCCCGCCGGTGGCGAAACGTACCTGTCGCAGGCGGGCCGCGAACTCCTCGTCGCAGGCGACGACCCCGCCCATCACGTCGCCGTGCCCGCCCAGGTACTTGGTGGCGCTGTGCAGGACGATCCGGGCGCCGTGTTCGACGGGCCGCTGGAGCACCGGGGTGGCGAAGGTGTTGTCGACGAGCAGCGGCACGGAGCCGCAGGAGTGCGCGACGGCACGGATGTCGACCTCGGCGAGTGTCGGGTTGGCGGGCGTCTCCACCATCACCAGACCGGTGTCCGGACGGATCGCCTCCGCGATGCCCGCCGGATCGGTCCAGGTCACCTCCGTGCCCAGCAGCCCGGCGCCGAGCAGATGGTCGCTGCAGCCGTAGAGCGGCCGGACGGCGACCACATGACGCAGCCCCATGCTCGCGCGGGCCAGCAGCACGGCGGTGAGCGCCGCCATACCGCTGGCGAACGACACCGCGCTCTCGGTCCCTTCGAGCCGGGCGAGGGCGGTCTCGAACCGGGCCGTCGTCGGGTTGTCCAGCCGCGAGTAGACCGGCGGCCCTTCGAGCCTGGCGCCGGTGGCGGCGAAGGTGTCGATCCGCTCCGCCTCGCCCCTGGAGTCGTACGAGGGGTAGGTGGTGGACAGATCGATCGGCGGGGCGTGCAGTCCGAGGGCCGCGAGATCGTCGCGGCCCGCGTGCACGGCTTCGGTGGCCAGCGCCCTGGACCGGGTTGTCGTCGAGGGTGCCCTCAAGGATTCGGTATCCATGCCATCACTCTGAACAAGCACCGGATCCAGGGGGCCATCTCCCGTGCTACGTTCGAAAGATGGCCGAATCCGTCACTCTTGATCCGGTGGATCTGCACATTCTGCGGCTGTTGCAGAACGATGCCCGGACCACCTACCGCGAGCTGGCCGCCGAGGTCGGCGTCGCACCGTCCACCTGTCTGGACCGGGTCACCAGGCTGCGCCGGTCAGGCGTCATTCTCGGCCACCAGCTGCGCCTGGACCCGGCCCGGCTCGGCCGGGGCCTGGAGGCACTGCTCTCCGTGCAGGTCCGGCCGCACCGCAGAGAACTCATCGGCCCGTTCGTCGAACGCATCAGGACCTTGCCGGAGTCCCGCGCGCTGTTCCATCTGACCGGCCCCGACGACTATCTGGTGCATGTCGCGGTCACGGGCACGGCCGATCTGCAACGCCTGGTACTGGACGAATTCACCTCGCGCCGCGAGGTGGCACGGGTCGAGACCAGGCTGATATTCCAGCAGTGGGAGTGCGGTCCGTTGCTGCCGCCGTCCGCAGAATCGGCGGAGTCAGGCCACTGAGACCGAATGATGATGACGCGGAGGCCTCCGCCGTACAAGGATGTCCGTATGTCACACACTTCCAGTAGCGCGCTGCCCCGCCAGGTCGCCGACGCCTATGTCGACGCATTCATCGAACTCGACCCGGTCGCCGGCACCTACCTCGGTGTCGCGGAGAGCTCGCGCCGCCTTCCCGACTTCTCCCCCGCCGGCCAGGAAGCTCTTGCCGAGCTGGCCCGCACCACCCTGTCGAAGCTCGATGCCTCCGAGCAGCTGCCCGGCGCGGACAGCGATGCCGAGCGCCGCTGCGGCCGGCTTCTGCGCGAGCGCCTCATGGCGGAACTCGCCGTTCACGAGGCGGACGAGGGACTGCGCAGGATCTCCAATCTGTTCTCCCCGGTACACAATGTCCGCGACGTGTTCACGGTGACACCGACCGAGACCGACGAGGACTGGGCCGCGATCGTGGACCGGCTGCGCGCGGTTCCCGCCTCGCTGGAGGGCTACCGCGAGTCGCTCGCGCTCGGCCTGGAGCGCAAGCTGTACGGCGGTCCTCGCGCCACCGCCACCGTCGTGGGCCAGCTCGACGAGTGGGCGGGCAACGGCGGTCCGGGCTTCTTCGAGGAGTTCGCGGCAGCCGGACCCGCACAGCTCCGTACCGAACTGGACGAGGGCGCCCGGCTGGCCACGGAGGCGGTCGTCGCGCTTCGCGACTGGATGCGCGATGTGTACGCCCCCGCGATCGAGGGCGCCCCGGACACGGTGGGCCGCGAGCGGTACGCCCGCTGGGTGCGCTACTTCAACGGCACCGATCTGGACCTCGACGACGCGTACGCGTACGGCTGGTCCGAGTACCACCGGCTGCTCGCCGAGATGCGGACCGAGGCCGAGAAGGTGCTGCCCGGCGCCGGACCCTGGGAGGCGCTGGCCCATCTCGATGTGCACGGCAAGCACATCGAGGGGGTCGACGAGGTCCAGGCCTGGCTGCAGAGCCTGATGGACGAGGCGATCGAGGCGCTCGACGGCACGCACTTCGAACTCGCCGAGCGCGTGCGGAAGGTGGAGTCGCGCATCGCCCCGCCCGGCGGCGCCGCGGCCCCGTACTACACGGGCCCCTCCGAGGACTTCTCCCGTCCCGGCCGGACCTGGCTGCCCACGATGGGCGAGACCCGCTTCCCGGTGTACGACCTGGTGTCCACCTGGTACCACGAGGGTGTGCCCGGTCACCATCTGCAGATCGCTCAGTGGACGCACGTGACGGACAGCCTGTCCCGCTACCAGGCGTCGATCGGCGGGGTCAGCGCCAACTGCGAGGGCTGGGCGCTCTACGCGGAGCGGCTCATGGACGAGCTGGGCTTCCTGCCGGACGCGGAGCGCCGCCTCGGCTATCTGGACGCGCAGATGATGCGGGCCTGCCGGGTGATCGTGGACATCGGCATGCACGCGGAGATGGAGATCCCGGCGGACTCCCCGTTCCACCCCGGCGAGCGGTGGACGCCCGAGCTCGCCCAGGAGTTCTTCGGCAACCACAGCGGCCGTCCCGCCGACTTCGTGGAGAGCGAGCTGACGCGCTATCTCTCGATGCCGGGACAGGCAATCGGCTACAAGCTGGGCGAGCGCGCCTGGCTGCTGGGCCGGGAGAACGCCCGCAAGGCGCACGGTGACGCGTTCGACGCCAAGGCGTGGCACATGGCCGCCCTGTCGCAGGGTCCGCTCGGACTCGACGATCTCGTCGAGGAGCTGTCCAAGCTCTGACGCGGTCCTGCGGCGGCCGGGCCCGGTCCACACGACGGGCCCGGACGGCGTCGGGGCGGTCAGCAGCCGCAGTCCTCGGCGCCGGCCGGTGCGGTGAGCGGGTCGGCATCGCGCCGCTCGTGCCCCTCCCAGGTCTGGTAACCGAAGCCCTCGCGCGCCCAGTACTCGAAGCCGCCGAGCATCTCCTTGACCCGATAGCCGAGTCGGGCGAGGGCGAGCGCGGCACGGGTGGCACCGTTGCAGCCGGGGCCCCAGCAGTACGTGACCACCGGAACCGCCGGGTCCAGAAGGTTTTGGGCCTGTTCGGCGATGAGCGCGGTCGGCAGGTGGACCGCGCCGGGGATGTGTCCCTGGTTCCACGACTCGGTGGAGCGCGAGTCCAGCAGCACGAAGCCCGGATCGCCCCCGGCCGCGAACGCGGCGGCGACATCGGAGACGTCCGCGTGGAAGGCGAGCGAGGCTCCGAAGTGGGCGGCGGCCGCTTCCGGGGAAGCCGGCGGGACCCGGAGGACGGGATGACCGGCGGTGGCAGTGGCGAGGGGATGCGATGTCATGTCCGGAAATCTACGGCCGGTGATCCACTGTCCGGAAGATGAGATCCCCGGCACAAGGCTTGATCCGCCAGGGATTTCCCTGTTGCCTTCCGTCATGACCGACTATTCCCCGGACGCCACCGACTGGCGCATTCTCGATGTCCTGCAACGCGAGGGGCGTGCGTCGTTCGCCGAGCTGGCGCGTGCGGTGGCGATGTCCCCGAGCGCCGTGACCGAGCGGGTGCGCAGGCTGGAGGAGGCCGGGGTGATCAGCGGTTATGCCGCCGTGGTCGACCCGGAGCGGCTCGGGCTGCCGATCCTCGCCCTGGTACGGCTGCGTTACCCGAACGGCCATTACAAGCCGTTCCACGATCTGCTCGACACGACTCCGGAGATCGTGGAGGCCCACCATGTCACCGGTGACGACTGCTTCGTGCTGAAGGTCACCGCCCGCTCGATGAGGCACCTGGAGGAGGTCTCGGGCAGGATCGGCGCACTGGGTTCGGTGACCACGAGCGTCGTCTACTCCTCGCCGCTCCCCCGCCGCGCCATCAGCCGCTGACCCGGGCCTCCCGTTCGGATCACGCCGGGCTCATCCGGCCGAAAGTCCCTGGTCGGCGGCGCGGTGCCGTACCGCCGAACCCTGCCGCTCCTTCACCACTTCGAGCTGTGCGGGGATGCGGCGGCGCAGGTCGCCGACGTGGCTGACGATGCCGACGCTGCGGTCCCGCTCGCGCAACGAGTCCAGTACGTCGAGCACCTCGTCGAGTGTCTGGTCGTCCAGACTGCCGAAGCCCTCGTCGATGAAGAGGGTGTCCAGCCGGACACCGCCCGCTTCGTCGGTGACGACATCGGCGAGGCCGAGTGCGAGGGCGAGCGAGGCGAAGAACGTCTCGCCGCCCGAAAGGGTCGCCGTGTCGCGCTCGCGGCCGGTCCAGGCATCGACGACATGCAGTCCGAGGCCCGATCTGCGGCCTCCGGTGCGGGCGTCGGAGTGGACCAGCGTGTAGCGGCCGGACGACATGCGCTGGAGCCGGGCGGTGGCAGCTGCGGCGACCTGTTCGAGCCGGGCGGCGAGCACGTACGACTCCAGCCGCATCTTGCGTTCGTTGTCCGCGGACGTACCCGCGGTGAGTCCGGCCAGGCGGGCCACCCGGTCGTACTCCTCGCGCAACGGCCCGAGTCGGCGCACCTCGTCCGCTGCGCCGCGCGAGAGCCTGCCGAGTTCGACGCAGCGTTCGCGCGCGGCGGAGAGCGCCGCGGAGGCGTCCCGCAGCAGGTGCTCGGCCGTGTCGTACGCGGACCGCGCGGCCTCCACCGCGGCCTGCGGGCGGTCGGCGGCGGCCCTGGTCCCCGTCTCCGCCAGGCGGTCGGCCACCGCCGCCGCCTCCGACTGCCAGGCGTCGACGAGCCGCTGGAGTTCGCGCTGCGCGGCGTCGTCGAGGAGGCTCTCGGCGGCGGCCCGAGGGGTGTCGAACCCGGCCCGGAACGCGGCGTCCGCGAGCCGGTCGTCGGCCTCCTTGCGGCGCTGTGCGGCCGTCTCCTCGGCCCGTACCGCCTCGGCGGCCTCGGCGAGCAGGGCGACCCGGCGTTCCAGCAGCGCGGCGTGTTCGGCCACGCTGCCGAAATCGCCTCGCGCGGTCGCCAGTTCGGCTTCCAGCGCCGCCTGTTCACGGTCCAGGCCCTCGCGCAGGGAGGTGCGGGCGGCGGCCCGGCGTTCGGCGAGCTGCCGGCCGTCGAGGCGTTCGGTCTGTTCCCGCTCGGCGGCCGCGAGGGCCTCGCGCGCGGTGTGCATGCCCGCCGCGGTGCGATGGGCCTCGGTGTGCAGACCCGTCAACCGGTCGACGAGCGCGCCGAGTTCGGCGACCGTCGGGTCGGCGTCGGGCCCGGCCGTGTCGGCCCCGTCCCCGTCCCTCGGCTGCGGCACCGCCGACTGCGCGGCCGCCCGGGCCGCCGCGTGCTGCTCGTGCACCACTCCGAGCTCCCGGTCCGCCCGGGTACGCGCCTCCTCGGCGCGGCGGTGGGCGTCGAGGGCACGGTCCTCGACGGCCTTGTCGACATGTCCGTCGGCCGGACGGGCCGGATCGGGGTGGTCGGGCGAGCCGCACACCTTGCAGTCCTCGCCGTCCACCAGCTCCGCCGCCAGCTCCGCCGCGATGTCACGCAGCCGTCGTTCGCGGAGCTCCAGCCACGACTCATGGGCCGTGGCCGCGTGTTCCCGGGCCGTGGCCAGCCGCTCCGCGGCGGCCGACACCTGCGCGGCGAGCGCGTCGCGACGGCGGGCCGCGTCCAGCCGCGCACGGGCGGGCTCCAGCCGGCCGGCGAGCTGCTCGGCGCGGGTGGCGGCCTCCTGGGCCGCCTCGATGCGTGCCCGCAGGCCGTCACGGGCGGGCTCCCAGCCGGCCAGCCAGGCTTCCGCTTCGCGGATCAGCTCGTCGTCGGCCCTGGCCTGGCGCTCCAGTCCGGTCCGCTCGTCGTCGATCCGGGCGCTGCGCCGCTCGGCACGCTTCGCGGCGTCGAGCCCGCCGAGTTCCTGGCGCAGGCGCCGCTCCAGCTCCGCGAGCTGTTCGGCACCGGCGTCGGCGAGGGTGCCGGGCAGCACGCCGCGGGCGCGGTCACGGGTCCGGCAGGCCGTGTCGTACGCGCGCTCGGCCGCCTCTCGCAGCTCCAGCGCGGGCGCGACGAGGTCCGCCTTGCGGGCCCGTGCGAGGCGTTCGTGGTGCCGGTCGCGGTCGGGGCGGCGGGCTTCGAGTGCGGTGGCGCGGCGCCGCGTCTCCTCGTAGCGCTGCTGGAGTGCGGCGAGTTCGCGTTCGCTGTCGAGGGTCAGGCGGGCGGCCGACTGCCGGGCTTCGGCCATGTCGAGGACACAGGCGGCGATGTCGAGCCGTTCGCGGGCGCCGCTGCGGGCCGTCGCGGCCCATTCGAGCACGCTCTCGGCGAGCCCCGGATCGCCGGGCTGGAGGTCGGGGAGCGGCATTTCGCGCGCGGCGGGTCCGGCGGCCTGGGCGATCCGCTGGGCCGCCGCGAGGACGCGCTCGTCGCCTGCCCTGACCCTGGTTTCGGCAGTGCGGCGCAGTTCGGCCAGGCGCTCCTCGACGGCGGCGAAGCGGTGGGTGTCGAAGAGCCTGCCGAGAAGTCTGCCGCGGGCCTCGGCGTCGGCGCGCAGGAAGCGTGCGAAGTCGCCCTGCGGCAGGAGCACCACTTGGCAGAACTGTTCCCGGCTCATCCCGATGAGCTGGGTGATCTCCTCGCCGATCTCCTGGTGCGAGCGACTGAGCGCCCGCCAGCCGTCGTCGGGGCCGTACTCGCGCAGCCGGCTCTGGGCCTTCTCCGTCGTGAAGCCGCTGCCCTTCTTCTTGGGGCGGGGCTGCGCGGGGCTCCGGGTGATTTCCAGGCGCCGGCCGCCGACGGTCAGTTCCAGCGTGATCTCGGTGGCGAGGTCCACCGGGGCGTGGTCGCTGCGCAGGGAGGTGCCGGGGCTCTGGCGGGCGCCGGGCACCGCACCGTAGAGGCCGTAGCAGACCGCGTCGAGGACCGAGGTCTTCCCGGCGCCGGTGGGTCCGTGCAGCAGGAAGAGCCCGGTCGAGGAGAGGGCGTCGAAGTCGATCTCCTGGGTGGTGCCGAACGGTCCGAAGGCGGTGAGGGTGAGCCGGTGGAGTCTCAACGGTTCACCTCGCGCACGCCGTCGTCCACCCGGACGTGCTCGAAGGCGCCGCGCAGCACCGTTCGTTCCTGTTCGTCGGCCGCGGAGCCGCCGCGCACATGGGCCACGAAGTCCTCGGCGATCTGCTGGTCGTCGCGCCCCTTGAGGCGCTGTGCGTAGGAGGCGAGCGGGTCGTCGGGGGCCCGGTCGGGTTCGAATACGAGGCTGAGCGCGTGCGGGAAGCGTTCCAGGAGCCGGGCCATCGGCTCGGCCGGGCGCACCGGGTCGGTGAGGGTGGCCTCGATCCAGGACTCCTGGTGGCGCTCCAGCCCGGGGTCCTCGACGAGCTCGTCGAGGCGGCCGCGGAGCCTGGCGAGGGGGCGTGGCACCGGGCAGTCGAGGCGTTCGGCGGTGACCGTGCCCGAGGCGTCGAGGTCGATCAGCCACATCGTCTTGCGGTGGCCGGCCTCGGAGAAGGAGTACGCGAGCGGCGAGCCGGAGTAGCGGACGCGTCCGGTGACGCTCTGGCAGCCGTGCAGATGGCCGAGGGCGACGTAGTCGACGCCGTCGAAGACTCCGGCGGGCACGGCGGCCACCCCGCCGACGGTGATGTCGCGCTCGCTGTCGCTGGGCTCGCCGCCTGCGACAAAGGCGTGGGCGAGCACCACGGACCGGGTGCTGTGCGGGCGGCCCGCCAGGTCCGCGCGTACCCGCTCCATGGCCGCCGTGAGTACCGCTTCGTGCCCGGTGCGCTCCGCCTTGAAGACGTCCTTCACCAGGGCCGGTTCCAGGTAGGGCAGCCCGTAGAGGGCCACGTCGCCGTGCGCGTCCCGCAGGACGACGGGGGTGGCGCAGTCGGCGGGGTCGGTGCGCAGATGGATTCCGGCCCGCCCGATCAGCCCCGCGCCGACGCCCAGCCTGCGTGCCGAGTCGTGGTTGCCGGAGATCATCACGGTGGGCACACCGACGGCGGCGAGCCGGTGCAGCGCGTCGTCGAAGAGCTCGACGGCGGACAGTGGCGGAACGGCTCTGTCGTACACATCACCCGCGACGAGGACCACGTCCACCTCGTGCTCGCGCACCGTGGCCACCAGGTGGTCCAGGTAGGCGGCCTGGGCTTCGAGCAGGGAGACCCGGTGGAACGAGCGCCCCAGGTGCCAGTCCGATGTGTGCAGAATTCTCAAGACCCGGCTCCGACCCGCATTGTTCGCTTCCTCCGCCCCGAGTGGTGAGCCCCTCTTTTCCCACCCCTCACAGTGTCCCATCACCGCCGGCCACGTCCGGGCCTTCGCCGTCGCGGTCCTTGCCCGGTACGGCGGAGCGATGGCGGCGCGCGTCTCGGAGCGCCTGGTGACACAGATCCGGTCAGGCGTCCCCGTACGCCTCGCCGCCCAGCTCCAGCCCGGCCTCACCGGCCGTCGCGTCGGCCAGCCAGCCGCGGAAGGACTCGACGTCGGCGTCCGGCAGTCCGATCTCGATGACGACGGCCTCCGCGTAACGGACCTCGCGCACGGTGCGGCCGGTGGCCCGCAGGTCGTTCTCCAGCTTGCCGGCGCGCTGGTGGCCGACGGTGATCGTGGCGAGGCGGAAGCGCCGGCGGGTGACGGTGCCGAGTTCGTCGAGGGCCTCGCCGACCACTCCCCCGTAGGCCCTGATCAGTCCGCCGGCACCGAGCTTGACGCCGCCGTAGTAGCGGGTGACGACGGCGACGACGTAGCGCATCTCACGGCGCGTCAGCATCTGCAGCATGGGTACGCCCGCGGTCCCGCCGGGTTCCCCGTCGTCGCTCGCCCTCTGTACGGAGGCGTCGGCACCGATCACATAGGCGAAGCAGTTGTGGGTGGCGGTCGGGTGTTCCCTGCGGACGCGTGCGACGAAGTCCTGCGCCTCCTCCTCGGTGGCGGCGGGGGCGAGCGCGCAGATGAAGCGCGACCGGTTGATCTCGGTCTCGTGCACGCCCGCTCGGGAGACTGTCCGGTACTGCTCCTGCATCCGGCCAGCCTATGCCCCGTACGGGAATGGTCCGGGGCCGCCGTCCGTTGTCCGGATCATGTACGCAGACGAAGAGACGATCCACCGGATTCTCCGGGACAGCGGTGACACCTGGGCCGTGGTGGGCCTGTCCGGCAACCGCTCGCGGGCGGCCTACGGCGTCGCCGAGGTGCTTCAGCGCTTCGGCAAGCGGGTGGTCCCGGTGCATCCGAAGGCGGAGCGGGTGCACGGCGAGGACGGCTACGCATCGCTGGCCGACATTCCGTTCCCGGTGGATGTGGTGGACGTCTTCGTCAACAGTGAGCTGGCGGGCGCGGTGGCCGACGAGGCGGTCGCGGCGGGGGCCAGGGCCGTCTGGTTCCAGCTCGGCGTGGTCGACACGGAGGCCTACGGCCGCACGCGTGCGGCGGGGCTGGACATGGTCATGGACCGCTGCCCCGCCATCGAGATCCCGGCACTGAAGCGCTAGCAGGGCTCACGGGCGTACCCACGTCCTTCGTCCGGATGTGCGTGGTGTCGCGCCCGGCATCCGGCTGGGAGAATGGCGGGCTGTGACTACTACGACTGCGCCGTCCGTCACCCACAGCCGGAGCGGGCTGGCCGGGCAGCTGTCCGAGCTCGGTGTGGAGCCCGGCGGTGTCCTCCTGGTGCACGCCTCGATGCGGGCGGTGGGCCGGGTGACCGGTGGGGTCAGGGCGATGGCCGGTGCGTTGCGGGACGCTCTCGGGGCAGGGGGCACGCTCGTCGCCCCCGCTTTCACCCCGGAGAACTCCGACACCTCTGCGCACTACCTCGACCGGGTGCGTGGCCTCGACGACCGGACCCGGAAGGCGGTGCGGGACAGCATGCCGCCCTTCGACCCGGCGACCTCGGCCGCACCGTCGATGGGCAGCCTCGCGGAGGCGGTCCGGCTGGGCGAGGGAGCGGTGCGCAGCGACCATCCGCAGACGTCCTTCGCCGCGCTCGGCCCGCTGGCCCGGAAGCTGCTGTCGGGTCACCGCTCCGACTGCCACCTCGGCGAGGACTCGCCCTTGGCCCGCCTCTACGAGCTGCGGGCCCAGGTGCTTCTGCTCGGCACCGGATTCGACACCTGCACCGCGTTCCACCTCGGGGAGTACCGGGTGCCGGCCCCGCCCCGCCGGAGTTACCGCTGCGTGGTGACGGCCGGGGGCCGGCGCCGGTGGTGGGAGTACGAGGACGTCGCCCTGGACGACAGCGACTTCGCGGCCCTGGGCGCGGACTTCGCCGGTGCGCACGATGCCGCGGCCGTGCGCTCCGGCCCGGTCGGCTCGTCGACGAGCCGCCTCTTCCGTATCACCGACGCCGTCGACCACGCCACGCGCTGGCTGGCCTCCCACCGGGCCGTGCCACCGGTGCGGGCCCTCTGTCACTCGCCGCGCTGACGGCACCCGCGACGGGCGGCCGCCTTCTCAGCTCCTGATCCCGAGCCCCTCGACGATCACCGCACCCGGCAGTGCCGCCAGCGCCTTGCCCGGGACGATCAGCTTGCCCCGGCGGCTGCCGCTGCCGACCAGGACCCAGTCCTCGTCGACGACCGCGGGGTCGATCAGCAGCGGCCAGGCGGCGGGCAGACCGACGGGGGTGATGCCGCCGTACTCCATGCCCGTCTCGCCGACCGCCGTCTCCATCGGGGCGAAGGACGCCTTGCGGGCGCCCAGCTGCTTGCGGACCGCGCCGTTCACGTCGACGCGTGAGTGGGACAGGACGAGGCAGGCCGCCAGCGTCACCTCGCCGCCGCGCTTGCCCGCCACCACGACGCAGTTGGCCGAGCTGTCGAGCAGCTCCGCGCCGTGGTGCTCGACGAAGACCGCGGTGTCGGCGATGGCCGGGTCGGTGTCGACGTGAATGATCTGCTCGGCGGGGAAGCCTCCCCAGCCCGCGGACACCGCCGCGGCGACGGGTGCGGTGAGCAGGTCGAGGCGGTCGGCCGCCGGACCGGCGTCGTCGAAGGAGCCGAGGGGAGCGCGCATGCGCACCACGCTAACAGCGCCTCCGGGGACCCCGGCCGACCGTCTCACCGTACGGGCGGGATGGAGACGGCCATCGTGACTTCGGTTGGTTCGGAGCCTTCGTTGCGGTACGCGTGCGGGTGGTGCGCCTCGAACGAGGCGGAGCCACCGGCCGGTACGGCGTACGGGGTGCCGTCGACGACCAGGGTGAGCTCGCCCGCGGTGACGTGGAGCAGTTCGACGGTGCCCTCGGGGTGCGGGTCGGAGGCGCTGCTGTCGCCGGGCATCAGGCACCAGGTCCAGAGTTCGAGCGGCCCCCTCGCCTCCGTGCCGACGTGCAGAGTGGTGGAGCTGCCCGCTTCGGTGGACCACATGCGCACCGCCTGGCTCTCGGGCACCAGCCGGACCGGTGAACCCTGCTCGTAGTCGAGCAGGGTGGTGATGCTGACACCCAGCGCGTCGGCGAGCTTGACCGTGGTGCCGACGCTCGGGTTGGTGCGGGCCTGTTCGATCTGGATGATCATGCCGCGGCTGACCCCGGCACGGGCGGCGAGCACATCCAGGGTGAAGCCGCGTTCCCCTCGCCAACGCTTGAGATTGCGTGCCAGCGACTGAGTGAGCTGATCGAGGTCAGACACATTCCGTCCAATATTTTGGATGACAGGGTCAAAAATACTGCACTACGGTGTGGTGCACCCAACCGTTCACCGCACTGTACTGCGAGGCATGCAATGACAGCACTGTTCGCACTGGCCACCAGCCTGCTCTGGGGACTGGCCGACTTCGGCGGTGGACTGCTCACCCGGCGCATACCCGCGCTGACCGTGGTCGTCCTCTCGCAGGCCGCCGCGGCCGCGGTGCTGGGCGTCGTCGTGATCGCGAGCGGCGGCTGGAGCGAGGCGGGCCCGCAGCTGTGGTTCGCGGTGGCGGCGGGCGTCGTCGGACCGGTCGCGATGCTGAGCTTCTACAAGGCCCTGGCGCTCGGCCCGATGGGGGTCGTCTCACCGCTCGGGTCGCTGGGCGTCGCCGTGCCGGTGAGCGTCGGCATCGTCGTCGGCGAGCGGCCCGGGCTGCTGCAGTTCGCGGGGGTCGGCATCGCCGTGACGGGCGTCGTGCTGGCGGGCGGTCCGCAGCTGCGCGGGGCGCCGGTGCAGCGCCGGGCCGTGCTGCTGACCCTGGTGGCCGCGTTCGGCTTCGGTTCGGTGATGTCCCTGATCGCGGAGGCGTCCACGACGGTGACCGGACTGTTCCTGGCCCTCTTCGTCCAGCGCCTCACCAATCTCGTGGTGGGCGGCGCGGCCCTGTACGCGTCGGTGCGGCGCGGGTCCCGGGCACTGCCCGAGGAGGGCGGATCCGCCGCGGTGCCGGCCGCGCTGCCCGCCCTGGCACTCATCGGACTCGCGGATGTCGCGGCCAACGGCACCTACTCGGTCGCCGCACAGCATGGGCCGGTGACGGTGGCCGCCGTCCTCGCCTCGCTCTATCCGGTGGTCACGGCGCTGGCCGCACGGGGCGCACTGAAGGAACGGCTGCGCGGGGTGCAGGCCGCCGGGGCCGGTCTCGCCCTGGTGGGCACGGTGCTGCTGGCGACAGGATGAGGCCGGGGTCAGTCGGCGGACGGGCCCGCCGTCTCGCCCGGCTCCGCGAGGGCGAGCAGCTGCTCGGGGGTGACGCCGTCAGGAATCGGCACCGGCGCGGGGGTGCGCAGCGGCGGCTGCCAGCCGTTCTCGGCGTCCCAGCTGCGTACGACGCGGGCGGGGGCACCGGCCACCACCGCGTGGTCGGGGACCTCGCCCCGTACCACCGCCCCCGCGGCGACCACCACGTTGCGGCCGAGCGTGGCCCCCGGGAGGATCACCGCCCCGGTGCCGATCCAGCAGCCGGGCCCGATGGCGACGGGCTCCATGCGGGGCCACTGCCGGCCGACCGGCTCGTGCGGATCGTCGTAGCTGTGGTTCGTCGACGTGATGTAGACGTACGGCCCGCAGTACGTGTCCGGGCCGATGGTCACCGTGGTGTCGGCGACCACATGGCTGCCGCGTCCGAGGACCACCCCGTCCCCCAGGGTCAGGATCGGATCGGGGCCGAGGTCCAGGTCGGGCATGAGCCCGGCCGTCAGCGTGACCTGCTCACCGATCACGCAGTGCGAGCCGAGCTCGATCCACGGCTCCCCGAAGACCGTGCCCTGCGGGAAGGCCAGCCGGGTGCCCGCACCGATCCGGCGGAATCGCAGCGCGCCCGGGCGGTCAGCGGTGACCGCGCCCGTCTCCTGCACCCAGCGCCAGCCGCGATGGACGGCCCGGGACAGGGCACGCCGCCGCCAGGCGGCAAGGGAAGAGAACGTGTTCCTGTTCGTCGGCACTCGCTCACGGTAGTCGGCGGCGTCCGGACCGATCACCGGGGCGACCTGTGATGTTCACCCCACTCGGCCGCGGTCCGCCGGCCGTCGCATACCGTTTCTCCTGCGCGACCGACGCGACCGGACAGCCGCGGCCGGCCGCCGGGGCCGGACAGCCTCGGACGCACGACACCTGAGCACGGAGGAACGGGCGATGGCAGAGCAGGCGTTGATCACGGGAATGGGCGGCAAGGAGCCGGACATCGACGCGGATGCCTTCACGGCACCGACCTCGGTCGTGATCGGTGAGATCACGATGGCCGCGGGCTCCAGCCTCTGGTACCACGCCGTGCTGCGCGCCGACTGCGGCCCGATCGTCATCGGGGCCGACAGCAACATCCAGGACAACTGCAGCGTCCATGTCGACCCCGGCTTCCCCGTCACGGTCGGCGAGCGCGTCTCGGTCGGGCACAACGCCGTCCTCCACGGCTGCACCATCGAGGACGACGTCCTCGTCGGCATGGGGTCCACCGTCCTCAACGGCGCCCGCATCGGCGCCGGTTCACTGATCGCGGCGCAGGCACTGGTTCCGCAGGGAATGCAGGTGCCGCCGGGCTCGCTGGTCGCCGGTGTCCCCGCCAAGGTCAAGCGGCGGCTGACCGAGGAGGAGCTCGAAGGCATCAAGTTCAACGCGGTGGGCTACGTGGAGCTGGCCAAGGCGCACCGCCAGGCCCACGAGGGCTGAGCAGGAGGGCCGGGAGCGGGCGCCCGGCGGCTCGCCGGGCCCCGCCGTACTGTCGCCCGGCCAGGTCCGTGCCCGGTCAGTCCGCGGCCGGTACCGTCGCCGAGGTGACCGACATCCGCTCCGCCGCCTTCTTGGCCCGGTTCTTCACGATCAGCATCGAGGTGATGCCGATCAGCACCGCGGCCACGAGGCCGAGATAGGAGAACCGCTTGAGCCACGCCTCGGCGACGACCCCGACCGAGTAGATGACGGCCGTGGTGCCGCCCGCCCAGACGATGCCGCCGAGCACATTGGCGATCAGGAACTTCCAGTACGGCATGTGCAGTACGCCCGCCAGCGGACCGGCGAAGATCCTCAGCAGCGCAACGAAGCGGCCGAAGAACACCGCCCACATGCCCCACTTCTGGAACGAGCGCTCCGCCATCGCGATCTGGCTCTCGCCGAAGTGCTTGGGGAACTTCCCGCCCAGCCAGGCCAGCATCGGCCGGCCGCCCTTGCGGCCGATGGCGTATCCGATCGAGTCGCCGATGACCGCGCCCGCCGAGGCGCAGGCGCCGAGGACCCACGGGTTGATTCCGTCGTGCCCGGCGGCCAGGAGCGCCGCGCTGACCAGGACGATCTCGCCCGGCAGCGGAATGCCGAGGCTCTCCAGCCCGATGACCACGCCCACCAGGGCGTAGACGCTGACCGCGGGGATGGTCTCCAGCCATTCCTGGATGTGCAACGCCGATCCTCCCGTAACCGAATGTCCGTTGCCCGCCGGGCAACTCCTCGGCGCACGGCGGGAAGCCTACCTGCCCCGCGGGCCGCCCGGACAGGACGAAGAGCCGCCACACGCCCTGCCGTTGGGGCGTGTGGCGGCTCTCCGCGGAACCGGCCGGGATCAGGCGTTGGGGCGCAGCGTCCAGACGACCGTCATCTCACCGGTCACCGCACCGTCGGCGCGCCGGATCTCGATGACCACCGGGAACTCCGGCCGTCGGCCCGCGTCGAGTTCGGCGACGACCTCGGCCACCGGGCGGCCGAGGGTCGCGGTCGCGGTGACGACGCCCTTGGCCAGCTTCTTGTAGCCGATCTCCGCCTTCACCGCCAGCGGCACGGCGCGCGACATCTGGTCGCCGAAGGCGGCGATGACGATCGCCCCGCTCGCCGACTCCGCCAGCGTGAACATCGCTCCGGCGTGCGGTCCGCCGATGTGGTTGTGGTAGTCGGCCTGGTCCGGCAGGCGGACCACCGCGCGCTCGGCGGTCGTCTCCAGGAATTCGAGGTTGAGGGTCCGTGCCATCGGGACCGTCGCGACGAGCATCTCGCCGACGGTCATCTGTTCAGCGCTCATGCCCCGATGTTACTTACGAGTAGGACTCTTTGGCCATCCCGGGGAACCCCCGGCGTCCCTCCCCGATCACATCCTTCACCGTCCGCACACGGGGGCGGGCGTAGCAGACCGGCCACCGCCCCTCTATCGTTACTCGCCATGTGGCCAGGACAGCAGCCGCCCGGGGGCGAGCAAAACCCGCAGGACCAGAATCAGAACCCGTATCAGCAGCCGGGGTACCAGCAGCCGAATCCCTATCAGCAGCCGGGATATCAGCAGCAGGGACAGCCGGGGCATCCGCAGCAGGGACAGCAGCCCGGCTATGCGCAGCCGAACCCGTACCAGCAGCAGACGGTGCCGCAGTACGCGGTGCCCGGCCCGCCCGGTCCGCCGCAGCCCGGCGACAACAACAAGAAGAAGACCACCGCCGTCGCGATCGTCGCGGCCACCGCTGTCGTCGTGGCCGCCGTGGTGACCGGTGTCGTCGTGATGAACAAGGACGACAAGGGCAAGGACGTCGCCGACGACAAGCAGTCCTCGGCGCCCGCCAAGCCGACCGGGTCGGCCTCCGACGGGACGAACCCGCGCAGCGACGACGGGGACCCCAAGCCCCTCATCCCCGGCTGGAAGGTCGTCACCAACCCCAAGTGGGGCACCCAGTTCGACGTGCCCGGCGACTGGGAGGTCGGGACGCCCGGCACGTTCTCGTACTTCGAGGACGACAAGAAGGGTGACGGCTCGCCCCTCATCGGCTTCTCCGCGCCGTCGTTCTACCAGAAGCAGTGGTGCGTGGACGACTCCGACAAGGACGGCGTCAAGGAGGACATGAGCCTCGCGAGCGCCGGCACCAGGGGCGCCCAGGGCGCCACCGACGCCGCCAAGAACGCCCACAGCGAGGCCGGCACCTGGGCGTGGGCCGCCTACGCGCAGCACATGCCGCAGAGCACCATCAAGTTCACCGAGGCCAAGCAGTACACCACCAAGTCGGGTCTGACCGGCCAGGTCGTCACCGCCACCGCCCCGAACGTCACGAAGCGGAAGAAGTGCGACAGCGACGGCAAGGCCATCGCCTTCACCTTCAAGAACAAGAAGGGTGAGTTCGCGTCCTGGGTCCTGTACGGAGCCGACTCCGTCAAGGACGAACTGCCGGACACGACGATCCAGAAGATCCTCAGCACCGTGCGACTGGTGGACGTCGTCAAGTCCGACTGACCCCTTCCCCTCCCCCGGAAAACAGTTGGCACGGCGAGGGGGGCGGAGGCGATAGTCCCTTGGTGACTGTCGCCTCCGCCCCCGTGTCCCGCCCGCTGCGTCCCGGCCGCAACTACCGTCTGCTGACCGCCGCCGCGATCATCACGGGCCTGGGTACCCATGGCGCGCTGATCGCGGCGGCGTTCGCCGTTCTGAAGGCCGGCGGCGACGGCGGCGACGTCGGTCTGGTGGCCGCGGCCAGGACCGCGCCCCTGGTGCTCTTCCTGCTGGTGGGCGGCGCGATCGCGGACCGGCTGCCGCGCCATCGGGTGATGGTCGCGGCGAACACCCTCAACTGCCTTTCGCAGGCCGCGTTCGCCTGGCTGGTCCTGGCCGGTGATCCGCAACTGTGGCAGATGATGCTGCTCACCGCCCTGTGCGGCACCGGACAGGCGTTCTTCAACCCGGCGGCCGAGGGCATGCTGATGTCCAGCGTCGACCGTGAGCAGGCGAGCCGTGCCTTCGCGCTGTTCCGGATGGCCATGCAGGGCGCGTCGATCGGCGGTGCGGCGCTCGGCGGCGCCATGATCGCGGCGATGGACCCGGGCTGGGTGCTGGCCGTCGATGCCGCGGCCTTCGCGGTGGCGGGTGCGCTCCGCGCGTTCCTGGACGTCAGCCACATTCCCCCGCGTGCGCCGGGCGGCGGTCTGCTCGCCGATATGCGGGACGGCTGGCAGGAGTTCGTCGGACGCCCCTGGCTGTGGAGCATCGTGGCGCAGTTCTCGGTCGTGGTCGCCGCGGTGGGCGCGGCGGAGTCGGTGTACGGCCCATTGGTCGCCCGGGACGAGCTCGGCGGCGCCCGCCCCTGGGGCTTCGCGCTCGCCGCGTTCGGGGCCGGCACCTTGGGCGGGGCGATGCTGATGACGCGCTGGAAGCCCCGGCGGCTGCTGCTGGCCGGAACGCTCTGCGTCTTCCCGCTGGCGCTGCCGGCGGCGGGCCTCGCGGTGCCGTTGCCGGTGGGCGCGCTCTGTCTGGTGATGTTCGTCAGCGGGGTGGCCATCGAGGTGTTCGGGGTCTCGTGGATGACGGCCATGCATCAGGAGATCCCGGAGGAGAAGCTGTCCCGGGTCTCGGCGTACGACTGGTTCGGCTCGGTGGCGATGATGCCGCTGGCCACCGCGCTCGCCGGTCCGGTGGAGTCGCTGGTCGGGCGGAGCGCGGCCCTGTGGGGCTGCGCGGCGCTGATCGTGCTGGTCACCGGGGCCGTGCTGTTCGTGCCGGAGGTGCGCGGCCTGACCCGGACCCCCGCCACCACCGAGGTGGCGAAGGACCGGGGACCGGCCTCAGCCGATGCTGAAGGCGCCGTCGGGCGGCTCGGGTGAGGCCACCGCCGCACCGTCCCCGACCGGCTCGGCGGCGCCGGCGAGCCGGTCCAGCGCGGCACCGTGCTCGACCCTGGCGGGGAAGGCGTCGGCGGCGCAGCGGCGGGTCAGTGTCGCGGTGTCGATGCGGCTCGGGGAGGCGACGAGAACGAGGTTGCCGAAGCGTCGGCCGCGCAGCACCGCGGGTTCGCCGATCAGTGCGAGTTCCTCGAAGACGGCCGCGAAGGTGGCCAGTTGGGAGCGGAGGAAGCCGAAGGGCGCACCGTCCGCGAGATTGGCGGCGTAGATTCCGCCCTCCCGCAGCGACCGGCGGGCAGCCTGCGCGTACTCGACGGTGGTGAGGTGGGCGGGGACCCGCGAGCCGCCGAAGACGTCCGCGATCAGGACGTCGAGGGAGCCGGGCGCGGTCTGTTCCAGCCGGCTGCGGGCGTCCGCGCCGTGCACGGTGATCCCGCTGCCGTCGGGGAGCGGCAGCTGCTCGGCGACCAGTTCGAGGAGCCCGAGGTCGGCCTCGGCGACGTCCTGGCGGGAGCCGGGCCTGGCCGCGGCGACATAGCGCGGCAGGGTGAGCGCGCCGCCGCCGAGGTGGAGTACGTCCAGCGGTGCGCCCGGTGCCGCCGCGCAGTCGATGACATGGGCGAGCCGTCGCGCGTACTCGAATTCGAGATGGTCCGGCGCGTCGAGGTCGACGTAGGACTGGGGCGCGCCGTCGACGGTGAGCAGCCAGGCCCTGTTCCGGTCCACATCGGGGAGAAGTCTGGCGGTGCCCTGGTCCACGTCCCGGATGACCGGTATCGAGTCGTTCACTCCCCCATTGTGGGGTGCCGGATCAGCTGCTCAGGACCGCGGCCACGGCTTCGGAGTGTGCCGTCGACTGGGCGAGCCCGGCGCGGGCGGCCGCGGCGCGGCGGCTCGGGTCGAGGGGGTTGCGGCCGAAGGCCTTCTTCGCGTCCGCGTCCGGAGTGATGAGCTCGACCCGGGCCCCGTTCGCGGCGAGCGCCGCGGCCTGCGAACCCGGCGAGGCGATGGCCTTGTTGCCGCCGGCCGACGGGGCGATGACGACGACGCGTCCGTACCCGGCGGCGAGCTGGGCGTTGGCCGTGGAGTGCACCCCGCCGTCGATCCAGGACCGCCCGTCGATGCGGGCGACGGGCCATACGGCGGGGACCGCGGAGCTCGCGGTGACGGCGTCGGCGAGGGACACCCCGCCGTCCTTGTCGAAGGTGTGGAGTTCGCCGGTCGTGGCGTCGACGGCGGTGACGATCAGGGGGCGCCCCGGCCACTCGGGCGACAGCAGCCGGCCCTCGATCGCCGCGCGCCGTTCCTCCGCGGTGACACCGAGTGGGGCGTCCTGCGCGATCCTGCCCAGCTTCCGGCCGTACGCCTCGGGGGTGCGGGCGGACAGCACGGCCCCCGCGTAGCGCAGCAGGGTGAGCATGCCGAGCTTGCCGCCCGTGATGTCCCGCGGATCGGCGAGCTGGAGTTCGTAGAGTTCGGGAAGGCCGAGCAGTCCGGAGGCCAGCTGTGCGCCGACCATCGCTCCCGCGGAGCTGCCGATGATCAGATCCGCTGTGGAGAGGTCCGCGCCCGACTTCGCGAGCCCGTGCAGGATTCCGGTCGCCCAGGCGCCGCCGGTGACACCGCCGGACCCCAGTACCAGTGCTGTGTCTGTCATGCCGTCAGTCTTGCGCACGGCTCCGGGCCCGCCCCCGTGGGGTACGGGAGGCGGGCCCTTGGAACGTCTCCGTTCAGAGGACGCCGGTGACGGTGCCGGCGCCGACCGTGCGGCCGCCCTCGCGGATCGCGAAGCCGAGTCCGGTCTCCAGCGGGACGTCACGTCCCAGCTCGACGGTGAGGTCGACCGTGTCGCCCGGACGCGCCACCGCCACCTCACCGAGGTCGACGTCGCCGACGACGTCCGCGGTGCGGATGTAGAACTGCGGCCGGTAGCCGGTGGTGACCGGGGTGGTCCGGCCGCCCTCCTTCGCCGACAGGACGTACACCTGGGCGGTGAAGCGCCGGCTCGGCGTCACGCTGCCCGGCGCCGCGACCACATGGCCGCGGCGGACCCGGTCGCGCTCCACTCCGCGCAGCAGCAGGGCCACGTTGTCACCGGCCTCCGCGGACTCCATCGGCTTCCCGAAGGTCTCCAGCCCGGTGACGACGGTCTCGATGTGCGGGTCCGGGCCCAGCACCGACACCCGGTCGCCGGTACGGACGGTGCCGCGCTCGACGGCTCCGGTGACGACGGTGCCCCGGCCGGTGATGGTCAGGACGTTCTCCACCGACAGCAGGAACGGCGCGTCGGTGTAGCGGACCGGCATCGGTACGTACGTGTCGACGGCGTCCAGCAGCGCCTCGACGGCCGCGGTCCAGCGCGGGTCGCCCTCCAGCGCCTTCAGGCCCGAGACCCGCACGACGGGCACGGAGTCACCTCCGTAGCCGTGCGCGGACAGCAGCTCGCGGACCTCCAGCTCGACCAGGTCGGTCAGCACCGCGTCCTCGCCGTCGTCGACGGCGTCCGCCTTGTTGAGGGCGACGACGATGTGGTCGACACCCACCTGGCGGGCGAGCAGCACGTGCTCGGCGGTCTGCGGCATGATCCCGTCGAGCGCGGAGACCACCAGGATCGCGCCGTCGAGCTGGGCGGCGCCGGTGACCATGTTCTTGATGTAGTCGGCGTGCCCGGGCATGTCGACATGCGCGTAGTGGCGGGTGTCGGTCTCGTACTCGACGTGCGCGATGTTGATGGTGATGCCGCGCTGCGTCTCCTCCGGGGCCCGGTCGATCCGGTCGAACGGGACGAACGTACCCGTCCCGCGCTCGCTGAGGACCTTGGTGATGGCGGCGGTCAGGGTGGTCTTCCCGTGGTCGACGTGGCCCATGGTGCCGATGTTGAGGTGCGGCTTGGTGCGCACGTATGCCGTCTTGGGCATGGTTCATTCCTTGGAGTTCGAAGCTGAGAGAGAAGACCCCAGGGCCCGGCCGACCCTCCCCTTGCGGGGTCCGCCGGACTGTCGGGGGAGGGTCAGCTTCGGGCGCCGCCGATGGGCGCCGTGGCAGCGGTGAACGCTGCTGCGAAGAGTGCTGCGACGAGGAGGCTCACGGCAGCCTTCGGCGCGTCCGCGACTGCGGACGGCGCTGCGGGGAAGGCGTACCGGAACATGGGTCCGATCATGTCGGACGGACATGGCCGCGTCGAATGGTTTTCGGCGGGTACCCCGGCCCCGCAAGGGAGTTCGGCCCGCGTCGGCCACCGGAGCGGGCGCGGGGCACGGCCTCGGCCGTCCGGCTGCCGCCACGCACGTTACGGCGATCGGACACCGGCGTCGGCTACTCTCCCCGCATGCTCGACCCCGTCCCCGCCGCCCGGCCCGCCACCGGCCTCGCCGTGCGCTGCACGAGGGCGCTGCTCTCGCCCTGGTCCCGGTTCTCGCTGCTCGTGGCCGTCCTGCTGGGCGCCGCGGCGGCGATGCTTCTCCTCGAACCTCAGCGGCTGCTCGCCACCGGCTGGCCCGGCCCGCTGAGCGGTGGCGCCGTCGCGGTGACCCTGTTCGGTGTCGCGTACGGCGTGTGCACCGTGGCTTTCGTTCCGCGGCCGCTGCTCAATCTCGCCGCCGGCGCACTCTTCGGTACGCAGGCGGGACTGGCCGCCGCGCTGGCGGGGACGGTCCTCGGCGCGGGCATCTCGTTCGGGCTGGGCCGGGTGCTGGGCCAGGACGCGCTCCGTACCCTGCTGCGCGGGCGTTGGCTGAAGGCCGCGGACGGCCAGTTGAGCAGGCACGGGTTCCGTTCGATGCTGGCGCTGCGGCTGTTCCCGGGCGTGCCGTTCGCGGCGGCCAACTACTGCGCGGCGGTGTCGCGGATGGGGTATCGGCCGTTCCTGGTGGCGACCGGGCTCGGCTCGATCCCCAACACCGCGGCGTATGTCGTCGCGGGCAGCGAGGCCTCGTCGCCGACATCTCCGGCGTTCCTCGCCGCGATGGGCTTCATCGTGCTGACGGGGCTCGGCGCCGCCGTCGTCGCCTGGCGCAAGCGCCACCGCGTGACCTCCGGGTGAGCCGGTGCGCACGGCGCTCCGCACCGGGGCGGCGGGCGGCCCGGGGGTACGCGTAACGCTGTTCATCTGAGGGCGGTACCCTGCCCGCGACCGACCGAAGATATCCGGGCCCGTGACGGGTCTGCCCTCAATCGACCGCAATGCGCACGCTGCCGACGGCCCTCGCTGCCGTCGGCCGATGCACGAGCACCCCCGGGATGGCCAAAGCCCCATGAGCTGGTTCGAATCGTTCGTCCTGGGCCTCGTTCAGGGACTGACCGAGTTCCTGCCGATTTCCTCCAGCGCGCATCTGCGGCTCACCGCCGCGTTCGCCGGCTGGCACGACCCGGGTGCGGCATTCACCGCCATCACCCAGATCGGCACGGAGGCGGCAGTCCTCATCTACTTCCGCAAGGACATCGTCCGGATCGTCTCGGCCTGGTTCCGTTCGCTGACCGACCGGTCGATGCGTGGCGACCACGACGCCCAGATGGGCTGGCTGGTCATCGTGGGCTCCATCCCCATCGGCGTGCTCGGTGTGACGCTGAAGGACCAGGTCGAGGGCCCGTTCCGCGATCTGCGGCTGATCGCCACCACGCTGATCGTGATGGGTGTCGTCCTGGGGATCGCCGACCGGCTCGCCGCCCGTGACGAGGCGGGCGGGAGGCACCGGGCCGCCAAGGAGCGCAAGACGCTCAAGGAACTCGGGGTGAAGGACGGCCTGATCTTCGGTTTCTGCCAGGCGATGGCCCTGATCCCGGGCGTCTCCCGCTCCGGAGCCACCATCAGCGGCGGTCTGCTGATGGGGTACACCCGCGAGGCTGCGGCCCGGTACTCCTTCCTGCTCGCGATCCCGGCGGTGCTCGCCTCGGGGGTCTTCGAGCTGAAGGACGCGGGTGAGGGACATGTGTCGTGGGGGCCGACGATCTTCGCGACGGTCATCGCGTTCGGTGTGGGGTACGCGGTCATCGCCTGGTTCATGAAGTTCATCACGACCAAGAGCTTCATGCCGTTCGTGATCTATCGGATCATTCTGGGCATTCTGCTGTTCATCCTGGTCGGTGCGGGGGTTCTGAGCCCGCACGCGGGCGAATCCGCAGGCTGACCAAGCGGCCGCGCCAAGCGCTGTCCAGCACATTCCGACGCTTTCGCGCATCCGTACGTCATGATCGTCTCCCATGGTTCTCCCACTCGGGAGACCGGAGACACGCAATCGATCCAGTGCGCGACCGCAGACCGGCAAGAACATCACTGCCCCGGCACCGAGCGAGGTGCCGGGGCAGTGACGCGTCAGATCGAGCAGGCTCCGCCGGTCACCACGAGCCCTGATCCAGCGCCGCGAGCTCCGCCGACGGATCCGGGAGGGAAGCGACCGCGACTTCAGCCCGGTCAGGCTCTTCCGGTGTGATGCGCCGGAAGTCTAGAGGGTGAGTACGATTTTTCCCCGGGCGTGACCGGTCTCGCTCAACCGGTGTGCCGCGACGGCGTTCTCGATGGTGAAGGCGGCCGCGACCGGCACGGTGAAGCGGCGCTGCCCGGCGAGAGCCGCGGCCACGGCAAGGCCTTCGACCGCCTGCGGGTCCGCTCCCGGGCCCGCCGAGCGTGTTCGGTGGACTCCGTACTTCGCGGCGTTCATGTCGGCGATGGTCACCACCCGGTCCGGGCTTCCGGTGAGGTCCACCAGATCGGGCAGCGAGCCGGATCCGGCGCAGTCCAGGACGACGTCGACTCCCTCCGGTGCCAGGGCGGTGACCCGCTCGCCCAGCCCGGGGCCGTAGGTGGTCGGCGTCGCCCCCAGCCCCGCGACGAAGGTGTGGTTGCGCGCGCCGGCTGTACCGATGACGGTCGCGCCTCGGGCCGCCGCGAGTTGGACGGCAACTGTGCCGACCCCGCCGGCCGCGCCCTCGATCAGCAGGGTCGTGCCGGTGCCGACCTTCAGCCGGTCGAGGGCCCGCGTGGCGGTCTCGACGTTCCCGGCCGCGCCACCGGCCTGCTCCCAGCTCAGCGCGTCCGGCTTCAGCGCCCAGGCCGCCAGGACGGCGTACTCGGCGTTCGCACCGCCGAGCTCCGAGACCTCGACGATGCCGAAGACCTCGTCGCCCGGCCGGATACCGGTTACCCCTGTGCCGACCTCGTCGACCACACCCGCGGCATCCATTCCGAGCACGTGGGGCAGGCGCAGCGGCGCCATGTCGCGGAACCGGCCTGAACGAAGGTGGCAGTCGGCGGGAGTGAGACCCGATGCCCGCACGCCCACCCGGATCTGGCCCGGTCCCGCGTGTGGTTCCGGTACATCGGTGACTTCCAGGACGCCTGCCGGACCGTACTCGGAGAATGTCAGTGCTCTCATGGCGTCGGACGCTATCGGAACACCCCGTCCGTTTGGCTAAAGTGAGAGCGGTGACGAACCCTTTGCCTCACTCCCTGCGATCCGATGCCCGGGACAACCGTGAGCGCATCCTCGCCGTGGCCCGCACGACGTTCGCCGAGCAGGGGCTGGATGTGGCGATGCGCGAGATCGCGCGGCGCGCCGAGGTCGGACCCGCGACCCTGTACCGGCACTTTCCGACCAAGGAGGCGCTGGTCACCGAGGCCTTCCGCGAGCAGATGACGGCCTGCACGGCCATCGTCGACGAGGGACTGGCCGATCCGGACCCATGGCGCGGCTTCTGCCTGGTGATCGAGGCGGTGTGTGAAATGCAGGCGCAGGACCGGGGGTTCACCGCGGCGTTCGTCTCGGCCTTCCCCCACGCGATCGACTTCGCCGCGGACCGGGAGCAGGCACTGGGCAAGGTCGCCGAACTCGCCCGCCGGGCCAAGGCGGGTGGCAAGCTGCGCCCGGACTTCGTCCTGGACGACCTCATCATGGTGCTGATGGCCAACGGCGGTATCCGGACCACCTCGCCGGCCGCCGCAGTGGCCGCCTCACGGCGCTTCGCCGCGCTGCTGATCCAGGGCCTGCGGGCCGAGCCGGCTGCCCCGCCGCTGCCCCCGCCGGTCCGGCTGCCGCCGGCGGTTGTGACTTAGCGCCGCATGGGGATTCCCGCATTCGTCCCACGCCGGTGTCCCTGGTACGACGCAGGCCCGGCACGGTCAGCCCTGACGAAGCAGTACGAGGGTCTTTCGTCCGGATCACGCCGGACCCCGCGAGCCCGGCGTGATCCGGACGAACGGCCCTGGTCCCTGCCGTCGGTGCGGCGGACCCGGCCGTCGGGTCAGCGCCTGCCGCGGCGGCGGAACAGGTATCCGCCCAGCACCATTCCGGCGACCAGGGTCACCGCCAGCACCGCCCAGAGCGGCAGGGTGACGGCGGGGATCCACAGCCGGATCGCGACCGACTCGGTGTTCGCGGCGATGAACCAGATCGCGAGCCCGGCCAGCACGACGGCCGCGATGGTGCGCACGCGTACGTTCCGGCCCTTGACGGTCAGGGTCGGTGGGACATGCTGTCCGGTCGTCCTCTGTGCCATGCGTCCAGTATCAGGCGGTTCACCGGATTAGTCCTGATGGAACGGGCTCATCGCGCCCCGGGGCGCGGACCATCGCGGGCCGCAACCGCGGGCCCCGGGGCGCACCCCGATCCGGCAGGTCAGGGTGTGTCGCCGCGCCAGTCCCAGTGGTCGGGGTCGCCGTCCCGCGGCCCGTACTCCGCCTTGCCACCCGGGCCGAACCGCCCGATCTCGGTGTTCAGCGGCGCCCCCTCGCGCAGCGCCCGGTCCGTCCAGCCGGTCACGTCGAGAAGCAGGCCGTCGAGCGGGCCGCCCACCAACTCCCGGTAGGTGTGACCCGGCCGGGGCCCCGGGTCGGGATCGTCATGATCGGCGCCGTACACACGCCGCTGCCGCATCAGCTCGTCCATGGAGGCAGGATCGCACCCGGCACTGACAATCGCAGTGGGCAGTGGACCTCGCGGCGGGCGCGGCGCAGGCCGGTGCGTTCCTGCTGCAACAGCGGCGCCGTCAGGGGATCCTGCCGCCGGGGTCCGGGTGCCACAGCCCGGGTACCCTCGTCGTCGCCCGACAGCCGGACCGCCACCCCGTGGTACGCCTTCGTCCCCTCCACCCTGGTCACCGGGCCCGGGGATCGGTTGTGTCATCGCCCCGATGTCCGCCAGGACCATGCGCCACATCCCGGCACACCGCATGGGCGCCGGCGCCCCTCCTCCCCCGCCGCAGCCGCTCCCGCCAAGGCGCGCGGCGCGCGGCGTCCCGCTCGCCCACCGCCGGCCCAGCAGACCCCACCGCCCGAAGCGAGTGGCAGAACGTCCCGGATCTTCCGGGCAGATAGGGTCGAAAGTCCCTGCCGCGCGACAACCGCGCGTACCAGCCTGGGACATGTACCGCCGGAACCTGGAGGGAACTCATGACCAGCACCGACCGTCCCGTGATCGCCGCAGTCGACGGCTCGTCACACAGCCGCGAGGCACTCGAATGGGCCGCCCACGAAGCCGTACGACGAGGTCTCGGGCTGACGATCGTGCATGCCCGGACGCCCGACCGGCGCGTCGAACCGGACACGCAGCGGCGCGAGGCGGAGGAGCTGCTCGACCGGTCCGTGCGCAGGGTGTCCGAGCTCGCTCCGGAGTTGCGGACGTCGAAGCTGACGCCGCTGGACTTCCCGTCGGCGGCGCTCACCTCGCTCAGCCGCAACGCCTCTCTGGTGGTCCTCGGCTCGCGTGGTCTGGGCGGTTTCCGGTCCCTGTTGCTCGGCTCCAACAGCCTGGCGGTCGCGTCGATGGCCGACTGCCCCGTCGTCGTGGTCCGCAGCGGGCCGTCGGACGAGGACACGGAGGCGGCGAAGGCGGCGGAAGCGCACACCGACATCGTCGCGGGGGTGGCCGCCGACGAGAGCAGCGAAGGGGTTCTCGAGTTCGCCTTCGAGACCGCCACCTCCCGGCCCGGTGCGCGACTGCGGATCGTGCACGGCTGGACCATGTTCTCCTCGATGCTCTCCGGCGGCCCCGTCTTCGACCGGGACGCGGTGGCGGACTCGGCCGAACGGACCCTCGCGGAACTCACCGCCGGCTGGCGGGAGAAGTACCCGCAGGTCGAAGTCGTCAGGGAGCCCGTCGGCGGCTCCGCCTCACGCACCCTGGTCACGGCGTCGGCGACCGCGGCGCTGACCGTCGTCGGGCGTCGCCGGGGCGGTGAGTCCCTCGGGCTCGGGCTCTCCCCCGTCGCGCAGACCACGCTCACGCACGCGCTCGGCGCGGTCGCCGTCGTGCCCTGCTGACGGCAGCGCCGCCCCGCCATGCGTGCACGCCTCTTGGCCTTGCACGCCGGCGGGCAGACACTGACCCGATGACGCAGCGCGTGGATCTCGCGACCGTGATGGACCGGCTGTCCATCGATGCAGTGATCACCGGCTATGCGACGGCGGTGGACGACGGCGAATGGACCGACTACCGGGCGCTGTTCACCGCGGACGGCCGTGCCGACTACCGCGACGCCGGTGGTGTCGAGGGACCGGTGCACGAGGTCGCCCGATGGCTGGAGGAGACGATGCGGCACTTCCCCGTACGCCAGCATCTGATCGTCAACCGCCGGATCGAACTCCAGGACCTGGGCGGCTACCCGGGCGACCGCGCCGAGGTGCGGGCCGACTATCTCAACCCGATGCGGCTGGAGAGCGCCGCAACCGGGGCGGCCAGTACGGAGGCACGGGCCACCGCGCCGAATTTCGTCGCCGCAGGGCGGTACGCGTTCACGGTGTCGCGCACGGACAGCGGCTGGCGCATCCGCACCGTGACCGTCCACGAGAAGTGGCGCGGCGCAGGAGACCTCTTCCCCCCGGGTTGATCCCGGACCGGCCCGGCCCTCCGGTGCTTCCGCTTCCCCGGCACCGGGGAAGAACTGCGGAACGTGGCACCAGGGGGGAGACTGCTCATCGGACAGGACGAGGAGGCGCGGCATGCGGATTCCGGCCGGCCGGAGCGAGCGGTGGGAGCGGATGCTGCGGTCGGGCCCGGGGCGCGGCTGTCTCGCACTGCTCGCGGGGGCACTGCCCGCTCTCGCGTTTCCCGCCCCTTCCTTGTGGTGGCTCGCGGGTGTCGGCCTGGTTCCGTGGCTGCTTCTCATCCGGTCCGCCGGAACGGGACGCCAGGCAGCGCTGGCGGGCTGGCTCGGCGGCACCGGCTACATGCTCGCGGTGCATCACTGGCTGATGCCGAGCCTCCATGTCTTCATCGTGATCCTGGCCGCCCTGCTCGGTCTGCTCTGGGCTCCCTGGGGGCTGCTGGTCTTCCGGATACTGGGCGGGCCGGTCTCCGGCCGCGCGGCCGTCACCGCCGTCGTCGTGGTGCCCTGCGGCTGGCTGATGATCGAACTGGCCCGTTCCTGGGATGCGCTCGGCGGTCCCTGGGGGCTGCTCGGCGCGAGCCAGTGGCAGGTGGCTCCCGCGCTCCGGGTCGCGTCCGTGGGCGGGGTGTGGCTGGTCAGTCTCGTGGTGGTGGCGGTCAATACCGCTGTCGCCCTGCTCTTCGTGAACACGGCCGCCCGCGTGGTGGCCGCGGTGGGCATCGTGGTGTGCGCTCTGGCCGTGGGGGCGATGGCGGGGTGGGCGCCACGGCCCGAGGAGTCGGGGGTGGCCCGGATCGCCGTCGTACAGCCGGGCGTGTTCACGGGCGCCCACGGAGCCGAGCGCCGGCTCGCCCGCGGTGAACAGCTGACCGGCTCGCTTGCGGGGCGCGATCTCGATCTGGTGGTGTGGGGCGAGAGCAGTGTGGGGGTGGATCTCGCACAGCACCCGGAAGTCACCGCGCGGATCGCCGCTCTCTCGCGGCGGGTGGGCGCGGATGTGCTGGTCAATGTGGATACCAGGCAGACCGACGCGTCGGGCCGGACGGGCATCTTCAAGTCGGCGGTGCTGGTGGGTCCGGACGGGCTGACCGGGCAGCGCTACGACAAGATGCGGCTGGTGCCGTTCGGCGAGTACATCCCGGCCCGCTCGGTGCTCGGCTGGGCCACGTCCCTGGGCCGGGCGGCGAGCGAGGACCGGTTGAGGGGAACCCGGCAGGTGACGATGTCGCTGCCCGGGGCCGACGGCGGGAAGGGGCTGCGCATCGGGCCGCTGATCTGTTTCGAGACCGCGTTCCCCGACATGAGCCGTCAGCTCACCCGGGACGGCGCGCAGCTACTGGTCGCCCAGTCCTCCACCTCCACGTTCCAGCACAGCTGGGCGCCCCTGCAGCATGCCTCGCTCGGGGCACTGCGGGCAGCGGAGACCGGCCGCCCGATGGTGCATGCCACGCTCACCGGCGTCAGTACCGCGTACGGGCCCCTGGGCACACGGGTCGGTGCTCCGCTCGGTACGGACACGAGCGGGGCCGCCGTGTACGACGTACCGCTGGCGACCGGCACCACGCTCTATGTACGGCTGGGCGACTGGCCGGTGCAGGGGGCGGCGGCGGTGCTGGCCCTGTTCTGCGCCTTCGAAGCGGTCCGGTCGGTCACGAGGCGCAAGCGGGTGGGGCCCGCGGGGGTGAGGGGTGGGGCAGCCTCGGCCAGGAAGCCGGGCGCCCGCTCCGGGAAATGAGCCGGGCAGCTCCCGAGCCGGCGTGCGCCAGGCCTATCCGGGGCCGTTCACCGAGACGACGTGGCCCTGGGCGTCGACGGTGAGCGAGACCCGCTCGACCTTGTTGGTCACGGCCAGCACCAGCCACACCGCGCCCCAGAGGAAGCAGGTGAACACCATCAGGAGGGCGTGCAGCACATGGTTCAACGGGTTCCCCCGGACCATGACGGCCTGCGTGCCGGAGCGCGATTCCACCCGCCAGCCGGCGGCGATCCGCTGGTTGACCGCCCAGTCGAGGATCAGACCGCGCTGCATCTCGTCGGGCGGCCGGCCGTCGGCCGAGTAGTAACCCGGCGGCGGCTGGAGCGCTCCCCAGCCCCTGGGCTCGTCGTGACGTCTCACGAGGTCACCTCCACGGGCCGGTGGTCCATCACCCCAGCCTGCATCGGCGCGCCTCCGGACGCATCCGGAGGCGCGGCGGCCCCGCCGGATCCGGCGGCCACGAAGGCGGACACGCCTGGGGACACGCCTCCCGGCCAGGGTCCTACGCGCAGTCCAGGTCGCGCAGGATGCGTTCGCAGAGTTCGTGTGTCTGCAGGGCGTCCCCGGCGTCCAGCACCTTTCCGGCACGTACGGCGTCCAGGAACGACAGCACGGCCTGCTCGATGCCGCGCTGACGGGCCACCGGCACCCAGTCGCCGCGTCGCCGGACGCTCGGCTGCCCCTTGTGGTCGATCACCTCGGCGAGGTTGACGACCTCGCGCTTGGAGTCCCGGCCGGAGACCTCCAGCCGTTCCTCGGTCGAGCCGCTGAGCCGGTTCATCATGCCGATGGCGGTGAATCCGTCACCGGACAGCTGCAGCACCACATGATGCATCAGGCCGTCCTGGATCCTGGCCTGCACGACGGTGTGCTCGACCGGCCCCGGTGCCAGGAAGCGGAGGGTGTCGACGACATGGATGAAGTCGTCGAGCACCATGGTCCGCGGATCCTCCGGCATCCCCACCCGGTTCTTCTGCATGAGGATCAGTTCGCGCGGGTGCTCGGCGCACTGGGCGTAACCGGGCGCGACCCTGCGGTTGAAGCCGACGGCGAGGCTCGTTCCGCGCTCCTCGGCGAGGGCCACCAGCCGCTGGGAATCGGCGAGTCGGTAGGCCAGCGGCTTGTCGACGTAGGTGGCGACGCCCGCCTCCAGCAGCCGGGCCACGATCTCGGGATGCACGGCCGTCGGGGCGTGGACGAAGGCGGCGTCCAGCCCCTGGGCGATCAGCGATTCGAGGTCGGTGTGACGCTGCCCGGCCGGAATCCGATGGGCCTCGGCAACCGCGGCCAGGGTGGCGGGCGAACGGGTCTGCAGATGCAGCTCGACCCCGGGCAGGGCGGTCAGAACCGGCAGATACGCCTTCTGCGCGATGTCGCCGAGCCCGATGCAGCCGACCTTCACAGGGGCCTCCCTCTCACTGTTCGGTGCCCGCCGGCGCGGTGTTCACCTGGCGAGGGGCAGCATACGTGTGCCTCGGTGGCTGCCAGTCCGCTATCCCGTCGAAGGTGCGCAGGACGAGGTCGGACCCGAAGCGCGAGACGGCGGACATCAGCGCGTCACGCATCGCGACGGCGGGAGCGCTGGTCAGGCACATCAGACGCGAAGTACGGGCGGCCTTGCGGACGATGGCCGA
Source organism: Streptomyces sp. NPDC048295 (assembly GCF_040652135.1). Lineage (NCBI taxonomy): Bacteria > Bacillati > Actinomycetota > Actinomycetes > Kitasatosporales > Streptomycetaceae > Streptomyces > Streptomyces sp. NPDC048295. Next base: position 65,451 of record NZ_JBEZLL010000033.1, read on the forward strand.
TGTGCGGGGCAGCCGGTCGGCGGAGTACGCCGCCAGCCCGGCACCGAGGTCACCGCCCGGCAGCAGATGGTGGGCGAGCACGATCGCGTCCTCGACTGCCTGGTTGCCTCCCTGGCCGAGGCTCGGCGCCATCGCGTGCGCGGAGTCGCCGACGAGTGCGGTGCGGCCCCGGTGGTAGGACGGCAGGGGTTCGAGCAGTTGGTGGACGTCGTTGCGGAGCACCTGGCCGGCGGCGGCGATGACCGAGGGGATCGGGTCGTGCCAGCTGCCGAACCGGCGCAGCAGTTCCGCCTTCTCGTCGTCGGCTGCGTGGGCCCCGGCGGGGGCGACCGCGGCCCCGTAGGCGTAGATCCGGCCGTCCTTGAGCGGGTGGGTGCCCCAGAGGGCGCCGCGCCCCCAGGTCTCGTGCGGGGCGAACGGCCGGTCGATGTCGGGGACGACGATGCGCCAGGTGGTGAAACCGGCGTACGAGGGGCCGGGGTGGTCCGGGAAGAGCCCGCTTCGTACGGCCGAGTTGATGCCGTCGGCGCCGACGACGACGTCGGCCTCGATGTTCCCGGCCACCGTCCCGACCACGGCGGGCGCGCCGCCGGCCGTCCCGGGGTCCAGCAGCTCCGCGGCGGCGCCGGTCCGGACGGTGCCCTCGGGCAGCCGGGCCACGAGCCGCTCGACGAGGGTGGCCCGGTGCAGCAGGACGATCGTCCCGCCGAACCGCTCGGCCGCGGCGGCGCTGTCCGTACGGGAGAGCCAGCGGCCGCCGGGGACGCGTATGCCGCCCTCGCCCTGCCAGGCGGCGAGCTCCCTGATCTCGTCGCCCATACCGATCACGTCCAGGGCTCGCTGGGAGTTGGGGGCGAGGGAGATGCCGGCCCCGACGGGTTCCAGGGAGGCCGCGCGCTCGAGAACGGTGACGCGCCAGCCGCGGCCGTACAGGGCCACCGCCGCGGTGAGGCCGCCGATTCCACTGCCGATGACTACTGCATGGGGCTTGTCCATGACTCCTCGACTCCTTCACGAATCCACGAATCCACGGGCCCCGGAGCACGGAGCCCCGGAACTACATCCGTAGTGACGGCTTCAACGTACTACGGATGTAGTTCCGAAGGTAGATTGCCTTCATGGCCACACGCACCGCCGGCACCCCCCGGGCCGCTCTGATCGCCGACACCGCCCTCGCGCTCCTCGCCGAACGCGGGATGCGCGGGCTCACCCACCGCGCGGTGGACGAGCGCGCCGGGCTCCCCCAGGGCTCGACGTCCAACTACGCGCGCACCCGGCAGTCCCTTCTGGAGGTGGCGGTGCGGCGGCTGGCCGAACGGGAGACACGGGTGCTCGCCCCCGGTGAACTCCCGGTCCCGGGCGCCGCGCCGGACGGCGGTCCCGCCGCCGGGGCCGAGGCACTGGTCGCCGGTCTCGCCCTGGCGCTGCACCGCTATCTCACCCGCCACGCCGAGCTGCTCGTCTGCCGTTACGAGCTCGCACTGGAGGCCACCCGGCGCCCGGAACTGCGGGAGTTCTTCGACGCGACGGGCCGGCAGTTCCGCGAGCCCCTGATCGCGCTGATGACGGCCGCGGGATCGGCCGAGCCCGAACGGCACGCCCTGTCCCTGGTGGCCTGGTGCGAGGGGCTGATGTTCTCGTGCGCCGCGGGGTCGTACAGCCGCTCCGTCCCGAGCGAGGAGGAGCTGCGTACCGGCTTCGCCGAACTGCTGCGCGGAATGCTGGGCCCCGAGTGGGCGGGACCTTGCTGACCGGCGAGAGCGGGCGGGACCGCACTCACCGGCGCCGGTGGGCCGCGCCGCGCCGACCGGCGTCACCCGTGCGGGCCAATCCCGGCTGCCCGGCACACCGGAGCCGCGTGCGCACCCCAGAGTGATCAGGTGCAACGAACCAGAATCACCGTGAGCCTCCTGGTCGGCGTGGCCGTGACGGCGCTGTCCGGCTGTGTGTCCGTGGAGCCGCGAGCGGATGTTCCGCCCCGGCCCCGGAACAGCGGCCCCGCCCAGGACCTGACGCCGCAGGCCGTACTGCCTCCGGTCCACGACTCCCTGGGCGCAGTACCGGCCCCTCAGCCCTCCGCCCCCGAACCGTCCGCCTCCGCGCCCCGACCCGCGAACGCCGCACCGCCGCCGGGCACCCGCCGCGCAGCGCCCCGTGCCCCGCAGCAGCGGCGACCGGAGGTCACACGGCCCCGCCCGCACCGAGCCCCGCCCACCGTGACCGCACCCGCCCCGGTCCCGCCGGCCGCGGTCCCCAAGGCGGGCGTCTGCGCGCTGGGACGGGGCTACGGGCACTGGCCCGCGGGCAGCCCGCAGTCCCGGATCTGCGACGACACCTACGGCCGCTGAGTCCGCAGCGGAGCGGAAGAACAGTGGCCCGTCCACCATGGACGGGCCACTCTCACAGCTCGCGGAGCCGGAGCTCCAGCCGCGCGATCGCCGCGCGCACCCCTCCCCCGTACCCGTCGTCCGAGCCGTCGTCCGCGAGCACGCCGGAGGCGGCTCGGGCCCGGCTCAGATGGAACCGCGCGGCGTCGGGACGGCGGAGCTTCACATAGTCCGCCGCGAGGTTGAGATGCAGCGAGGGGTAGAACGCCCGCACCGCCGGAGCGTCGGGGTGCTGCGCCGCCCGCTCGTCGGTCAGCCCGTTGGCCGCCGTCAACGCCCTCAGGTCCCAGGCCAGTTCGTCACCCGGGTCGTCCTGGGTGTCGGCCATGTAGTGGGCGAGGGTGCACCGGTGCAGGGCGTCACCGTCCTCGCCGATCTCCGACCAGAGCTCACCGAAACGATTGCGGGCCTCTTCCCGGTCGCCGCCGTGCAGCAGCATGACCGCCTGGCCGATCCTGGTCATGACGGCGTCCGTGGACGCCTCCCGCTGCTCCGTCACCGCTGCCTCCGTGCGTGCTCGTCCCCCTGTTCCGCGTTCGACGCTAGCCGCAGCGGGGGCCAATCCCGCTGAGGCTCGGGCAGGCGTCCCCGGCCGGTCGCCGGAAGCCCGCCGCCGGCCGGGGTGGAACCGCCCGTCAGCCCAGGTCGGGGATGCGCCAGTCGATGGCCTCGTGCCCCTGCGCGGCCACCGCCGCGTTGATCTGCCGGAACGGACTGGAGCCGAAGAACTTCTTGGCCGACAGCGGCGACGGGTGCGCCCCCTTCACCACCACATGGCGCTCCTCGTCGATCAGCGGAAGCTTCTTCTGGGCGTAATTGCCCCAGAGGACGAAGACCGCCGGGTCGGGCCGCGAGGCGACGGCGCGGATCACGGCGTCGGTGAACTTCTCCCAGCCCTTGCCCTTGTGCGAGTTGGCCTCACCCGCGCGCACCGTCAGCACGGCGTTGAGCAGGAGGACCCCCTGCTCGGCCCACGGCATCAGATAGCCGTTGTCCGGGACCGGCAGACCCAGCTCCTCCTTCATCTCCTTGTAGATGTTCCGCAGGGACGGCGGCGTCTTCACGCCCGGCCGCACGGAGAAGCACAGCCCGTGCCCCTGGCCCTCCCCGTGGTACGGGTCCTGGCCGAGGACGAGGACCTTCACCTTGTCGTAGGGCGTGGCGTCCAGGGCTGCGAAGACCTGGTCGCGCGGGGGGTAGACCGGCCCCTTGGCCCGCTCCTCCTCGACGAACTCGGTGAGCTCCTTGAAGTACGGCTTCTGCAGCTCTTCGCCGAGGACGCCGCGCCAGGACTCGGGCAGCAGGTCGGTGTCGGTCACTTCAACAACCTCCGGTAAGCAATCAGCTTTTCACCCGAGAACCTACCGGGGCCCACTGACAACGCGCCCTGCGAGCCCCGTCCCGGCCTACCAGCTGGCCTTGCGGTACAGCTCCCACATCTGCATGACCGTCTGCGGGTCCAGGGCGCGCTCGCCGCCGCCGATGTCCTCGCCCGAGGCGACGTACAGCTTGCCCTGCCACAGCGGCAGCACCCGCACGTCGTCGACCAGGATCTTCTGGGCCCGTTCGAACTGCTTGCTGACCGCGCCCCGGTCGCTCTCCTTGCGGGTCTGCGGCAGCAGCTCCTTGGTGATCTCGTCCTTCAGGTACGGCATCCCCGTGATGCTCTCCTTGCCGACGAACGGCGCGATGAAGTTGTCCGGGTCCGGGAAGTCCGGGAACCAGCCGCGGCCGAAGACGGGGTACTCGCCCTTGGTGAAGCCCTCCTGGAAGGTCTTCCAGGGCTTGCTCTTCAACGTGATCCTGAACAGTCCGGAGCTCTCCAGCTGCCGCTTCAGCTCGTCGAACTCGGGGGCGGTGGAGGAGCCGTAGCGGTCGGTGGTGAACCAGAACGTCAGCTCGACCGGCTTGGTGATGCCCGCCTTGGCCAGGATCTGCTTCGCCTCGTCCCGGTCCGGGTCTCCATAGGTGTCGAAGAAGCTGGTGGTGTGCCCGGCGATACCCTTGGGGACCATGGAGTACAGCGGCTCGGCCGTGCCCTGGTAGACCTTGGCCACGAGGGCGTCACGGTCGACGAGCTGGGCGATGGCCCGCCGTACGGCCACGTTCCCCGCCGCCGGGTCCTTGGGGTTGAAGACCAGGAAGCGGATGTCCGCGCCGACCGTCTCGACGATCTGCAGATTGCTGTCCTTGTCCTGGCTCCCCTCCAGTTTGACGACCTCCTCGGCGGTGAGGCCGCGGTAGATCGCGTCGATCTGTTTCTTCCGCAGTGCCGCGACCACGGGGGCGGACTCCTTGAAGTACCGGATGGTCACGGCGTCGTTCTTGCGGTTGGCGAATCCCTTGTAGTCCGGGTTCTTCACCAGCTCGGCCCGGTTTCCCGGCTTGTACGAATCGAGGAGATAGGGACCGGATCCGGTGATCTTCCCGTCGTTGCGTATCTTGTGCCGGGAATAGGCACTGGGCGCCACCAGCGACATCGCGGGCGTGGCGAGGATGAAGGGGAACGTGGCGTCCGGCTTGGTGAGATGGAAGACGACCATGTCGTCCCCCTTGGTCTCGACGCGGTCGAGCGAGCCGAGCATGCCGACCGGGCCGCCCTTGAACTTGATCTCCGAGATCCGGTCGATCGAGTACTTCACCGCAGCGGCGTCGAGCGTGTCACCGTTGGAGAACTTCAGGCCCTCGCGGAGCTTGCACCGGTAGGAAGTGCTGGTGGTGTCGGTGAACTTGCACCATTCCGCGGCATCCGGCTCGGGGGTCGTACTGCCGGTGGGGAAGCTCACCAGGGTCTGGAAGACGTTCCGCATCAGCTCCCAGGAGTTGTCCCACGCCGCCGCCGGATCGAGGGTGGAGGGTTCGCTGGTCGTACCGACGACTATCTTCTGCTCGACTTCCGATCCGCTGTCGGAGAGAAGTCCGCAGCCTGCCAGCAGAGAAAGGGAAGCAAGGACTGCAGCGGCCTGCAGACTGGCCCGGTAGAACACGTGAACGCTCCTCGATCAGCCATGGGTCGGCAGACCATACCGCAGTGCCCCGTCGGGTCAATCCGCAGGCCCGACAGGGCACTTGAGTCAATCAGGACCAAATCCGCACAGGCTGTCTCAGCCCACGCCCGCGTTCAGGAAGATTCCGCCGTCGACCACCAGGGTCTGCCCGGTGATCCAGTCCGCCTGGTTAGAGGTGAGGAACGCGGCGGCGCCGCCGATGTCCTCGGGAACTCCCAGCCGGCCGAGCGGATACGCCGCGGCGGCCTCCTCCTCACGGCCCTCGTACAGCGCCTGGGCGAACTTCGTCTTCACGACCGCCGGAGCGATCGCGTTGACCCGGACGACCGGCGCGAACTCGTGCGCCAGCTGGAGGGTCAGATTGACCATCGCGGCCTTGCTCATGCCGTACGCGCCGATGAAGGGCGAGGCGGAGACTGCGGCGACCGAGGCGATGTTGACGATCGCCCCGCCGTTCTCCTTCTGCCAGGCCTTCCAGGTCAGTTGGGCGAAGCCGAGCGCCGAGAGCACATTCGTCTCGAAGACCTTGCGGGCGACGTTGAGGTCGAGTTCCGCCATCGGTCCGAAGACCGGATTCGTACCGGCGTTGTTGACCAGGAAGTCGACCCGCCCGAACGCCTCCATGGTGCGCTCCACGGCCACCACCCGGTGCGCCTCGTCGTGGGCCCTGCCCGCCACAGCGATCACCCGGTCGGAGCCGAGCCGCTCCACGGCCTCCTTGAGCGCGTCCTCGCCGCGCCCGGTGATGCAGACCCGGTCGCCGCGAGCCACCAGCGCCTCGGCGATGCCGTAGCCGATGCCCCGGCTCGCGCCCGTGACGAGCGCGACCTTCCCGCTGTCCTGCTCAGTCATGATGTCCCCAGCCCTTCGGGTCAGTTGAGCGGTCCGCCTGCGACGTACATGACCTGACCGGAGACGAAGCCGGCCTCGTCGCCCGTGAAGAAGGCGATGGCGTTGGCGATGTCCTCGGGGTGGCCGACGCGCTGCACCGGGATCTGGGTGGCGGCCGCGGCCTGGAACTCCTCGAAGCCCATGCCGACGCGGGCCGCGGTCTGCGCGGTCATCTCGGTGACGATGAAGCCGGGGGCGACGGCGTTGGCGGTGATGCCGAACTTGCCGAGCTCCTTGGCGAGGGTCTTGGTGAAGCCCTGCAGGCCGGCCTTGACCGCGGAGTAGTTGGCCTGGCCGCGGTTGCCGAGCGCCGAGGAGGAGGAGAGCGAGACGATCCGGCCGAACTTGGCGTCCACCATGTGCTTCTGGACGGCCTTGGCCATCAGGAACGCCCCCTTGAGGTGCACGTTCATCACGGTGTCCCAGTCGGACTCGCTCATCTTGAAGAGCAGGTTGTCGCGGAGCACGCCCGCGTTGTTGACGAGGATCGTCGGGGCGCCGAGCTCGGCGGCGATCCGCGCGACGGCGGCTTCCACCTGGGCGCTGTCCGACACATCGCAGCCGACCGCGAGCGCGGTGCCCCCGGCGGCGGTGATCTTCTCGACGGTGTCCTTGCAGGCCGCCTCGTCGAGGTCGAGTACGGCGACGGCGCGGCCCTCGGCCGCCAGGCGTACCGCGGTGGCGGCGCCAATGCCCCGCGCCGCTCCGGTCACGACGGCGACGCGCTGCTCGGTGGTGGACATGCTTGGTTCTCCTCGCCCTTGGATCGCCGCTCAGCGGACGTCGGGGCGGCCCCGGCACGGAACCTGGTGCGCGGAACGTTCCCGATAGCTGAGCAACCGCTTAGTACCTTCAGCAGACGAGACGCTAGAAGCCCTGGCACCCGGTGTCAACGGCCCACGGCCGCAGGGGCGCATGTCACACCCGGCGGCGCCGCTCGCACGATGGTCGCGGGCGGCGCCGCGGGACCGGGGCCCTTCGTCCGGAGCAGGCCGGATCGGGTGACCGGGGCACGCGGGCCCGGTGCGATCCGGACGAGAGGCCCTGGGGATCAGCGCACCAGCAGTTCCAGCAACCGCTCGACCTCGGCCTCCGGGTCGGCCGTGAGGCCGCTGTGCACCGGGCTCGGCTGAACGACGGTGGAGCGCGGCGCGATCAGCCAGCGGAAGCGGCGCCCGGCGTCGTCACCGCCCGCCTGGCCCGCGTCCGTACCGCCGCGGCACACTCCCTCCACGGCATGCAGAGCGGCCCGTACGCCGACCACGTCGGCGCTCGGGTCCAGGGCCTTCAGCTTGGTCTCGTCCAGATGGGTGCGGGCGGCCACGAAACCGCGTGCGCGGCAGTAGACCACCACGCCCGCGTTGAAGAACTCGCCGCGCTGCACCCGCGGGACCACGCGCAGCAGCGCGTACTCGAAGACATCGCGCTCGCTCACGGCCGGCCGTCCTTGTCGTTCTTCTTGGTGGGGTGCGGCCAGGGGGTGAGGTGTTCGGTGAGCCAGCCGGGGGCCTGGGACGGCTTGGGCGCGGTGGGGCCCTCCATCGTGATGCGCTCGTGGATGGTCGCGGCGCGCGGCAGCAGTGCCTCGACGTAGGCACGGCGCAGCTCGTCGGTGGACTCGAAGCCCGGCTCGTCCACCAGCCATTCGTCGGGGACGTCCGCCGCGACCTCGGTGAGCAGTTCCTCGGTGACCAGCGGGGCGAGCTCGGCGGCGGCCGCCGCGATGTCGGGCGCGAACGGGGCGAGCGCGTGGTCGGAGGCGTTGTACGGCTTGGCGGCGGAAGTGCGGGCGCCGGGCCAGTTGTGGTGCCAGATCATGGTGGCGCCGTGGTCGATGAGCCACAGGTCGCCGTGCCAGACCAGCATGTTCGGGTTGCGCCAGGACCGGTCGACGTTGTTGATCAGCGCATCGAACCAGACGACCCTGCCGGCTTCCTCCGGGTCCACCTGGTAGGCGAGCGAGTCGAAGCCGATCGAGCCGGGCAGGAAGTCCATCCCGAGATTGAGCCCGCCACTGGCCTTGAGGAGCTCCTGCACCTCCTGGTCGGGCTCGGCGAGCCCGATGACCGGATCGAGCTGAATCTGTACGAGGTCGGGGACCCGAAGCCCGAGCCTCCGGCCGAGCTGCCCGCAGATGACCTCCGCGACCAGCGTCTTGCGCCCCTGCCCGGCGCCGGTGAATTTCATGACATAGGTGCCGAGATCATCGGCCTCGACGATCCCGGGCAACGAGCCACCCTCCCGCAGGGGCGTGACATAGCGGGTCGCTACGACCTCATCCAACACTTTCCCAGGCCACCCATCTCTTCAGCCTTGCAATTAACGAAGGGCTACTTCGGGGCACAGGGGTCGGAGTCACCGCTCGACGACGCTGGGGAGAATCCGGGGAGTTCTGATCGGCGTGCCGGTCTTCCCGCTCCCCAAGCAGTCCGTCGATGGTGCCGCGCCCCTTGCCGCCGGCCTCCGGCATGAAGTGAGCATAGTAACCGAGGGTGATCGCGGGCGAGGAGTGCCCGAGTCACCGGGCCGAGGTCACGACGGACTCCCCGGCTTCCGGCATGATCGAGGCGCAGGTGTGTGCCGAAGCGCATGGAAGCCGTCCTCATGAGCCGCCGCCCACTGCCAGGGTTTCGTTCCTTCGGCGCGTGGCGGGATGACGCCGGCCGCAGCCGACGCCGGCTTCCAGGTGCAGGTGTTCCAGGTGTTCACCGCGATGGCGTTGCCGAAGCGCGTGGCGAGCGGCAGGCAGACCTTCCCCTCTCACCCTCCGGCTCCCCCCACGGAAGCTCCACCTCGACCGGCGGATGCGCTTCTGCATGACGCTTCAGCTCCTCGGCCACCGAGCGGGGCATTTCCACGGTGCGGATCTTCTTCCCCTTCGGCAGAGCCGAGTACAGCCTTCCGCGAATCGCCCGCACCTGGCGCCGCACTCACGCTCGCAGCGTGAACCCCGTGTCCACATTCCGGGGCTCACCTCAGGGACGGCGACCCCGCTGTCCTGCACAGGAGACAACCGCACATTAGCTCGTATACAGAGCTAAAATGGGCAGATGGCGGCGGGTGATCTACCTGATGAGCTCGCCGGACTTCTGCCCCGTATCCAGAGGCTCGCCCGGCGGAGGCTGTGGAGCGGACAGTCGGCGTCCCGGCTGCGCGGGGCGCACGCCGAACTCCTGCGGCTGGTGGCCGCCGAACCCGGCATCCGCGTCTCCGCAGCCGCGCACAGCCTCTGTCTCGCGCCCAACTCGGTCAGCACCCTGGTGAACCGCCTCGTCGCCGAAGGACTGCTACGACGGGAGAAGGACCCCGGAGACAGGAGGGTTGCGCTGCTGCATCCGACCCCGGCGGGGATCGGAAAGCTGAGCGACTGGCACGCCCGTCGCGAGGCGCTGTTCCGGGAACACCTGGCCGGACTCGACGCGGCCGACCGGGCGGCACTCGCCGCCGCACTCCCGGCCCTGCACAGACTCGCAGCCTCACTGCGAAGCCAAGGGGATGAGACCGCGTGACCACGGAAACCGCCCCCGCCCTCAACTGCACCGGACTGAGCTACAGCTTCGGTGACGCGAAGGCCGTCGACGGCCTGGACCTGCTGGTCGACGAGGGGGAGGTGTTCGGCCTCCTGGGGCCCAACGGCGCGGGCAAGACCACCACGATGCGCGCGATCACCACACTCCTGCCCGTGCCGCCCGGCGTCATCGAGGTGTTCGGCCATGACGCGGCCCGGCACAGGATGGCGGTGCGGCGCCTGCTCGGCTACGTACCGCAGCAACTGTCGGCCGACGCGAGCCTCACCGGCCGGGAGAACGTCCAGCTCTTCGCCCGCGTGTTCGACGTACCCCGCCGCGAGCGCGCCGCGCGGGTCTCCCAGGCGCTGGACGCGGTGGGACTCGGCGATGTCGCGCACCGGCTCACCGCCACGTACTCCGGCGGCATGGTCCGCCGCCTCGAACTCGCGCAGGCACTGGTCAGCGCGCCCCGGCTGATGATCCTGGACGAGCCGACCATCGGCCTGGACCCGATCGCGCGCGACAGTGTCTGGGACCGCATCACCGAGATACGGGTCGGCACCGGCATGACCGTGCTGGTCACCACCCACTCCATGGACGAGGCCGACCAGCGCTGCGACCGGCTCGCGCTGATGCACCTCGGCCGGCTCCGCGCGCTCGGCACCCCCGCCCAGCTCAAGAGCGAACTCGTCGCCCACCGAAGGGAATCGAGCGAGACGGGCCTTCCGCCACCGTCCCTGGAGGACGTCTTCCGGTACCACTCCGGAAGCGGACTGAACGACCCCGGTTCCGCCGCGGAGAACGGGGAGAAAGGAGCGTTCCGAGATGTCCGGCGTACCCGTCGCACCGCATCCCGCCTCGGCTGAGTCCGGCCCGCCGGATCAGCGCTTCGCGCTGCTGCTGACCCCGCCACCGCCCCGCACCGGCTGGCACGTCGTACCCGCGCGTGTCACCGCGATGTGCGTGGTCGAAATGCAGAAGCTGCGCCACGACCGCACCGAGATCTACACCCGCGCCGTACAGCCCGCGCTCTGGCTGCTGATCTTCGGCGTGACGTTCTCCCGCATCCATGCCATCCCCACCGGCGGCGTTCCCTATCTCGACTTCCTCGCGCCCGGCATCATCGCCCAGTCCGCCATGTTCATCGCGATCTTCTACGGAATCATGATCATCTGGGAGCGGGACTCCGGCGTCCTCACCAAACTCATGGTCACACCGACGCCCCGGACCGCCCTGGTGACCGGCAAGGCCTTCGCCGCCGGGGTGAAAGCAGTGATCCAGGCCGCGGTCGTCATCGTGATCGCCGCTCTGATCGGTGTCGGCATGACATGGAACCCGTTGCGGCTGCTCGGCGTCGTCGTGGTCGTCGTGCTCGCCTCGGCGTTCTTCTCCTGCCTGTCGATGTCGATCGCCGGGATCGTCCTCACCCGCGACCGGCTGATGGGCATCGGCCAAGCCATCACGATGCCGCTGTTCTTCGCCTCCAACGCGCTCTACCCGGTCGCCCTCATGCCCGGCTGGCTCCAGGCCGTCAGCAGGGTGAACCCGCTGAGCTACGAGGTCGACGCCCTGCGCGGGCTGCTCATCGGCACCCAGGCCCACCTCGGCCTCGACCTCGCGGTCCTCGCTTTCGCAGCGTTGGTCGGAATCGTCGCCGCCGGTTCACTGCTGGGCCGCCTGGCCCGCTGACCATCACAGGGGTGTCCGGGTTCACCAGCCGTTCGTGCGATCAGCCCGCCTCGTCGAGCAGATGCCGGAACGCCTCCCATGCGGCGCCCTCCGGAGATCCTTCACCGGCACGGAATCACCCGGCTCGGCGCCCGGGTCCCCTGCGGCATCGTGGCCGGCTGTTGCGGCGGCCAGGTGCGCACGGAGGGTGGCCGGCACCGGGTGGGGATGGGTCCTGCACGCGTCCCAGCAGTGCGCCCTGCCCGGACTGCTGGACGTGGGCGGCCTCCAGCGGAATCCGGAAGCACTCGAAGCGGGTGGGCACCTGCTCGCCGTCGTGGTCCCCCTGACTGTTCCACCGCTCCGGCGTGGGCTCCTCCGGCACGGGCGCCGGGCGGGTCACCGTGCACGCCCACGGCCACGACAGAACCCTTGGCACCGCCTACTCCGAACACGGCCTCGTCGTCTTCGTCGAGAACGCGGGCATCCACGACCCCGACACCGGGCTCGACGCCCCCCCCCGCCGGATCGAATGGCGCGGCGGCCGCGCCCACCCGTGGAACGTCGGATGAGCCCGCACGGTCCGTCCGAGGCCGCCGCCACGAGAAGCCGGCCGGACGGCGCGGTCCGCGACCGCCTGCCCGACGGCACCCGGGGTGTGGTCGCGGTCGCCGCGGACGGAGGGCTGATCATCGCCCTCGACGCCACGGCCCGGGACACGGGGCCGAACGCCTCGTCGCCGGTCAAGCAGCTCCGCGGCGGGGGCGGGGGTGGCTCCCCGGAGCCGCCCAGGGCGGCGGCCTGCCCGCCGAAGCCATCATCGGCGCCCTCACCGCCCTGCCAACGGCGGTCGTCTCCCGCTGACCCGAGGTGGGCGGGGAGTGGCAGTTTCGCCACGCCCCGCCCACGGCAGCGCAAAGCTTCCACCAGCTGTCGGCCAGGCTTCGGTCAGGGCGGGCCCGGAACCTTCTTGCTCACAGGTTGCAACAGCATGGTGTGCGCGATAAGAGTCGAAGGCGAAGCGAAAGAAGACGCGCATGTCAGCATCCCCTGCCCCCTCGATACCCGGCCGCTCCCGCTGGCGGCGCCTGGCCGGGTCCATGACCCGGGCGGAGTGGCGGCGGGTGGCGGGGATGACCGCGTTCATCGCCGCGCTGCACCTGATCGGCTGGTTCACCCTCGTCGCGATCGTCGCCCCGGAGCACTACAGCCTGGGCGAGAAGACCTTCGGCATCGGCATCGGGGTGACCGCCTACACGCTCGGCATGCGGCACGCCTTCGACGCCGACCACATCGCCGCCATCGACAACACCACCCGCAAGCTCATGCATGAGGGCCAGCGGCCCCTGTCGGTGGGCTTCTGGTTCTCGCTGGGCCACTCCAGCATCGTCTTCGCCCTCGCTGTCCTGCTCTCGCTGGGCATCAAGGCACTCGCCGGGCCGGTGGAGAACGACGACTCCAGCCTCCACGACGTCACCGGCTGGATCGGTACCACCGTATCCGGGACCTTCCTCTACGCCATCGCGATCATCAACCTGGTCATCCTCGCCGGGATCTGGAAGGTGTTCCGCGGAATGCGGCGGGGGCACTTCGACGAGGCCGCCTTGGAGGAGCAGTTGAACAACCGCGGGTTCATGAACCGGATCCTGGGTCGGCTGATGAAGTCGATCAACAAGCCGTGGCAGATGTACCCGCTGGGCCTGCTCTTCGGGCTCGGCTTCGACACCGCCACCGAGATCGCCCTGCTGGTCCTCGCCGGCACCGGAGCGGCCTCCGGGCTGCCCTGGTACGCGATCCTGTGCCTGCCCGTCCTCTTCGCTGCCGGCATGAGCCTGCTGGACACCATCGACGGCTCGTTCATGAACTTCGCCTACGGCTGGGCGTTCTCCAAGCCGGTCCGCAAGGTCTACTACAACCTCACCATCACCGGCCTTTCGGTCGCGGTTGCCCTGATCATCGGCACGGTCGAGCTGCTTGGCCTGATCGGCGAGAAGGCCGGCCTGCACGGCCCGTTCTGGGACTGGGTCGGCGGCCTCGACCTCAACATCATCGGCTATCTCATCGTCGGCCTGTTCCTCGCCACCTGGATCGCCGCCTTCGCCGTGTGGCGATTCGGGCGCATCGAGGAGAAGTGGACCGCCGACCTCCAGCCCGCGGACGGGGCGGCGACGGCACCGGGGCGGCCCGCCGATCTCCCCTGATGCGGCGAGCCCGCGCCCGCAACAGCACCTCCGCAGACCCCAACGGCAGCCGCCCCACGTTCAGGAGCGGCTGCCACCGGCCTTACGGTGCGGGCTCGTGGACGACCGTGGTGGTCGCACAGTCCCTCGGCGAGCCCCAGGAGGGTGACGCTCGGCCTCATCGACGGCCTGGCCCCGGCGCAGCCACGCCCCGGCGTGCGCGCTCGTCAAGGCCGACCGGGCGCAGCCCGGCACGGCCGAAGGGCTGGGCGCGCAGGTCTCGGGGGCCGGGTCTGCGCGGGTAGAGCTCGGTGACCAGGACTCTGCCGGCGGTGGTCTGCGTGTCCTTGGCCCCTGCGCCGCGAGCGCGGAGGCGTGCGCCTCCGCGTTGCCGGAGCCGTCCTTGCTCACGTAACTCGTGCAGATCCTGGGTCGGTTGGTTGATGAGTTCACCCGGCGTCGGTTCGGGCATGCCGGTCGGCTCCGGGTTAGGCAGAGGCCCGGAGCCGGGCTGCGGGGACGGGCGGTCGACTGGCCACAGGTCCCCGGCTGTGCTGGTAGAAGGTGCGCAGCGAAACACCTGCCGATTCGGCGATCTGGTCGACGGTGGTGCCGGTAAACCCCTGGCTCTTGGAGCAGGAGATCGCGCCCGAGGTGTGGAAGGAGACCGAGCTGCTGTCGAAGAAGCCGTCGGCGGCGTGGTTCGGCGTCGACGCCTTCTTCACCTCGGCGGCGCTGAGGAACTGGTACGTCGACTCCGAACACCCCACTGCCGCACCGATATCGGGACCGCCGCCTTCGGCCTGTCCGCCGATCTCGTCCTCGACGCAGGCTTGAGCACCCTCACTTCGAAAGACGGAGCCGAGTACGAGCACATGCGACGGCTCGGTGTCATGAAAGCCGTCCGGGACGGGGCGGTCGTCCGACGTGTGTCAGGTCACCAGGCCGTTGCGGTAGGCGAAGACGACCGCCTGGACCCGGTCACGCAGGTCGAGTTTGGTGAGGATGCGGGACACGAAGGTCTTGACGGTCTCGCGGCTGATCACGAGGGCCGCGGCGATCTCACTGTTGGAGAGGCCGTCCGCGATGAGCCGGAGAACTTCCAACTCGCGCGGCGTCAGCGGGATGTCCTGCGCGTTGTGGTCGGTGGGCCGGATCCGGGCGGCGTACCGGCCCACGAGCTGACGCGTCACGTCGGGGTCGAGCAGTGCCGCGCCCGCGGCGACGGTCCGGATGCCGTGCAGCAGCCGGTTCGGCGGCGCGTCCTTGAGCAGGAACCCGCTGGCGCCCGCTCGCAGCGCCTCGTAGACGTACTCGTCGAGGTTGAACGTTGTCACCACGAGTACCTTGACCGGATGCTCCACGCCGGCGCCGGCCAGTCGGCGGGTGGCCTCGATGCCGTCGAGCACCGGCATGCGTACGTCCATCACCACGATGTCCGGGCGCAGTTCACGGGTGAGGTCCACCGCGGCCTGCCCGTCTCCGCACTCGCCCGCCACTTCCAGGTCGGGCTGGGCGTCGATGATCGTGGACAGGCCGGTGCGGATGAGCACCTGGTCGTCGCAGACGAGGACCCGGATCGGCGCGCTCACGAGGGGTTCCTCCCGGGTATGCGCGCCCGGACGGCGAAGCCGCCGCCTGTCCGGGGGCCGGAACTGAAGTCGCCGCCCAGAACGTCGACCCGTTCCCGCAGGCCGACCAGCCCCCGCCCGCTTCCGCTGGGGGACCCGGCCCGCGAGCCCGAGCCGTCCGTGTCGACTTCCACAGTGATCTCGCTCTCGCAGTGGCGCACCAGGACCGAGGTCTTGCCGCCACGGTCGTGCTTGAGGGCGTTGGTCAGGGCCTCCTGCACGACGCGGTAGGCCACGAGGTTGGCGCTGTCGGTCGTCGTCGCCGGCGTGCCCTCCTCGGTGAACTCCACAGGCTGTCCCGCCCGGCGGGTCTGCTCGACGAGCGTGAGCAATCGGCCGACCGGCGGCGTCCTGGGCTCGGAGCTGTGGTCCGGATTGAGCAGGTCGAGCAGGTGCCGCAGGTCGGTGATGGCCCGCCGGCCCGTGTCGCTGACGGCGGCCAGGCTCTGGTCGAGGCGGTCGGGCGCGGCGGTCAGATACCGGGCCGCCTCGGACTGTACGACCATCGCCGTGACGTGGTGGGTGACGATGTCGTGCAACTCGCTTGCGATGCGGGCGCGTTCGGCGTTGCGGGCGTCCTCGGCGCCCCGCTTGTGGCGGTCGGCCTCCGCGGCGCGGGCGGAGCGCATCCACATACCGATGCCCCACGCGGGGGCCAGCGCCAGGTAGAACGTGACGAACTCGGACACCGGTTCGCTCCCCGAACCGATCCGGTGGAGTGCGACGGACAGGGCCACGAACGCCGCCGTGAGGACGATCAGGGTGGTACGCCGGTACCGCTCAAGATAGGAGCCCGCGCTCAGCAGGGCGATGGGCAGCGCGGAGCCGGCGAAGAGGTGATAGCCCCGGAGCTGGTCGAGGGCGAAGCCGCCCGCCACCAGGGCGACGCAGGCGAGCGGCCAGCGGCGGCGAACAGCGAGCGGGAGGCACTGAAGGACGACCGCCACCCCGGCGAGCGCGTCGGCGGGCCGGGTGGGCAGGCCACCGACCTCCGTCCCGTTGCCCCGCAGCGACGGCAGGAGCGATGCGACGAGGAGCAGTACTCCGAGCGGCAGATCCCGGACCGTGACGTCGAGCCGGTGCCACAGCTCCGGAATCTGTCGGCGAAGGATCATCGGAGGAGTGTAGTGGTGGCGTTGACACGCGCGGCACGCCGGGCACCGAACGGTACGACGTTTCCGCGCCGGTGAGCCAGCCACAGGAACACGAGCGTGAGCAGGGCCCCGAACCCCACCGAGTACACGCTGCCCTCCGGTCCGAAATCGCCGCCGGTGATCAGCTTCGGGCCCGAGAGGGTTGCGTCCAGCAGCCCCAGGTCGCGGCCGTTGCCGGAGACCTCGGTGCTGAAGACGCCGGCCGCGGCGAAGTTCCAGCCGAAGTGCACGCCGATCGGCAGCCAGAGGCTGCGGGTGGCGGCGTACGCGGCGGCGAGCATGAAGCCGGCCTCGATGGCGATGGCGATGCCGCCCCACAGCGACGCGTGCTCGTTGAGCAGGTGCGAGAGCCCGAACACGAGGCCGGTCAGCGCCAACGCGATGTACGTGCCGATGTGCTCCTCGACGATCCGGAACAGGACGCCGCGATAGACCACTTCCTCCATCACGGCGGCGGCGGCCATGAAGCCGATCAGCCCCAGGGCGGCCTTCCCCGAGCCCGGACCGTCGACCTCGTAGTAACCGGAGGCGAAGAGATTCACGATGACGGCGCCGAACATCCCGGCACCGATGAGGATGCCCCAGCCGGTCTTGGCCACGGCGCCCTCCCCGGCCACGTCCAGGGCCTGCCGGTGTTCGGTCCGCCGTACGACCCATGCGTACACGAGCACCGCCAGCGCGGCCATCACAAGGCCGAGGGCGAACGTGAGCCAGTCGTTGTCCTTCACCGCGGTGACGGTATTCCCGCTGATGGCGTACAACGCCACGACGGCCAGGAACTGCCAGACGAACCTCATCAGTACTCCTTCGTCGAACCCGTGAGCGGAATGCCGGGGCTGCACTCGACGCTACGGATCCGGCGGTCGGAGATCGTCACCCCACGGTGGACATCCGGCTGTAGCTCGCACGGGGGACAAGCCGGCCGGTGTCGTCGGAGTCCTGGCCGACCTCGTGCCATGACCAGCGACTGCGCCGACGCTCTCGCCTCCGGCCCGCTCCTGCGGGACGGCGGGCTGTACAGCCAACTGCGAGGCACCGCGGCTGCGCGTGGTCCCCGACGGCAAGGGCCGCCACGGACGAGCCGACATGACGATCCGGCTGCCCGGCGGCCCGGACGTCGTCGTGGACGATCGACTCCCGCACCGACCCCGCGCCCGCACAGAAGCCGGCCCTCGCCCGCGACGTCGGCGTCCACCCGCTCCGGGCCGCTTGGGCACCGGCAGGATCGAGCGGGCGGCAGACGAAGGGCTGCGGATCACAACGCCCCGGGCTGGGGCTCCTCGCCGTCGTAGGCCGCCAGCGCGGCCTGGCGGCACTCCAGCACGTCGCCGAGGTCCTCGTGGGTCAGGTGCTCCCGGGTCAGTGCCACCATGGCCCTGGCCTCGACCGAGGCCCATGCGTGCCGGGCACGTTTATTGGCGCGGCGCCTGGTGTCGCTGCGCAGGAAGCCCGCTCCAGCCGCGAACCCGGCAGAGGCCAGAGCAGCGAGGGCAGCGGGAACGCGCACGTCCGCCGAGGCCAGTCCTGCCGCTCCCGCCGTGCCCGCGAGCAGGGCCGCGGGGAATCCGAGGGCGATGTCCGTCCTGGTCCAGAACTCGGCCCGGCGGTGGGCGAGTTTCCTCTGGCGCGTCGCCTCGTCTCTCAGCCGCTCGATCCCGGCACGCAGGCTGTGCGCGAACTCGTCCGGACTCAGGCGCGTGGTTCCGTCAGCGGGAGTGACCATAGAAGCATTCCAACACGCCTGCACCAGAAGCTACTTGGCGTGCTCGGTCAGCCTTTGGGCGCGGCGGATGTGAGCTTCCCACAAGGGTGTGCCGCCAAGCCGTGCTGCCGATCTCGCCAGATGGGTGGCAGGCCCTCACTGACGCGGCATACATCTCCATCACCGTGGCTACGACCGCGGTCTGCTGGACCCCTGCCGGGGCCGGGACTCCGAAGCGGCGGCCCGGGGCGGGAAATAGGAAGTCCACACCGACCCGCACGACGTTCGCCGGATCTGGGTAAGGCTCCCCGGCGGAAAGCTCGCCGGGATCCCGTGGAACCACCCCGAGCACGCCCGCCATCCGTTCGACGACCGCACCCGGCAGTACCTCCGGACCATCACCTCCACGGCCGACAGGTGACAGTCCCGTGCTCCCGGTGCCGGTCACGGCACGCGGGTACTCTGCGCGGGCGGCGCAGCCGCGCCGGGCCCTCAGGCGTCCTCGCCGGTGAGGAGCCTGGACCTCAGCCGGTCGACCGTGTCGTCCGTGAGCTCGACCCGGTCCTTGAGATAGCCGTGCACGGACCCGTAGCGGGATTCGAGGCCGGTCAGGACCAGCTCCATGATCCTCTCGGGGGCGCGTCCGTAGCCGGGCCACGTCATGACCCGGCCGGGGTTGGCGGTGTGCCAGTCCGCGAGCAGGCGCGCCGTGGCCAGCTCCGTCAGGGCGAAGTCCGCGAGGACGTCCCTGCGGTCCACCCCGAGCAGGGTGAGGACGAACGCCCCGATCAGCCCGGTACGGTCCTTGCCCGATGTGCAGTGGAAGACGACGGGCCCCGGGGCCCCGGCGATCTGTTCGAGGACCTGCCGGATCTCCTCGGCCCCGTCCTCGGTGACCTCGGCGAACCGGTCCGCGAGGTAGCGCCACGGGTCGATGTCCGGGTCGATCTCCGCCTGGTCGTACGGCTGGTGCTCGATGCTCAGGTTGACGTAGTGGAACCGTTCGGCCTCGGGCACGCGGCCCTTGGTCTCGATCTCCCAGGGGTAGCGCAGGTCGATGACGGTCCGCACGCCGAGCGCCAGGAACCGCTCCCAGTCGGCCCCCCGCAGCTTGCCGAGCGAGTCGGCCCGGTACAGCGTCTGCCAGGCGACGGTCCTGCCGTCGACCGAGCGGTAGCCGCCCAGATCACGGAAGTTGTGCAGTCCGTCGAACGCGATGTGCCGGTCCATCGGGTCTCTCCTTGTTCTTCGGGCACCGATCGTGCCGGTGTCGCAGGTTCGCGGTCGCTTCCTCCCCGACCGGTCGGGCGGCTCGGAACTCCTGACCGTGCCTCGACACCGTCGGACCCGGCCTCGACCACGTGCGGCCCCGCGAGGGACCCGTCGTACTCGGCGACGGTCGCCACACGATGCTCCGGGGCACGCGTAGATCTTCCTACGCTATCCGCAACGGGCGGCGTTCTTCCCGCCGTTCGGTCCCGGGCTTCCGGAGCCGGCGGACGGCCCGTCCTCCCTCCTCACCCGGAGAGCCTTCTTCGATGGAGATCCGTTTCCGTGCGTTCCTGCGGCCGGGCGTCGTGCTGCGCCTGGCTCGCGGACAGCGCGGCGTCCGGTCCCCGCGGGCGCCTTCGCGCACCGGGGGCCGGACGTCCGTCGGCCGTCTCGCGGCTACGCGTCCTCGTCGTCGACCCAGCTCATGAGCTTGCGCAGCTCGCGGCCGGTGGTCTCCAGGAGGTGGTCGCTGTCGGCCTTCTTGTACTCGTTGTACTTGGGCAGACCGT
>NZ_JBEZLL010000034.1:0-84451 GCF_040652135.1 Streptomyces sp. NPDC048295
CCGGCGCCTCGCGATCGTCCCAGCGCCTCAAACGAGCAGTGTCCTCACCCGAGTCCACCCCCTGTTCCGCGCATGATCCAAACGAATGGCCCTAGGCGCGCACTCCGAGGCTCCGAGAGTGCAGGTTTGGGGCGCTGCGGTGCCAGTGGCCGGTGAGTGCGGTGAGGCGCGCGGTGGCGGCTCGAGGGCTGATGGCGGGTGTCGGGAGCGCCGAGGGCGCCTTCCAGGCGGGTGCGCAGCGCTGTGGCGACATCGGCCCATCGCAGACCGGCCGCGGGTGGACGGGACAGGCATCGGGGAATCTTTCAGAGGTCGCGCTGAAGGCATTCGACAGGCCGAGGGTGCGGGATCCTGGCGAACGTCCGTCGGCGACGGCTCCCACGATGCTGTACGAAACAGTGCTGGACGATACTCGTCCTGTGGAGCGGTTCGAGCAGGCCCGGGCAGCGGAACAGCTCCGGGATTGGGTTACAGCCATCGCGTTGGTAAGCGCACACGCCGAGTGCTGTTCCCCCGATCCCGACAGGCACGACAACCATCTGTGGCACATGGATCTTCTCGCTCGTGCGGAACGGCTCTCGGAGTTCACACAGCGCGCGCTCACGGATGTCCACGCACGTAGGAGCCTCAACAGATCTCTTCGCGAGCGGGGAATGGAGGCGGCGCTGCGCAACCGTGCCAAAGACGGTGATCATGGTGTTCTGTACATTCTTGTTCGGCTGCTGTGTGAGACGAGTCGGGCCCAAGAGGCCCATCGAACGGCCCAGAACCTCGGCCCGGACGATCAGTACGCGCACCGGATCGTGAGCAGCTTTCGATCGCCATCGAGCGGTGCACAGTGACGCTCGGCACCTGTCTTATGCGACCTGTCAGGAGACGGTTCGTGGGGTTCGTCATTCTCGGGTGGAGCTGAGTCAGGGCAGACGTCGCGCTATTCGGGTGGTTACTGCTTCCTGGCGAAGCTATCAGTGTCGATCTCGATAAGGATGTCGAGTTCGACCAGGCGTTTCAGCTTGGCGCGGGTGCCTTCGATGCTCTTCGGTCGTTCTGGCACCACTTCTGTGGTGCGGTCACGTCTGGCGATCTGGCGAGGGGTGCCGCCCGGCACCTGAGGGCCCGCAGCAAGTCTCGGCAGCATCGAGCACCTGACCGTACCCGGCACCCCGACCCAGCGTTGGGAGCACGCCCAGATCCCCGCAGCGGGTACCGCGGGGCTGCTGCACCGCTGCGAGGAGGCTCGCGCAGCCGGATGACTCCTGATGATCGAGTATCACAAAACGCGGCCGAAGAATGAATCGACACATCACCGCTCGTCAAGGGATGGCTGTCGAGCGAGGAACTCCTCGAACGCCGCCTTCTGCTTCGGATCCATGAAGCCTTGGCGGACATTGCGGGCCTGTTCTTGGAGCCAGTGCGCCTCGGCAGGGTCCAAGAGCTCGGCGACCACCACGCCTCCGCGGGCGACCGCCGTGCGCCCTCCCACGCGACGACGAAAAAGCGTGAACGCGCCGAACTCCGCTGGGTGGGCCAGTTACGGCATCGACGCGGTCGATCGAGCGTTGGGCACCGCGGCGACCGTCGAGCGGTTCACCGAAGGCGACGTGATGGCAATGCCGGTCCACCAGGTCGAGCACAACGACTCCGAGCCGACCGGGCCCGGCGAGCAACAACACAGCCTGCAACCGCGCGGCTCGGCCTGGTCAGGATTCGGATCCGACGGCTGAGGCCCCGTCGGCACCGGCCGGCTGGCCCGGCACGGTCAGCTCTTCCTCGCGCAACCCCCACGACGGACTGCCACCGGGGCCGGCCGGCACCTCCAGAGTGAACGGCGCGTAGTCGTTGAGGCTGTCGCGCACCGTGAACCCGGCCGAGACCAGGATCGCGGTGATTGCCGCAAGCATCGCCTCCAGCACCACCCGCTGATGCTCGAACGCCGGATCGTCCAGCAGGTTGAGCTTCACCGCACGCACCACACAACTCTCCAGCCGCGGGCTGGACCTCCAGCCCACCGACACCCCGCCGGCGTCGTCGTCGAACGGGTCGACGTTGACCTCAACGCCTTGTGACAGCGCCGGATCCAGCCCCGACGCCACGACCGGCAAGCCGGCGGCCACTAGTTCGTCCCGCACCCGGGCCGCGATGCGCTCGCGCTCGGCCAGAACCTCAGCACCCGCCTTTTCCAACATCTCGGCAGCCTAGCCGAGGGCTGTCCGCGCCGATCAGGAAGACCCTGCCCGTGAACGACGCCAGCAGCACCCCGTCCCTCCCGCGTCCTCGAAACCCGGGCCCCGGCGTCCGCGGCCGCCGCGACCTCCGGCGCCGCCCGGGACGAGACAATCGCGCTGACACGCAAGCTCAAGCTCCCGCACAGCCGCCGGGCCCCCGCCCCAGACCGTCCCGGTTGCCAAAGCCCGGCGCTGGGACCCGCCGAAGTCGTCCGGGCCGTACTCGCGGAGGAAGCCGCCGGGCGCGCTGCCGCCGACCTGCGCACACGCCGCCACCGCACGCCCCTCCCCCACCGGCAAGACCTTCCACATGCTGCAGAAGGCTTCTACCGCCACGCCACGACCGGCCACCCGAGCCGACTCACGCACTGGAGGCAGCCGGCTCCGTACCCTGGCAGCATGCGTATGCGCCCCACTCTGCACTGGACGCCTCCCGAGGATCTGCCGCCGGGCACCACGGATCCCGGATCGGTCATCGATGCACTGAGCGCCGGCGGTGTGCTGGTGCTCAGCGGGGCGGGCATCTCCACACAGTCGGGCATCCCCGATTACCGGGGCGAGGGCGGCAGCCTCCGCCGGCACACCCCGATGACCTACCAGGACTTCATCGCGAGCCCCCAGGCCCGGCGCCGGTACTGGGCGCGCAGCCACCTCGGCTGGCGCGTCTTCGGCCGCGCACGGCCCAACGTCGGGCACCGGGCCGTGGCCGCGTTCGGGCAGCACGGTCTGCTCTCCGGGATGATCACGCAGAACGTCGACGGCCTGCACCAGGCCGCCGGCAGCGAGGGCGTCGTGGAGCTCCACGGGAGCCTGGGCCGGGTCGTCTGTCTTTCCTGCGGTGCTCGCAGTACGCGGCGTGAACTGGCCCGGCGGCTGGAGGAGGCCAATGCCGGCTTCGCGCCGGTGGCCACCGGAATCAACCCGGATGGCGACGCCGACCTCACCGACGAACAGGTCGGAGACTTTCACGTGGTGCCGTGCACGATCTGCGGCGGCATCCTGAAACCGGATGTGGTGTTCTTCGGCGAGTCGGTTCCCCCGCAGCGGGTCGAGCACTGTCGCGAGCTGGTGCACGCGGCGGCCTCGCTGCTGGTCCTGGGCTCCTCGCTGACGGTGATGTCCGGCCTCCGGTTCGTCCGTCAGGCGGCCCGGGCCGGTACACCAGTACTGATCGTGAACCGGGACCCGACCCGGGGTGACGCGCATGCCCTCACCCGGGTCGCGCTCCCGCTGGGCACGGTTCTGACCACCGTGGCCGAGCGCCTGGGCATCCCCGTCGAGGATCGGACAGTGGACTGAGCAAGGTCGTTCCGGTGGCGGGATGACGCCGGGACTCGACCGCGTCGGCCCGTCTCGGCGATGCGAGGCGGTGTGGAGAGGCAAAGCCCTCGGTGTGCCACCTCATGTTGTAGGTGCCACGGTCCCGGTCAGTGCGCGGCGGGGTTGTTCTGGTCGTCGAGGAGGGGGCTGTGGCGTTCGGTGAGTGGGCCGAAGCCGAGATCTTCGCGCATGAGCTTGCGCATCCTGGCGGCTGCTATGCCGCGTGCCTCCCAGCGGGCGCGATCCTCCGGGCTGCTGACGGCAGTGCCGTCGATGTAGCCGTCGCAGATGCGTCGCAGGCAGTGGAAAACGCTGTTGGATGCCTGGACGACGGGTTGGGGCGCGATGAGCCACATCCGTTCCGACGCGGTGCCTATGCCTGAATCCCGAAAGGCCTCGCGCAGCGCGAGCGCCCGCTCGCCGTCGGAAGGATGCTCCCGCTCGGCCAGAGACCGCAGGGCCTCGCCGAGGATCTTCACAGTGGTGGTGTACTGCGTGTAGATGTCGAGCCGCAGCCGCAGGGCTTCTTTGCCGTCCTCGTGCTTCCACCGATTCCGGTCGGCGACGAGAGTGGCGACGATGCCGATCGCGGCCCCGGCCAGGGTGGAGAGCAGTGGCAACCAGTCCATGCGGGCCAGCTTGGCCCATCCCGTGACGGCAGCACCAGATGGGCTTCGAGAACAAAGCTGTACCGTCGGCGCCGAGTGTCGATCACGTGCCGGCCCGTCCAGCACGCTTTCGTCCGGCCTACCAAGACACCGAGCTGCCACATCCACGGTACGGAGAGCTCTTCCGACCCAGGTGAAGCCGGTGCTCAAGCCCCTCATCCGTGGTCCGTCGATGCCTCCGGGCCCGAAGGCCGAAGGCCCATCGCGGAGCCACACGAAGGACTTCGAGCCGGCTCTCCGGCTCCCGCCGCGCGGTCGACGTCCTCGTGTACCCGATGCGTACCGGCCGCTCGGCACAGGGCGCGGATACGACGGCAAGCACAGGGCCCTGCTTCCATGCGCGGCCGGAGTTATGGGTGGCGATCCATGTCCGGCTTTCCTTTCTGTGTCCGTCGGGTGACCAGTTTGGCTGGGCACTGGCGCGCTGCGCCGGGCCTATGCCCCGTTGAGCCCAAGTACCAGTTCCACCATTACGGCCGCCGGCAGCGACGGATTGGCGGCAGCGGCTCGCGCCACTTGCCAGTCATCGTCGGCGAGCAGTTCGACGACGACTTCTGGCGGCAGGGCCGGATGCCCGGCAGCCACCCGCCGTGCCTGCCTGTCCGTCAAACAAGCGAGCAGTGCTGGGCCGGTCGCGTTGCGGTGCCGAGCGATCTCGCGCAGCGCCTTCCGAACAGGCGGTAGGTGTCTGGTCAGGGCGTCCAGCAGGGTGGATGGAGTCTCCGGGTTGGCAGCCACCTTGGCGACGACTCGGACTCCGTGGCGTTCGACCATGGACCGCAGTTGGGTCTCCGAGAGGCCCGGATGCCGCGCGATGGATTTGACCACCTTCGCGTCGGGGTCGTCGGCCAACACATTGCGGATCTCGGCCGGCAGATCGGGCCGTTCGGCCAGGAGCATGCGAACCACCGAACTCGACGACCTGGACAAGCACTCGATCTCGGAAGGAGAAGCGGAGGTGATCCGCGGCAGTAGGGCCGAGCCGATCTTGGTTGCAGCGGCCAAGTCGAAAAGCACGTCGAGCGGCACGCGGGGGTTGTGCGCCAGTCTGCGCTGCACGTCGTGACCGCGGTCGGCCGCCAGCACTCGGATCAGTGCGTCGTCGATCGCCGGGTTCTCCGCGAGTTCGGCTCGAACACCGGGAGCAGGGTCACCAGCGAGCCGCGCCGCTGTCTCCGGCGGCAGGTCGGAGCGGGCAGCGAGCTGGCAGCGCAGCAGCGCCGAAGGGTGGTCGGCGAACCCGAGCAGAGCCTCGACCGGTGTGGCGGGATTCCGCAGCGCCTGCTCCGTCATCTCGTGGATGGTGGACTCGTGTGCGCCAGCGCATGAGGTACCGGACCGCAGGTCGCAGTCAAACCGCGGACAGTACGAATCGTGTGTGTAGGGCGTCTCCTCGTCGTCGCAGACCAGGCACCGCTCTGCCGGTGGCAGCCCCTCTCCGGTGATCAGCATGGCCAGGACCTGCGGTGGTGTCGCTTCATTGGCCGCTACCGCGCGGCGGACCTCGGCATGCGGATGGCGCGCAAGACGGGCCGCCAGGTCCGCCGTGGCCCACAACGCGAGTTCCGCGACGACCCGTACGTCCGGGTCGGCGGCGAGCGTCTCTCTCACATCGGCCGGAAGTCCGGGGCAGGCGGCCAGCTTCTCCCGGCGCCCGGCGTCGGGGTCCTGGGCGAAGAGCCGCGCCCACTCCGGGTCACCGGAACACTCGTCGAGCAAGGCGAGCGCGGCCTGCGGCTGAGTGAGAGGGTTGATGTCGGCAGCGGTCAGCCGGCCCTCGTACGCAAGTCGTACAGCGCTTTCCTCGACTCGCGTGGCCAGGTCGACCGCCTGCTCGCGGCTGAGGTCGGCGCGGCCGGCGAGGCAGTCGGCGATGTCCGCGTCCGCGATTGCCATCAGGCGCGCAACCAGCTCGAATGGCAGAGACTCATTGACGGCGAGGCCGCACAGTACATGGTTCACAGCGAGACATCCTGCCCCGAACCGCAGTCGAACGGTCACTGGATTTCGACGTCCACGAGCCGCTGCCGGCATACGACCACGTTCTGAGCGCTTCAGGTGGCGAAGCCCGCCAGCAGAAGCGTTCGGTCACAGCGGTGACCACGGCTGCGAAGCGGCTGACCAGGGCGACGGCCCACGCTGATCGACGCCCTGGTCGCCTCCAGGTGCCTGTCAGGCCTCCTCGTCGTCATCGAGCACGGCCGCGTCCGGGTCCCGCAGCGGGCACCGGGAGAGCCGCCTGCCAACTGCGTTGCGATGAAGCTGTAGCGCCCCGGGACGTTGAAGTTCTTGTGCTTGGACGGAGACAGCCGGGCCGCGTTCTCGTTGCGGATCTGGTGGCACTCGGAGGAGGAGTTGTCGGTGGTGACCGTCTCCGGCTTCACCCCGCCGTCCAGGTTCAGCAGGGCGTCCAGGATGAACGGGGAGTCGCACGGAGTACCAGGCACCGCCATCTGCTCCTCTTCGTGGAGTACTTGGGACCGGGGGCGGCGTTGATGGTGCGGCCGGGGACGAGGAAGTGCAGGTCGTCGACGGAGGCAAGCAGTCCCCTGCCCCAGTGCTGCACGATCGGTACCCGGGCCTGGGCGTCGATCAGTGCGGCGTTCGCCGCGGCGACGGTGTCGGCGCGCAGGTAGTACTTGGTCGACGTGGACGAGCCGGACCCGGGTGAGCGCCTCATGGATTCGGGCTGATGACCGAGGTCATGCCGATGGTGCATGCCTCGCTCACAAGCAGGGCGACGACCGGAGTGGTTAGGTGCTTCATGTGGGTACGGCCGTCGCCCAAGTGCGCGAAGGCGTCCAGGAACCCCGTCCAGGCGTGCCCCCCGGGGCCGGCGGTCCGGGCCACCGCCCGTGAAGCCCCGCACGCGTGAGGCGACCTGCCGCGACACCGCATCCCGGGGTCCGACGCCGACTGCTCCGAACGGGGGCAGGTCAACCGCGCCCTCGATCGGTGCCACGTCCGGGCCCCGTGTCCGTTCTACGATCCGCCGGGGGCGGTGCCGAGATGCGAGGTGCGGTTCATGGCTGTGCTGGTGTCCGTCAACGTCGGGCTGCCGCGTGATGTCACCTGGCGTGGACGCACCGTTCACACCGGTATCTGGAAGGCACCCGTCGCGGGGCCGGTGACGGCCCGGCGCCTGAACCTCGACGGTGACGGCCAGGGCGACACCGCCGGCCACGGCGGGGAGATGCGGGCCGTCATGGTGTACCAGCTCGACTCCTACCGATACTGGGCAAAGGAACTGGGACGCAACGACTTCGTCCACGGCCAGTTCGGCGAGAACTTCACCGTGGAGGGCCTCGCGGACGGCGACGTGTGCATCGGCGACCGCTACCGCATCGGCGGCGCCGTGTTCGAGGTGAGCCAGCCCCGCGTCACGTGCTACCGCGTCGGGATCCGGATGGACGAACCGCGCATGGCCGCGCTGCTCGTTGCACACAAACGGCCGGGCTTCTACTTCCGCGTCGTCGAGGAGGGCGACGTCGCCGCCGGCCAGGAAATCGTGAAGATCGCGGACGGACCCGGGCGCCTGACCGTCGCCGAGGTCGACGCCCTGCTCTACCTTCCCGGGCCGCCACGCGAGCGCATCAGGGCCGCACGGGACCTCGCCGCCCTGAGCCCCGGCTGGCGGGAGTCGTTCAACTCGATGCTCGACCAGAGCGAGTCGGCCTCCGGCAATCCCGGGCTGCAGCGCAACAGCGTGTCCCCGCCGCCGGCCTGGCCCGGATTCCGCGCGCTGCGCGTGACCGCCACCACCCCGGAGAGCCGGACGATCACCTCCTTCCACCTGGCCGACCCCGACGGCGCACCATTGCCCACGGCGCTGCCCGGCCAGTACCTGACGCTGCGTCTGCCCGCCGAAGGGGACGAGTCGTCCGGACCGGTGCGCTCCTACTCGCTGTCGGGGCGGCCCGGAGCACCCGAGTACCGCATCAGCGTCAAGCGGGAACCGCACGGAGCGGCCAGCACCTGGCTGCACAACCGCACCAAGGCCGGCGACACCCTTGAAGCCGCCGCTCCGCGCGGGGCGTTCACCTTGCGGGCCGAGGAGGACGGACCCGTGCTCCTGGCGTCCGCAGGCGTGGGCGCCACACCCGTGCTCGCCATGCTCCACGCGCTGGCCGACGCGAGCTCCGCACGCCAGGTGTGGTGGGTCCACGCGGCACGCGACGGCCGCGAGCACGCCTTCGCCGGGGAGGCCGCCCAGCTGTTGGAACGGCTCCCCGCAGCCCGCTCGCGGGTGTGCTACAGCCACCCGGCCGCGCAGGACCGGCTCGGAACGGACTACACCGACCGCGGGCACCTGAACCGGGACACCCTCGCCGAGCTGGCGTTCCCGGACACGACCCAGGCCTACGTGTGCGGGCCGTCCTCCTTCATGGACGACGTACGAGCCGCCCTGGAATCGCTCGGCCTGCCCGCCGAACGGGTGCGCACGGAGGTCTTCGGCGCCGGGGCCTCCCTCACGCCCGGCATCGCCGCCGGGCCCTCCCGCCCGCCGCACGCGCCGCAGGGCCCACCCGGCACCGGCCCCCTGGTGTCCTTCGCCCGCAGCGGGCTCAGCGTGCCCTGGCACGACGGCCACGGCAGCCTGCTGGAGTTCGCCGAGGCCTGCGACGTCCCCGTCCGCTGGTCGTGCCGCACCGGGGTCTGCCACACCTGCGAGTCCGGGCTGCTTTCCGGAGCGGTCACGTACGACCCCGATCCGGTCGAACCGCCCACGACCGGCGACATCCTGATCTGCTGCTCCCGACCCGACGGCGATGTGACACTCGACCTGTGAACCCGGCGCGCCATCCCGACCCGCTGAAGGGCCAGACCTTGTCGACAACGGACAACCCCGCCCTCCGGCGCACACGCTTCACCCGCGCCGAACACGGCCCCTCCCGCACGGCCGACCTCCCCGACCTCATCGCCGACTACCTCGCCCTGTTCCTGAGCGGTATCAACCCGGGACTGGCCTCCGCCGCCGGACTGCACTTCGCCAACCCCGGCAGCCGGCTGCGGCCCGCCCTGCACCAGGCCTGATTCACCCCCGCCGCCTCACCGCCACCGACGAGCACGAACTGCTCCCCCTCGGCATCGGCATCGGCATCGGCATCCGCATCACCAGCCTGGTGACCAGGCCCGCCGCCGGCGTCCGGCGACGACGCCCGGCGTGGCTCGCCGTGCTCGGCATCACCGCCTGCCGCGTCGTCTTCGACGCACCCCACGCCGTGGTCGGCCCCCGGCCCCTGCCCCTGGCCGCCACCCGGGTGTGGGCGCTGCCCAACCCCAGCGACCTCAACGCCCACCACCCACCGCGACGACTGGCCGAGGAAGGATCCGGCGGCGGCCGGCCGCAGTGAGGGCGTCGATCCGGCGGTCGGGCCTCTGCCCGCCGTTGTGAAGGCATGCACGGGCCGTCCTCGCTCACGCGGCCGACAACACCCCGCTGTCTGGCCCGCGGACGCGGCTGCTGGTGGCGGTGATGGTGCCTCTGCGCACCGCGCACACCGGCACGCGGAACCTGGTCGGCCAGAACCTCACCTGGCCGTACCTGAGCGAGACGCGGGACAGGATGGGCCACCAAGCCGGGTCTTGTCCTGTACCTCGGGGGGCTGAGCAGCGCGCGGGGCACGAGGTGTTGGGGAATGTCAGGTGTTCTCATCGGGTCAACGCGAGCAGTTCATCGATCACCGGCTCCTCACCACCGTTTCCGAGGTGGGCGATGGCCGCGAACGGGGCGATCACCTGACTCCAGGCGTGGAGGCGGTCGTCATCGAGCCCGCAGGCCGCCGCCACGCGCGCGCAGCGGGTCTCGACGCCTTCCAGCCCGGCGCCGGCCAGGACGTAGTCCACGGCGTCGAAGCACGGATCACCCACACATGCCTTTGGGTCGATGGCCATCAGACCGCGCCCCGCGCCACCGTCGAGCACGTTGCCCAGGTGCAGGTCACCGTGGAGCAACACGGTTGTCGCTTGCGTGTCCAGCAGCCGCTCGCACCGCTGGATGGCCCTGCTCCACGTGGTGACGTCGATACGTGCACTGATCGCAGGCTCGGACAGCCGCCTGCCCACACGAGCGAAGGCCTCCTCGCACCGGCCGCGCAGCACACGCGGCCGCGGAGGCGGAGCGACCCCGTGCAATGCGGCGAGCAGAGCCGACCACTGCCCGGAAAGCGAAGCAGCAGGCATGTCCTCCGCCGGCGTTCCGGGCACGACCGCTTCCAACACCATTGCGCCCGCGTCCTCGTCGACGGCCAGTACAGAGGGCACCCGGCCCGAGGCAGCGAACCACCCCAGCATGCCTGCCTGCTCAGCCAGAAGGGCCCGATCCGGACTGAGCTTCAGCACCGCGGGCGTGCCGTCGGGCCATTGGCACCGCAACGTGATCGACGAAGCACCATCCGGGAGGGATTCACCGAGGGAAAGATTCCAACGGGACGTCAAGCGTGCAATCAGGTACGGAGTGTCAGCGCACCATTGAGCAACCTGCGGACCAAATCGACGCACCAGCCGCGTAGTTACGCTCTCCACGTCCACCAATAGTCGTTTCATACGGCCCAGTCTGCCGCTCCCTCGGTCATGTGGCCCCTCGACGGCGCGCCGGCCCTCTCGACGGTCGGGAAATCGGAGCATTCCGGGACCTGCGGAGTGGGGTGGTCCGACTGTCGCCAACGGAAGCGGCCCGGCGGACAGCATCTGCGCAGGCAATGGCAATGCATGGGCGGATCGCACCGGCGTGTGCAGACTCTGACGTTCCGCCGATTGTCGTGGTGACGCGGGAATTTCGTGTAGCGGCGAACACGGTCCGCAAGTGGCATCGGCGCTTCCCAACCGCCCGGCTGGACGGGTTGGTGTTCTGGTCGCGGCCAGGCCGATCGCCCACCACACGCTGCACTTCACACCGATCGGTTCGTCCTGGATCACCCAGGTGGAGCGGTGGTTCGGCTTCCTCGCCGACCAAAAGGTCCGCGGCGGCCCCCGCAGAAGCATGCGTTCCCTGGAAGCCGTCATTCATGAGTGAGTCACGGAGTGCAACGAAGAACCAATACCACTTCTGGACCAAGACGGCTGAGGAGATCCTCGACTCCCTCGCCCGCTTCCGCCAGCGGATCTCCGGCACAGGACACCGGCCCAGGGCTAACCTCTGCGTGTCGGCACAGGTCGGGGGCCATGGAAGGTCAAAAGGCGTGGACTTTCGTCAGATCGAGTATTTCAGGGCCGTCGTGGAGGCCGGTTCGGTTTCGCAGGCCGCCAAGAACCTCAACATGACGCAGCCGCCGGTGAGCCACGCCGTTGCGAAGCTGGAGGGCGAGCTCGGGGTACGCCTCCTCGAACGCACGGCGAAGGGCGTCCACCCCACCCAGGCCGGGCTCTACCTGCTGTCCAAGGGCGAACGTCTGGTGGCCGACCGGGACCGTGCCGTGGAGACGCTGAAGCTGATGGGCCAGGGCGCGGTCGGGGACCTGCGTATCGGCGTGGAGCCCATGGTCATCAACGAGATCGTCGCCGACGTGCTGGCCGAGTTCCTCGACCAGGCCCCTGGTGCCCGAGTCAGCCTGACCGACGTCACTCCCGACCTCATCGTGCAGGGAATTCGGGACGGCCGGCTGGACATGGGGTGCATTCCCTTCGGCCTCAGCCAGTTCGCCGGCTTCGTTACCGATTTCTGCGACTCCTACCCCATCTTGGGGATCGACATCAAACTCGCCGTTCCCCGGTATCGAGCGCGCGAGGACCACCCCGGCGGAAAAGGGTGGGGGCGCTGGATCATCCCCTATCGCATTCCCGCGTTCGTGGGAATGCCCGAGGTCGTCGAGAACGCACTCGTGGGTGACGAGACCTTCGAGGTACTGGAGGTCTCCACGCCGCAGACCGCCGTCGCCTTCGTCGCCGCGGGGCTCGGCGTGGCCCCCGTCACCCAGCGGATCGCGGGCAGGACGGACGCGGTGGCCCTTCTCGATCCCCCGCGCTGGCTCGCCCCGATGCAGGCCACGCTGCTGTGGCGGCGGGACGCCGAGATCAGCCCGCTGATGCGGCACTGGATGGAGGCGACCCGCGTCGTCGCCGAGCACCGGCGTGCACTCAGGTCATGAGTAGGGGTGGTACACGAACCCCGCCGGGGCCGTGAGCGGAGCCGTACGGCGGACGCGGCGTTGTGCGAAGGCGCGTCCTACGCGAGGACACCCCGCCGAAAGGGAGCCATACATAAAACTATGGCCCCCTCCGTTGCGTCGGGTATGGGTCACGCGGGAAAAAGCGATGGCTCATCTCGCGCAACGAGATGAATTTCCTGTGACGTGCCTCACTTCCGGGGTTGTCCCGGCCACCCCTCGCCCTGCCCATCGGAGCAGGAAATGCCAGTTCAGGGGCACTTTGCCTGCCGTTCACCGACTGGTGTCCGGCTCGTCCGCCGCCACCCTCGCGCCCCTCACCCGCTCCCGGTTCCTATTGCCCGTGACTAACCCCCGTGGAAGCCTTCCGGCAATTCGAAGCCGCAGGAAACTTCGGATCGGCGACTCAACTCCCTTTTCGCGGGCAGCTGATCGCGCAAGATCTGAATCCGGCGTGCACCATTGCCGTCGGGGAGAAGATGGGGTTTTCGTTCCATGAGCACGGAGAATGCAAATCAGTCGCCATCCGGTCTGACCGGCCGTGAAAACGTCCCCTTTACCGGTTCCGAGTATCTGGAGAGCCTGAACGACGGGCGCGAGGTCTGGATCTACGGCGAGCGCGTCGAGAATGTCGCCGAGCATCCCGCGTTCCGCAACTCGGCCCGCATGATCGCCCGCATGTACGACGCGCTGCACGACCCGGCACGCAAGGACATCCTCACCGCGCCCACCGAGGACGGCGGTTTCACCCACCGCTTCTACCAGGCGCCGAAGACCGTCGAGGAGCAGGTGGCCTCGCGCGACGCGATCGCCGAGTGGCAGAAGATCGCCTGGGGCTGGATGGGCCGCTCGCCCGACTACAAGGGCTGCTTCCTCGGCACCCTGGGCGCCAACGCGGAGTTCTACCGCGGCTTCGAGGACAACGCGCGCAACTGGTACCGCAAGGCCCAGCAGAAGACCTGGTACATCAACCACGCGATCATGAACCCGCCGGTCGACCGCGGTCTCGGCGCCGACGCGGGCAAGGACGTGTTCATCCGGGTCACCCGGGAGACCGACGCGGGCTTCTACGTCACCGGCGCCAAGGTGGTTGCCACGGGCTCGGCCCTGACCCACTACACCTTCGTCGGCCACGTCGGCCAGGTCGCCGTGCAGGACCCGGCCTTCTCGCCGGTGTTCATCATGCCGACGAACTCCCCCGGTGTGAAACTGCTCTGCCGTACGTCCAACGAGTACCGGGCCGCCGTGCTGGGCAGCCCGTTCGACTACCCGCTGTCCAGCCGGCTGGACGAGAACGACGCCATTCTGGTCCTCGACGACGTGTTCGTCCCCTGGGAGAACGCGTTCATCTACAACGACCTGGAGCAGGCGAACAAGTACAACATTCACTCGGGTTACCTGGAACGCGCCTCCCTGCACGGCTGCACCCGCTTCGCCGTCAAGATGGACTTCCTGGTCGGCATGCTGGCCCGCGCCCTGGACGTCACGGGGGCCGGCCAGTTCCACGGCGTCATGTCGCAGCTCGGCGAGGTCATCGCCTGGCGCAACACGTTCTGGGCGCTGTCGGACGCGATGGCGAAGAGCGCGGTGCCGTGGAAGGGCGGCATGATCCAGCCCGATCCGCAGTTCGCCGGTGCGTACCGGGTGATGAACCAGCTGGCCATGCCGAAGATCAAGAACATCATCGAGCAGGTCGTGGCCAGCGGGCTGATCTACCTCAACTCGCACGCCGACGACTTCAAGACCCCCGAGATCCGCGGCTATTTGGACACCTACGTGCGCGGCACCGGCGGCATCGACGCCGAGGAGCGCGTCAAGGTCATGAAGATGCTGTGGGACTCCATCGGCACCGAGTTCGGGGCCCGTCACGAGCTGTACGAGATCAACTACATCGGCAGCAACGACGTGACCCGGCAGACCAATCTCTTCGGCGCGCGGGGCAGCGGGCTCCTCGATTACTGCAAGGACTTCGCCCAGAGCGCCATGGACGAGTACGACCTGGACGGCTGGACCGTGCCGGACCTCGTCGGACCGGACGACGTCAGCATCCTCAAGAAGCGCTGACCGCCCGTGGGCCCCCGGCCGGGGAGCCCACCGGGCCGTGCCGTCGAACCGCAGCCGTTCGGCAGGAGGCCGGGCTGTGCGGCATCCGGCGCGTGCGGACGCGAGGCAGAGAATCGCGCCCGTACCAGACCGACGGGAGCGCCCCCAGCCGTGCGAGGAGCGTGCACGCCGGGCGTCGCGCAGCAGACGACAGTTCGACGACACGGCCCAGTCCATCGGCGATGAACCGAGCGCGGCATCGCGCTCCCACCCACCACAGGAGGATCCGTGGCCACGGCAATCGATGCTGCCCAAGTCACCTACGAGGCGCCTGATCTCCAGGTGATGGAGAAGTTCCTCACCGCGTTCGGCATGACCAGGGCCGAGGGCAGCGACGACCAGACGCTGTACATGCGGGGAACCGGAACCCAGCACCACATCCACGTCACCCGCAAAGCCGCCAGGCAGCGCTTCGTCGGCGCCTCGATCGAGGTCGCCACACACCAGGACCTGGTCGAACTCTCCGCCAGACCGGGGTCCTCCCCGATCACCGAGTCGACGGAGCCCGGAGGCGGCCAGATCGTCTCGATGACCATGCCGGACGGCATCGAGATCCGGGCGATCTGGAACCGGGACAAGGCCGAGCCGATCGCGGACCGTGAACCGTTCGTGATGAACAACATCCGGGACAAGAACCGGGTGAACTCCTTCGTCCGTCAGCCCGTCGCACCCTGCACCATCGCCCGGCTCGGCCACTTCGTGCTCCACGTGAAGGACCACGACGCGTCGATGACCTGGCTGAACGAGCGCTTCAACTTCCTGCCTTCCGACTACTTCCTGCCGCCGGACCAGGACGGTCCCGTCGTCGGCACCTTCGTCCGGCTCGACCTGGGTGAGCAGCTGGTGGACCACCACTTCATGCTCGTGCTCCAGTCCGACTGGGTGGGCGTGCACCACAGCGCGTTCGAAGTCACCGACATGGACGCGGTCATGTCCTCGCACGACTACCTCCTCCAGCAGGGCTACAGCCTGGACGTCGGGGTCGGCCGCCATCTGCTCGGAAGCCAGATCTTCGACTACTGGAAGGACCCGTTCGGCTTCCGTATCGAGCACTACACCGACGGCGACACCGTGGACGGCAGTCACCGGCCGGGAAGGTTCAACGGCACCGCCAGCGACACCACGCAGTGGGGAAACCGTCCGCCGCTGGAGTTCTTCCAGTGAGCGGCGAGAGGCGCACGGAGCACGCCGAACCAGTACCGGCGGCGTCCGGCGAACCGCTGCCGCGGCCGATTCACGAGCCGCTGTCACCGACCGTCCGCGAGCAGTTGGCGCGGGCCGGCTCGTCCACCGTCGCCAACATGCTGCTCCGGCACGGCCTGCGCAACGTCCTGATGACCGGAGTCCGGCCCCTGATCAGGGGCGGAGCGCCGATGGTCGGGCCGGCCAGCACGCTGCGGTTCATCCCGGCGCGCGAGGACCTGGACACCCTCGCCAACTACGCCGGCAGCGAGAACCTGCACCGGCGCGCGATCGAGGAATGCCCCTCCGGCTCGGTGCTCGTGATCGACGCGTTCGGCTCCAGGGCTGGGGCGTCCATGGGCGACATGATGGCGGCGCGGCTCCAGCGGCGCGGTGTGTCCGGTGTGGTCACGGACGGCGGCTACCGGGACTCCGGCGCCATCGCCGAGACCGGGCTGCCCTGCTTCCACCGGGGCAACGCGCCCGCCGCGACGCCGATCGCCCTGCACCCGGTCGCGCTGGACGAGCCGATCGGCTGCGGTGGAGTGGCGGTCTACCCCGGCGACGTGGTGCTGGGCGACGACGACGGGGTCGCGGTGATCCCTCGCCGTCTGACCGCGGAAGTGGCGGCCCTGGCCGCCGATGCCGCCGCGTACGAAGAGTTCGCGGCTCTTGAGATCCGACGCGGGCGGTCCCTCTTCGGGCTGTTCCCCGCCACGCCGGAAAGCCGCCAGGAATACGACACATGGGTGGCATCGAACCGCCCGGGTTTGGAGTGAAACGGTGAACACAGATCCCACGACCATGAAATCGCTCGAAGTCCTGATCCACGCCGCAGACCTCGACGACGCGAACTGGATCGACTACCCCGACTACGGGTTCCGCCAGTACTTCCTCTTCAAGAACCCCGGGACCGGCGCCAGCATCGCGCTCCTGGAGTACGAGAAGGGCGGCACGATCCCGACCAGGCACACGCACGCCTCGAACCAGTTCATGTACTGCCTCGAAGGCGACTACGAGTACACCGACTCCGGTCTGCGGCTGCGCCCCGGTTCGTTCTACATGAACCCGAAGGACCACCCCCACGGCCCGACGCTCGCCCACGAGCGCAGCGTGCTGATCGAGATCTACGACGGCCCGCATTACTACGAGAAGCCCGAGTACCACACCGACGAGACGATCGGGGACTTCCTTGCGAAGGACTGAGGTGCCCAAGCGCAGCCAGGAGTTCGCCGGAACCGCGCCATCTGCGGGGAGTGAGGAAAAGTGACGATGACCGAGACCAACAACACCAACGGCACGGCCGGTAGGGCCGGAGCCCTGTTCGACACCGGGAAGGTGCTGGCCGCGTTCGGCCTGGACCAGGTGCATTCCGGCACCTACGCGGACGCCCTCGGCTGGGGCGCCGTCGAGGAGCGTCCGGTCATCGAGGCGGTCTGCCCCGCCGACGGAAAGCTCGTGGGACGGATCGCCGCTTCCGACGCCGAGGACTACGAGCGGATCGTCGCCGCCGCCGTCGAGACGCAGAAGAAGTGGCGCATGGTTCCGGCGCCGCGCCGCGGTGAGTTCGTGCGCCGGATCGGCCAGTTGATCGAGGAGAACATCGACGGCCTGGCAGCTGTCGTCTCTCTCGACACCGGCAAGTCGACGATGGAGGCCAAGGGCGAGCTGCGCGAGGCCGTCGACATGTCCACGCTGGCCGCCGGCCAGGCGCGGATGATGTACGGCTTCACCCAGCAGTCGCAGCGCGCCGAGCACCGCATGTACGACCAGTGGCTGCCGCTGGGCGTGATCGGGCTGATCAGCGCGTACAACTTCCCGGCTGCCGTATGGGCGCAGAACGGGTTCCTCTCCGCGATCGCCGGCAACACCGTGATCTGGAAGCCGAGCCCCAAGGTGCCGCTCACCGCCATCGCGGTGCAGAAGCTGGTCAACCAGGCGGCGGCGGAGATGGGGTGCGAGGGCGTCTTCTCCCTGTTCATCCCCGCCGACAACTCCGTCGCCGAGCGGCTGATCGCCGACACCCGGGTCGCGATGATCTCCTTCACCGGCTCCACGGGCGTCGGACGCAAGGTGGCCGAGATCGTCGGATCGACGCTGGGGCGCCGGTACCAGCTGGAGTGCTCGGGCAACAACGGCTGCATCGTCGACGAAACCGCCGACCTCGAACTCGCGGCGAAGGCGCTGACGTTCGGCGTGGTCGGCACCACCGGCCAGCGCTGCACCAGCACCCGCCGGGTCATCGCCCACCGGAGCATCGCCGACGAGCTCGTGGAGCTGATGAAGAAGTCCTTCGACCAGATCACCATCGGGGACCCGAGGGATCCGGACACCGTCGTCGGCCCGCTGATCGACGCGCAGGCGGTGGAGGACTACCGCAGCGTCCTCGCCCGCGCCGAGCTCGACGGGGCCACCGTGGTGCACGGCGGCCGGGTCATGGACCGGCCGGGGCTGTACGTGGAACCGGCGATCGTCACGGGTGTGGAGCCGCACTTCGAGATCGCCCAGTCCGAGACCTTCGTCCCGATCGTCTCCGTGCTGGTCTACGACGACCTCGACGAGGCCATCGAGATCCACAACGGCGTGGCCCAGGGTCTGGCCTCGGGCATGCACAGCACCGACCTCAACCACATCGAGACCTTCCTCTCCGCCCGGGGCAGCGACTGCGGCATCGTGCGCGTGAACATGGGCACCACGGGTGCCGACGTCGGCGCCGCGTTCGGCGGGGAGAAGGAAACCGGCGGCGGCCGTACCGCCGGTTCCACCGCGTGGCAGGGATTCATGCGCCGCCAGAGCGTGTGCGTGAACTGGGGCGGAACGTCCGCCTGGGACAGCCGGATCGACCTGTGAGGACCGACGAAACCATGAAGAAGGAACGATTCTTCTCCGACGCCGTACGTGAGCCGGCGGACAAGACGTGGTCGAACTGCCTCCGCGTCGACGACCTGATCCTGATCTCCGGCATGACCGCGCGCGGCAAGGACGGGGAAACCCTCGTCGGCGACACCGCCCACGAGCAGTCCAGGGTCGTCTTCCAGAAGATCAAGGACCTGGTCGAGGCGGCCGGCGGCGTCATGGACGACGTCGTCAAGATGACCATCTTCGTCACGCACATGAGTGACAACGCCCAGGTGTGGAAGGCCCGCGAGGAGTTCTTCACCGGTAACTTCCCGGCCTGCTCGCTGGTTCAGGTCGCCGCCCTGGCCAAGCCGGAAATCCTGGTCGAGATCGAGGCCATCGCAATCGCGGGCTGCAGCAAGGACTGACCGAACACGGCGACGCCCGGCGCGTTCCCCTGCGGAACGCGCCGCGGACGCCCTCTCTTCTCCGATGGGTAGGAACAGTGTCGTCATCAACAACGAATCCCCCAGGGCCCACCGACTCGGCGCTGTCCGCCGCAGCCGAGGACCATGCCCTGGTGAGCGTTCCGGCGGCCGAGCGCCGAAGCGGCTACCAGCTCGCTCTCAGCCCGGTCAGCGTCGCCACCGCGCTCGTCGTCTTCGCCATCGCCGGCTTCACCGTCGTCCTCGCCGGTTTCACCGTGGGACTGATCGTCGGTGCGCTCGTCGCGGCCTTGGGGGTCTTCCTCGGCAAGGCACTCGGACGGATGGCCTTCGAGACCGGCATGTCCAGCACGATCACCTCCCGGTTCTTCGGGTTCGGCCTGCGGGGATCGTCGATCGGCTCGGCCATCTTCGCGTTCATGATCCTCGGCTTCCTGGCCATGGAGTCAGCCCTGCTCTACCAGGGCACACTGCTGATGTTCGACCTGCCCGACTCCTGGGCGATCCGCATCCTGCTCTACGGGCTCATGACCCTGTTGTGGATCGGGCTCGCCATCTTCGGGCTCAAGCTCGCACTGCGCGCGTCCGGAGTACTGACGGCGGTCACGCTCCTCGTCACGATCTACATGATCATTCATATCTATGTGATCGAGGGCGCCGACCCGATGAACGTGTTCCGCTACGCGGGGGTCGTACCCGGCGGCCTGTGGCCGAAGTTCGAGGCCGCGACATCGGTCATGGGCGCGACGGCCGGAACCATCGCCCTCGTCACGACGGACTTCGCCCGCTACTGCCGGACCCGCCGCGACGTCACGATTCTGGCCGCGGCAGGTCCGATCACCCAGAACGTCCTGATGACCGTCCTGGGATCGCTCGTCGTCATCGGCGGCATGCCCGATGTCGTCACGTACCTCATGGACCACGACGGGAGCATGACCGCGGAGGCGGCAGGCGCGGCCGGCAGCGACCTCGTCATGCAGAACACCGGCGCCTTCTTCGTGATCTTCGCCGCCTGGATGGGCTTCGTCACCATCTACGCGGCCCAGGCCAAGGCACAGGCCATCAACGCCTACTCCGGCTCGCTCTCGCTGGTCAACCTGGTCAACGCCCTCACCGACAAGAAGCCGGGCAGAGCGGCGATGGTGGTCGTCGGAAACCTCATCGCCCTGGTGATGATCGGCGCCGGAATCCTGGAGAAGTTCTCCACCTACCTCGCCTACCTCGGCGCCATGACCCTCGGCATGTGCGGCGTGATGATCGCCGATTACTACCTGGTGCGCAGGGCGCGGTACGACAGACGCACCCACCGGGTGGAGAAGTGGAACTGGGCCGGAGTCATCACGCTGGTCGTGTCCGCCTCCGTCGGCATGGTCCTGATGGCCACGGACGTCTTCGCCCTCGGCTTCCTGGTGTCGTTCGCCTCGGCACTCCTCCTCTACCCGCTGCTGCGGACCTGGCTGCCCGAGGGCACCGGTACCTCCTTCGCCGCCAGCGAGGACGCCGTCGAAGAAGCCCTCTGAAACCGGGGCGGCGGCCGCGTCCGAACGCACCTCACGCGGCCGCCGCCGGCCTCCGCCCACCTTGCCGGCCCATGTCCCTCCCCTCCGGCCCTGTCCGTCCGGCGCACACGGCCGACACTCCCTTTCCCGACCTTCACTCCCCACGCTCCCCACCCGCTCCGGCCCCGTACACGGGACCCCGCGACTCATCCAGGAGGTTCGCCGATGACCGACATCATGTGGGACGCCGAGATCTACGAGAAGGCTGCCGACGCCGCACCGCCCCCGTCGGACGCCGTACTCCCTCCGCTCCCCGATCCCCGCCAACTCCGCAACACCCTGGGCAACTTCGCCACCGGCGTCGTCGTCCTCACCTACCGGTCGGGCAACGACCACTACGGCGTCACCGTGAACTCCTTCACCTCGGTGTCACTGGACCCGCCGCTGGTGCTGGTGTCCATGCAACGCACCTCGCGCGCCTTGACCCACCTGCTGGAACGCCCTTTCGCGGTCAACGTCCTCGGGGACAACCAGCTCGACACCGCACTTCACTTCGCGGGCAAGCCCCAGGACCGGCCGATCGACTGGATCACGGACGGCCCGGCACCACGGATCGGCGGCTCGCCCGCCTACTTCCAGTGCACGCCCTGGGCAGCCAATGACGGCGGGGACCACGTCCTGGTGCTCGGCCGCGTGACGGCCTACGGCCAGCAGGACGACGCCCGGCCACTGCTCTTCTACCGGGGCCAGTGGAGCGCACTGGCCCAGGAATCCGACGACGGCACCGAAAACGGCGCCCGGTCCGAAAGGAGCCGGCCGTGACCCGCCCCACCACCCACGCACCCGCCGACTTCCCGGCCCTCCTGGCGCAGTTGGACACCATCCGCCCCCTCCTGCTGAGCGAGGCCCCTGACAGCGAGCGGCTGCGCCGCCCGACGCCCGCGGTCCAGGATGCCCTGCGCGACAGCGGCGTCCTCAGGCTGACCGTGCCCGCCGAACTCGGCGGTCTGGACGCCTCCCCACTCCAGACCCTGGAAGTGATGGAGAAGCTGTCCCACACGGACGCCTCGCTGGGCTGGCTCGTCCGGGCCCTGACGAGCGAGACCGCGACGGCTGCCGCCCACCTGGGCGACGAGGCCGTGGCCGAACTCTTCACCGCCGGCGCGGATCCGCTGGTGGCGGGCCAGTCCGCTTCGTTCACCGGCCGGGCCGTGCGCGTCACGGGCGGCTACCGGGTCAGCGGCGTCTGGCAGTTCGCCCCCGGCGTGTCCATGGCCACGCACCTCAACCTCTCCGCCACGGTCGAGGGGTCCGGGGAACGGGTGGTCTGCCTCGTCCCCCGGTCCGCCGTACGGATCAGCGACAACTGGGACATGCTGGGGCTGCGCGCGACCGCGAGCCTGGACTACCGGGCCGAGGACGTACTGGTCGAGGACGCGTACGTGTACGGCATCGGCCCGGGCAACGCCCGTCGGGGCCGCCCAGCGAACCGCCTGAGCCCCGCTCTCTCCGCCGGCCTGCACCAGGCCGCCTGGTCACAGGGGGTCGGCCGGCGCATGCTCGACGAGCTGCGCGAGCTGACCCTGCGCAAGGACCCGGCGCAGGAGTCCCCGGTCACCAGCGACGAGTTCTTCGGCGAGTTCGCCCGCCACTTCTCACACGTCCGCGGCACGATGGCGCTGCTCCGCGAGACGTGGCGCGAGAACGAATCGACGCTCTCGACCGGGGCACGCCTCAGCGACGAGCAGGAGACCATGTCGCGCCTCGCGTGCAGCCTCGCCGGCCGGACCGCGGTGGAGATCAGCCAACTCGTGCACCGATTCGCCGGAGCACGGGTCATGCGCGACGGCGTGCTGCAACGCTTCTTCCGCGACAGCCACGCCGGCAGCCAGCACCGGGGCTCGTCGCACATCGTGACGCAGAAGTGCGGCCGGATGCTGTCGGGCACCCTGCCCGCAGGCGCGCACTGGGGATTCTTCGACCTGGTCGTCCCCGAGCACTCCGCCGTCGACGCCTGAACACGCCCTGCCGGAAGAGAAGGAGAAGACATGAGACTGGCAACCGTGCGCACCGCCGACGGGACGATCGCGGCCCGTCTGGACGGAGATGCGTTCACCGAGATCCCCGGCCACGCCGATGTCGGCACCCTGCTGGCGAACGAGAACTGGCGTCGGCTCGCGGCCGACGCCGACGGGCGCCGCGTCCCGGCCGCCGGAGCCACACTCGACACGGTCGTGCCGAAGCCGTCGAAGGTACTGTGCACCGGCCTCAACTACACAAGCCACATCGAGGAGATGGGCCGGGGCCTCCCCTCCCACCCCACCCTCTTCGCGAAGTTCGCCGACACCTTGACCGGGCCGTCCGACCCCGTGGCCGCCGTGCCGGAGGACCCGGAGATGGACTGGGAGGGTGAACTCGCCGTCGTCGTCGGCCGCACCGCGTACCGGGTGGACGAAGAGGAGGCGGCCCACTGCATCGCCGGATACACGGTCGCCAACGACATCTCGATGCGCGGCTGGCAGTACCGCACCACGGAATGGCTCCAGGGCAAGATCTGGGCCCGCTCCACCCCGGTGGGCCCGGTCCTCACCACGTCCGACGTCTTCGACCCCACCACCGCGACGTTGTGCACCACGGTCAACGGCACGACGGTCCAGGAACACGCGATCGCCGACCTCCTCTTCACCCCCGCCCGGCTGATCGCGTACATCTCCACCATGCTCCCCCTCCGGCCCGGCGACCTCGTCCTCACCGGCACCCCCGGCGGCGTGGGCCGGGCCCGCACCCCGCGGTGGTACCTCAAGACGGGCGATGTGGTCGAGGTGACCATCGACGGCATTGGCACCCTGACCACCCCGATCACCTGAACCGGCCGCTCCGGCCTGCCGGGCCCGCACCGGCCGTGATCCGGACGGCGGGGCCCGGCGGAAGCGGACACCGACAGGAACCGCTCCGCGCCTCCGCCCGGCAGGACCACAAGGGCCGTTGCCGGTATCGGCCACGGCCGGCGTGCGGCGTGGCCTGGGGGACTGCGACCGCGTGGTCGGTGACCTGGCGGTGAAGGGCCGGGTGGCGCCGCCCGGCGCGAGCAGCCGCAGATCTTCAGGGGACTCGACCGGATCCTGCAGGTCCGAAGGGCGGCCGGGACGATGTCGCGTTCGGTGTCCGGCTGGTCTGCGGGTCGAAGAGTGGCCGTCCCGCCCGTCCCCCGCGAGTGCGGGTATCGGTGGGATGACCGATGTGCGGAGGCCGGGCGCACGGACATAGTCCTCGGGAGATCGTTCGCGGGCAGCCCTGGTACGCCCGCATATCGGAAGGACCTTCTGTGGACACGTATGCGGATCTGGTATTTCTCGGCGGTCGGGTGATCACGGTCGACGCGGAGTTCTCCGTCGCCTCTGCCCTGGCGGTGACCGGCGGGA
This sequence comes from Streptomyces sp. NPDC048295, assembly GCF_040652135.1. Lineage (NCBI taxonomy): Bacteria > Bacillati > Actinomycetota > Actinomycetes > Kitasatosporales > Streptomycetaceae > Streptomyces > Streptomyces sp. NPDC048295. The sequence goes on from NZ_JBEZLL010000034.1 coordinate 23,809, forward strand.
TCATCAGCGCCGTCGGTGGGCAGGACGATGTCGCGCCGCTCATCGGCCCCGGTACCCGCGTCGTCGATCTGCGGGGTGCAACCCTCCTTCCCGGCATCAACGATTCCCATCTGCACGCGTGCGCCTTCGGCATGGCGACGCCGCCGCTCTCCCTCGACATCGGCCACCCCGCCGTGTCGTCCCTCGCTGACGTGGCCGAGGCGGTACGGGAGACTGTCGGGCGGGTTCCGGCCGGGCAGTGGATCACGGGGCACGGCTGGGACCCCGGTTACCTCGACGAGTGCCTGGCCGATCCGTCGCGGCTGCCCTCGCGGCGCGACCTCGACACCGTGAGCCCGGACCACCCCGTCGTCCTGTACTCCTTCTCCGGGCACGCCACCTGGGTCAACTCCAAGGCGCTGGAGCTCATCGGGATCGACCGGCACACCGTTGCGCCGCCCGGCGGGGCCATCGTCGCGGACGATTCCGGGGAGCCGACCGGGCTGCTCCACGAGGGGGCCCAGGCCCTCGTCCAGAACGCGCTGCCGGCGCTCAGCCGGCAGGAACGGACCGACGCGATCAGGTCGGCTCTCACCACGCTGGCCCGGCTCGGCGTGACCAGCTACACCGAGCCCGGCCTCGGTCCCGGCGGCGACGGCATCATGCGGGGCGCGCTCGGCGCGGAGACTCTCGATGTCTACCGTCGGCTGCTGACCGACGGCGAACTGACCGCCCGGGTCGGTGTCCTGCTCCTGCCCACCGGCATGGCGAGCACCGCGGAGGAGTTCGCCCGTGCCCTCGCCGTGCCCGACGAGACCGGCGACGCCGACCCGCGCCGCCTCGCGATCCACGGGGTGAAGATCTTCGCCGACGGCATCGTCCCCAACAGGACAGCCTGGATGCACGAACCGTACGTCGGCGGTGGCTGCGGCGCCCTCTGCGTCGGCGGCGAGACCGATGGCGAACGAATCACCGAGATGGACACCATGATCCGGCATGCCCACGCCGCCGGGCACCAGTTGGGTGTCCACGTCACCGGTGACCGGGCGATAGACACCGTCGCGGACGCCTTCGCCGCGGCCGCGTCCGAGCATCCGCGGCCCGACGCCCGGCACTATGTCATCCACGGCGACTTCCTCACCGCGCACAGCATGAAGGTGCTGGCCGCGCACGGCTTCGGTGTCAACATGAACCCCACCATCAAGTGGACCGTCGCCGACATGGAGGAGGAGTTCGTCGGCGCCGAACGGGCCGCGTACGCGTGGCCCTACCGCGATGCCATCGACGCCGGGGTACGGGTCGCCAGCGGCTCCGACGCTCCCGTCACCTATCCGGACTGGCGCCAGGGCGTCGCCACCATGGTGCTGCGCGAGTCGAAGGCAGCCGGCCGGGTCAGCGGCCCCGAGCAACGCATCTCCCTGGCCGAGGCGATCCGTACGTACACGATCGGCGCGGCCTGGCAGGACTTCGCCGACGACTGGAAGGGCTCCCTGGAGCCGGGCAAGGCCGCCGACCTCTGTGTGCTCGACGGGGACCTGCTCACGGCCGACCCCCATGACATCCCGGAGATGCCCGTCGTCCTCACCGTCGTGGACGGGCAGATCGTGCACGACACGCTTCGCGATTGACGTATTCCGGACGCTTGATCATCCTTGGACCATGGCAGCGCGGCGGAGCACGGCGGACATCCTGGACGCGGCGGTGCAGGTCCGTGAGGCCGCCAGGAGCGGCGGGACCGGCATCGGCACGGTCCTGGCGGCGCTGTCGCAGGTGGTGGAGTACGACCACGCCTCCCTCGCCCGGTGGGATCCGCAGCTGCGGCGCCACACCACCCTGGCCGGGAGTTATCCGGACGACGCCACGACGTACATCGAGACCCGCCTCCACCACGACCCGGTGTTCCGTGTGCTCCGCGGCCCGGCCCGGGACGGTCTCTGGCTCAGGGACGTCCCCCGGCACCTCCTGGCGGCATCACCGGGCTTCCAGGAGGTGCTGTCTCCGCTCGGCATCGAGGACGGCGTGGCCCAGTGCCTGTTCGCCGCCGACGGCCGGTACGTCGGCATGCTGAACGTCAGCACCCGCCGGCCGCGGCACGGACCCGATCCGGCACGCGCCGCGATCACCCTGCTCACCGAGGCACTCGCCGCGGCCGTCGACCCCCGCACGGGCCTGCCGCCCGAGGAGGTCGCCGCGCTCGGCCCCGAGGCGGAGGCACCGCGCCCGGACGCGCGGCGGCCCGGCGGGCTCTCGCCGCGGGAACTCCAGGTGCTCGCCGAAGTCACCGCAGGCCGCACCAACCGGGAGATAGCGGGGCGGTTGCACATCACGCCGCGGACCGTGGGGACCCACATCGAGCACATCCTCGCCAAGCTCGCCCTCCCCAATCGCGCGGCTGCCGCCGCCCGAGCCGCCGCCTGGGGAATCGAACCCTCCCGCTGACGCGCACGCCGCGGACGCCCGTGCGGCGTGGCAGGGCGGGTTCATCGGAGGTGCGGCGATCGCGGCATGGCTCGACGCCGTGCCTGACGACGATGCGGCTGCCCGGGCTTGAACGGCCGTGGCCCAGGGGCGGGGCGGCAAGCCCGGCCACTTCGCGGGTCGTTGGGCAGGCAGCGCGCTGAGTACCCTGGAAACTGCTGGTGAAGTGGCCCTGTCCGGAGCACGCGCTCTCTCCGGCCCGTCGGTGAACGCCCGTCTCGCCGCTGACCGATCCGGCTGGAGGTTCTTGATGGTGGATGGCCACGGCACCCGGCTCGACAGCATCCTGAGCCACCTGGGCGGCACATTGCTGGAGGAAGTGGCGGGGCGCGTCCACCCCACGGCTGTGTTCACCGATGTCGTCATCGATGACCGCCGTGACGACGAGCCGCTTCGGCCCGGGGCGGTCCTTCTGTGTGCCGGCGCCGATGAGGGAGACGTGCCGGAGCTGATCGGGCGGGCTGCCGTGAACCGGGCGAGCCGCGGTCGTCGTGCGTGGACCGGTCGTCCTCGACGCAGAAACCCGAACCGCTGTCGAGAACAGCGGGATCGCTCCTCTCGCGCTGACTCGTGGGGCGACGTGGGCCCAACTGGTGGTGCTCCTCAGATCGTTGCTGGCCACCAGCGTCTGAGGAGAGGGCACCGAGGAACTGCTCGCCGGATTTCCTGCGGAGGACTCGTTCGCCTTGGCCAACGCCATCGGCGCGCTTCTCGGTGCACCGATCACCATCGAAGACCAGGACTCGCAGGTCCTGGCGTTCCCGGGCGGCCAGGACGAAGCGGATCGAACACGCATCCAGACGATCCTCGGCCGCGGCGTGCCGCAACATGCCCGGCACGCGCAGCACGGCACCTTTCTGCTCGACGCCCTGTCCGCCTGGCTGGACGGTCAGGGGAACGTTCTCAGCGCCTCGGCCTCGCTGGATGTGCATCCGAACACCTTCCGGTACCGGCTCCGGCGGGCGGCGGAGATCGCAGGGATGGACTTGAACGACGCCGAGGCGCGCTTCGCCGCGATGCTGGAGCTCCGGCTCGGCCGAGCCGTGCCACCCTGAGCCCTTTGGCGACCGGCCTGGGCGGGCGATGCCGTCGGCGCGGCCGGCAGAGCGGTCGGCCGCGGGCGGGTCACTGCCTCAGCCAGGCCACTGCCCGGGCGGCGACGAACCCGATGAAGGCGTCCCGCTCCGGAACCCGTGAGCGGCTGTCGACGGCCCTGGTGAACACGCTGATCGCGTACCGGCCACCGTCCGGATACTCCACCACGCCGATCTCGTTGCGCAGCGAGGGCAGTGTTCCGGTCTTCCCGCTGATCCTCACGTCGTCGTCCGCGAAGCCGGAACGCAGCCGGTGCGGCCACAGTTGCAGCTCCAGCCAACGCCGGACGTCGGCGCATGCCGCGGCGGGCGCCGCCTCGTCCCGCCAGATCATTCCCAGCAGGCGGGTGCTCTCCTCGGCGGTGGTGCGGCAGGTGGCTTCGGGGGTCAGCGCCCTCAGTGCGTCGAGCCGCTCGGGCGGCAACGCCGCCAGGACCCGCTCGTCGTCCTGGTAGTCGACGCCGAGATCCTCACCGATCGTACGCAGCAACTCCCCGCAGTCGTGCGGGACGGCCGTGCGCGGGAGTCCGAGTCGCCGCAGCGATTCGGCGATCGCGTCCTTGCCCACCTTCCCGACCACCAGGTCGGTGGCGACGTTGTCGCTGATGCCGATCATCAACAGGGCCAGGTCGTACCAGGACATCGTGACCGCGTGACGGAACGTCGCCAGTCCGTAGGGGCTTGCGGTCGGATGCCCGGGTGCCACCTCGATCCGCTCGGCGAGGGCGACATGGCCGGCGGCCGCCTGCCGGGCCAGTTCCAGCGCGACCGGAACCTTGAACACGGAGGCGGTGACCACCGCCTCCGAGGCGTGGATGCCCACCTGCCGCGAACCGTCCACGTCGGCCGCGTGCATCCGGACCCGTACACCGACCTCCGCGGCGCGGGCGTTGATCGTCTCGACCAGTTCCGATTCGGTGACCATGGGGTGTTCACTCCTGCCTGTCCGAAGTGGACTGCCTGCTCTTGGGGGCCTGGTGGAAGGTACGTGGGAAGTCGAAGGCCGCAGCCCTCGGCGCGCGGCCCGGCCGTCCGCACCGATCCGGCAGGGGGAGACGCGTCACGGCGGCGCGCCTCCCCGATCAGAGCCGCGACGGCTGTGGGCCGATCTCCTCGCCGCCGGTGACCGGGATCGGAGGACCGGCTGTCATGTCGGCTCGCCCCTCAGCGGCTGCCCGGGGAGCACATCGGTCTGCAGCTCCCCCGCGCTGACAACTGGTACACCGCCGACGAGCAGGTACCGGACTCCCACGGAGGGGCGTGTGGGGTCGAAGTAGGTGGCGGCATCGGTGATCGTGTCGGGGTCGAGGACGACGATGTCGGCGTCCGCACCGACCCCGAGGTGTCCCTTCGCGCGGGCAGCCGGTGCGACCTCGTCGAGGACCCTGGCCGGCAGGTGGGAACACCGCCGGAACGCCTCCGGCCAGTCCCAGGCTCCGCTCTCCCGCACCATGACGCGCAGGGTCTTGGCGAATGTCCCTGCCGTGCGCGGGTGTGTGGTGCCTCCGGGCGGCAGCGGCCACAGGGTGCTGTCGCTGCCGCCGTCGGGCCAGAAGACGGGCATGGCGTCACTGGCGACGATCGCGTTCGGGAAGGCGAGTGCCTGGTGCAGCATCGCCCGCTGCCGCGGATCGTTCTCGTCCAGGAACTCCAGGATGCACGGCGCCCCGGGGTCGCGCTCACGCAGTTGGCGCAGCCGGCCGTCGTCGGCGATGCGTTCTCCCGATTCGAGCATCACGACGCTCGAAGCGGACAGGCCCTTCATCCGTAGCCGTTCGGCGTCGAGGAACGCGGCGCCGATGGCGGTGCTGCCCGCGCCGTACGGGTACGCCTCGACCGTCACACGAGATCCGGAACGCCGTGAGTCGTCCAGTACGCCGAGCACCCGTTCGATGTGGTGACCCGAAGTGCTGTTGACGTGGCAGTGGTGCATCGCGGCACCGGTCTCGGCTGCGGCAATGGCAATCTCCTCGGAGCCGTCCTTCGGTGTGCGGGGGTCCACCTCCACCAGTTCGCGGACATGGGTGTAGGTCGGCACTCCGGCCCTCGCGGCGAGCCGGGCGACCGCGAGGAACTCTCCGGGGTCGCTGTGGGGCGCGTATCCGAGGAGGACGCCGATGCCGAGTGCTCCTTCGGCCAGCTCGCCTTCCAGCAGAGCCAGCCAATCGGCGAGTTCACGGTCGGAGGAGGAGCGCTGCCATGCCGGGTTCCCCAGCACCGCGAGTCCGCTCGCCACCTGTGCGTCGGGCTCGATACCGGCGAGTACTTGGGCCCGGGCACCGCCCCACGAGGCGGAGAAGCCGTAGTGCAGGGGGCGTCCTGCTGCGGCGGCCTCGGCGTAGGCCCGCCCGATGGGCATCAGGCCCGATTCCAGGTCGAGTGCCGTCGTCACGCCGTCCATGGCCTGCAGGCGTTGCCCCGCGATCGAGTGCACATGGCTGTGCAGGTCGACGAATCCCGGTCCGACGAGCAGGCCCGTGACGTCGAACACCGTGCATCCCGGCGGCGCGTCGAGCCCGATGCCGACGGCGCAAACCATGCCGTCGGATACGAGGATGTCGGCGACGGCGTCGAGCCCGGTGCCCGGATCAATGACACGGCCGCCACGCAAGAGAGTCTGCATGTTTTCGTCTCCTCGTCGAGGACGCGCTGGAGCGCCTGGTGGTCTCCGAGGCGACTCTAGGAGGAAGGGCGGGGCCGCTGTTCGTTCGAGCCGACGAATCCGCGTGGCCCGGTTCTCGCACCGGCACGGAGTCGGCGCACCGGGGCACACTTCGGCGCAGCCTCGCCGGGGCCCGGCGGAGCAGCAACGCAGGAGCCGAGCGCCTGTGCCCGGACCCTGCGCTCTTTGCGGGGAGGCCGATCTCGGTCAGCAGTTCCTGGGCCCGGTGCCGGTCCTGCCGCACCCCGGCCGGCCGCTGCGGCAGCAAAACATCCTGGGTATCGGTCAGCGAACGCAACAGGTCCCAGGACCGGAACACGAACCCGATCCAGGTATCGGGCGACGGACGGCTCTCGGGCGACCTGATCAGGGTGGGCAGTGGAGACCCGACGCTCGGTGGACGAACAAATGCGGCAGGAGATCTGGACGTCCCCGACTTCGACCATTACGACGCCAACGCCGTACCGGGCATGGCGGCCCTCGCCCCCGAAGATCCGCGGGTCGGCATCGACGACCTCGCTCGCCAGGTCGCGGCAAGCGGCATCCGGCGGATCGACGACGACGTGATCATCGACAATCGGCTCTGGGACCCGGTGTCGATCGGCGGGACACCCATCACCCCGACGGTCGTCAACGACAACCTCATCGACGTGCCCATCACCCCGAACGCGCCACGTGAGCAGGCGACGCTCGACTGGCGGCCCAAGACAGCCGCCTTCACCGTCGACGCGAGGGTCACCACTACCGCTGCCGGGACAGCACCGGCGGTAAGGACGGACAGCACCTCCCCCGGACACATCCGGGTACGAGGCTCGGTGCCCGCTGATGCCACCGCCCCCTTTGCGGCGACCTACTACATCCCCGACCCAGCGGCCTTTGCCCGGACCGTACTTCGGCAACCCACACATCGCCGCCCTTCAAGGAATACGCAAAGTTGATCAACAAGGTCAGCCACAATCTCGGCGCCAACCTCCTGCCGGTGAACAACGCCATCGACCTGGCACTCAAGGCCAACAAGCAGTTGGGATCGATGGCCGCCAGCATCTACCGGAACCCCTGACCTCACGCCCGAGCCGTGCCACCGACGGCGGGCAAGGTGCTCTCCGTCTGCACGGACCGTTCTGTCGGCGGCTCTACTCGCCCGCCGACAGAACGGTGAGTGCCGCGAGGGTCATCGCTTCGATGCCTGTGGAGAGGGTGGGTTCGATGACGGGCGCGAAGCGTGCGGAGTGGTTGGTGGGGATGTCGCGGGCCGTCGTCCCCGCCTCCGCCGCCTTCTTGTACGTGTCGGGGTCGACTCCGCCGAAGAACCAGTAACAGACCGGGGCGCCCGAAGCCGTGCCGAGGACGCCGCAGTCCTCGCTGCCGGTCGCCGGGCCCGGGTCGAAGACCCGGTCGGCGCCGAAATGGCTGCGGAACACGGCAACCGTCCGAGCCATGGCGTCCTCGTCATTGACGAGGACGGGGAAGGAGTCGATCGGTTCGATCTCCGGGGTGCGTGTGGCACCGGCCACCGTCGACTCGCCCTCGACGATGCGCTTGACCGCGGCCAGGACGGTTCCCCTGACCTCCTCGGTGTAGGTGCGGATATTGATCTTCAATTCTGCGGTGTCCGGGATGACGTTGTCCTTCGTACCGGCGTTGAGGGCGCCGACCGTGACAACGGCCGTGTCGCCACCCGCGATCTCCCGCGAGACAACGGTCTGCAGACGCATCACGGTGGAGGCGGCCATCACCACCGGGTCGACGGAGGCCTCGGGACGCGATGCGTGCGCGCCCCTGCCGTACAGCGTGACCCTGAGCGCGTCGGTGGCGGCGAGCGCGGGTCCGGGATGACATCCGACCGTACCGGCGGGGAACGGGCCGACGTGCTGACCGAGGACGATGTCGGGAGTGCCGATCTTGGCGAAGAGACCGTCGTCGACCATGGCCTGGGCTCCGGAGCCGACCTCCTCCGCGGGCTGGAAGACGGCTGTGATCTTTCCGGCCCACCGCTTGCGGTCACCGGCCAGCAGGTCGAGAGCGCCCAGAAGGCAGCTGACATGCATGTCGTGGCCGCAGGCGTGCATGACACCGTCCGTCCGGCTGGCGTAGGGCAACCCGGTGGCTTCTGTGACGGGCAGGGCATCCATGTCGGCGCGCAGCAGGACGTGGGGGCCCTCGCCGTTGGCAAGGACGCCCACCACGCCGGTGCGGCCGAGACCGGTGGTGACGACCAGGCCCAGCTTCCGCAGCCGTTCGGCGACGATGCCGCAGGTGCGGGTCTCGGCGAAGGACGGTTCGGGGTGGGCATGCAGGTCCCGGTAGAGGTCCGCGAGCCCGTCGCTCAGCTCGGGCAGCCTTGCCAGAAGGGAATGGTCCGCCGCCATGTCGAAAGTGTTGTCCGCGCCGCTCATGTGTTCATGCTCGGCGGGTGTCCTGGCCGCTGCCTGCGGACTGCGCCATTCGGCTACCAAGGGCGTGCGGCCTTGTTGTTCTGCGTCGGCATGAAGGACGGCGCTGCGTCCGGCAGCCTGCCGGACGCAGCGGGCCCGGATCGCACCAACCGATCCGGGCCTGTTGACGACGTACTGATAGGAGCGCTCCACCGGGTACGGACACAAGTCCTTGCCACCTGCTCCGGCGCGAAGCCGCGCCCGACCGAGTGCGCCGCCCTCGGCCCGGAGGTGTCGACACCGGCCCGGTGACGTCATCATGTGCGTCGCCGGGGTGACGGGTCCCCTGGAGACCAGGCACCTTCCCGGCTCGCCCGACGTGCCCCACCCGGGGCGTCGGGGAGGCCTCGGACCGAGGCGGAGACCTCGGCCTGTGGCACCTCGCCGATGCTCTCCGCTCGCCGGCGGCGCGGGAGGTCGTGGAAGGTGACGGCACCGTTCAGGCGACTGCCGCCTCCCGGTCGCAACAGCCGGGGGTGCGCTCGGCGTGGAACCACTCACGGTCGGTGGCGCCCTGGGCACTGGCTCCGATCCGGGCGTCCTCGGCCTCACGAGCGGGCTCCACGACGGCGCGGTGTTCCTCCGCGGCTGAGACGAGGGCGGCGGCGTGCACAGCCTGCTCCGTCCAGGATGTGTGTGAAGCTCACGCTGCCGGCGTTCTGCAGCGAGCCCATCCGGATCAGGTTCGGGAACCCATTGCCGGTGAGCCGTGCAAAATGCGCGGGCCGTGCCGCGCGTCGAGGAGCCGGACCCCGTCGCGGGGCTTCCTCGGGCACCACCGGGATGTCCTGCACACCGGTGGCGCCGGTGCCGACGATGCCGACCCGCTTGCCGGCCAGGACCGTCGTCCCGCCCTCGGGGCTGCCGCCGGTGTACGTGGTCCCGGCGGGAGGTGTGGAACGTGTGGCCCCGGTAGTCCTCGACGCCGGCGACGCCGCGCAGCTTGGGCTCAGTCAGGGTTCCGGTGGCGCCGATGACGTAAGTGGCGCGGAACTCGTCGCCGCGGCCGGTGGCGACCACCCACTGCTGCGCGGTGCCGTCCCGGGCCAGGGAGGTGACGGCAGTAGCGAACAAGGCGTCCTCGTACAGGCCGAACTGCTCGGAGATGTATACCGCATGACGGCGGAGCTCCTCGCCCGGGGCGTACTTCCACTCGGGTGCGTAGCCGGTCTCGTCGAGCATCGGCAGCCGCTCGACATCGACGAGGCTGCCGTGACCTCGCGGCACGAGGCCATCCATGTCGACGGAGGCCTGGCCCGGACCGACTCCATCTCCGTGGACGCCGTCGGCAACCCCTGCCAGGCGCCGCATGGCCTGACCGGACACCGTTCCGGCAGACCGCGCGTATTCGTCACGCGCGATCCGGAAGCATCTCCGGCAACGCGGAATCCGCGCTGTCATTACCCAGCCGTCCGACCAGGCCGGTCACCGTCGGCGCCGAGGTCGTTCGGGTGGCCGACCGCCCGCCTTCGACGCCGAGGTGTACAAGCAGCGCAGGGCGGTCGAGCGATGCATCAGCCGACTCAAGCAGTGGCAGGGACTGGCCATGCGAACGGACAAGCTCGCCGTTGCTTGCCAGGCGGCGCTCGGCTTCGCTGCCATCCTCATCTGGGCCTGGGCATAGGGGCGTCGGGCTGCATAATTTGGAGGCGACCTTCTCAGTCCAGCGTGGCAGCATGCGGCAATGGTCTTTCGACACCCCGACGGCAACTACGCGATCACCACGATGTACTCCGTGCCCGATGACGCCTGGTATCTGGAACTGGATCTCGCGGCCGGGCAACGGACGCTCGTGACCGCAATCGTCCCCGACGAGGATCCGGCACGGGAAGCCACGGTGTGCTTCAACCCGCACGCAGGGCACGCTGACGTTCCGTACGAGGTCATGCGCTGGTTCATGCACCAGGTCGACGAAGAGATCCGCACCTCCCGTGCCTGGATGCGGCTGAGACCGGAGCTCGTCGAGATCATCTACCAACTCCGTCAGGAGCACATGGGTGTCATCGACGATGACGACTTTCCCCAGGTCCTGGCGGACGTGCGCACCACGGTCCCCGAGGAAGACCTACCCGACGTTCTAGAGGCCGCCTTCGGGCGGAATCCTGACGGCACCACCATGGACCACCCTCAAACGCCCCAGTCTGTAGACGGTCAAGAAGACAGGGCCGAGAGGTTCACCTCGCTCGCCGAGGACATCCGCCAGTCGAACGGCGGCTGACGGTCGCTCGTCGACGGCCGCCTCGAAAGACCGCAACGGTCCCACCTCGACGCCGAGCGGCCGCGGGCCCAAGCGCTCCCGGTCCGCCGGGTTGGGGCCGCCGGTGGCTCCGGAGTCCATGGCCACGGCGAGTATGACGCCGTAGGCCGACAGGAGATGGTCGACGGGCCGGCACCCGCTCGGGGAATCGTGAACGCGTCGAACGCCGTGACGAAGTGAGTGGCCGCCACCCTCAACGAGATTGGCCGTCGGCTCTGTTGGGCGATACCGGTCCCGCTGACCGGCCGCCGCCCCGCCCGTCGCGTACTTGGGGCAGGTGCGGTCGTACCGGTCGGGAGCGCAGGCCGGGCAGCCGGCAGCGCACGTGTGACGGGATCCATGAAGCTGTCAGGTTCCAGACATGCCGGTTTCGGACAGTGAACGACGGTTCTTGATTCGGTAGTTGGACTTACAGACTGAGCGTCGCCCTTGGATGCCCTACCGGGCACCCTCGAAAGGAGATCTCGTGAAGAAGACCCTGTCTGTGGTAGCGAGCCTGGCGATCGCCGCGACCTGCGGCCTTGGCATGGCGCTTCCCGCACACGCCGCTGACGCGACCGGCGTCACGGCCACGGCGAGCCAGTCGCCGCAGTCCTCCACCGACACCTCCTCCATGGACCCGCAGCACCAGGCCATCGTCGACCGGATCCTGGCCAAGCTGCCCGCCGACTGGGAGGCACGCCTCGACGCGGCCAGAGCCAAGTACGGCCTGAAGGGGGAGGAATGGCAGCAGTTCCGTGACAGCGCGATCAACCCCGGCGACTACCAGTGCCAGACGACCGATCTGTCGAAGTACGCCAACTCCCTCCTCGACGGCGCCCAGGACCCCTGGGCCATCTTCATCCTTTCGCTCTTCGGCGGCTTCGACATGCCCACCTACGACGCGCTGATCTACGGCAAGGAATCGTCGTCGAACACGTTCGGCGTCAAGGGCGAGTACACCCACCAGCTCAACTCCGAGATGAAGAACCTCAAGCGCTTCTGGGACATCGACTCGGCGCGCATCGAGCTGATCCCCATGCACGGCGCGGACGTCTTCACCAGCCCGGACCGGCTCGCCCGCACGCTCTCCGTGCTGTACGGCGGCACGGCCGAGGAGAATCTCGACCTGGCCGACATGCTCATCGAGCTGGTCGACTCGGAGCCGGTCCTCCAGGGCGGCGCCAACCCGATCTTCACTTTCAACGCCTTCGCCTACAGCGAGAAGGACGATCCGCAGCCGCTCGGCATCACGGACCGGATCATCATGGGTGACGGCATCCTTCAAGGCATGAGCGCGGTGAATCTGGGCGACGTAGCGCCGCGCGGCATCCTGGGTCACGAGTTCGGCCATCACGTCCAGTACCAGAAGAACCTCTTCGAGAGCGACTTGACCGGCCCGGAGGCCACCCGCCGCACCGAGCTCATGGCGGACGCATTCGGCACGTACTACCTGACCCATTCCCGCGGCGAGTCCCTGAACGCCGCCCGCGTCCTCAAGTCCGAGAAGTCCTTCTACCAGGTCGGCGACTGCAGCTTCACCAGTTCCGGTCACCACGGCACGCCCGACCAGCGGTTCAACTCGGCGAGCTGGGCTGCGGGCGTGGTCGACGAGGCGCCGAACCAGGGCCACATACTGCCCGCCCTCACGTTCGACAAGCTCTTCGAAGCCAAGCTGCCCGACCTGGTCAAGCCGGACAGCAAGTAACGGTCCCCACCACACCGCGGGGCCATGAGCACCTGAGCGGCTGAGGGCCTGCGGGGGCGGGCCGGATCACGCACCGACCCGCCCCCGCACCTACGCCGCGAGCCGGGCCGCGGCCCAGGGTCACAGCCAGCCGCGACGGCTGGCCTGGACACCGAGCTGGAACCGGGTCTTGGCACCGAGCATCTCCTGGAGGCGAGCGATACGCCGGGCGACGGTACGCTCGCTCACCCCGAGCTCACGGGCTATCGACTCGTCGGTCAGCCCCATGCTGAGGTAGCTCAGGAGCCGCCGTCTCTCGGGGGTCGCCTCGTTGTTGACGGCCTCACCGGCCGGCGGGAGCGGAACGGCGATCTGCCAGTACGACTCGAAGACGCCGATCAGCCCGTCCAGGAGCCCCGACGGCTGAACGACGACACTGTGGTGTCCCGTACGGTTCGGGGCGGCGACGGAGACCACGGCGAAACGCTCGTCGCAGACCAGCACGTTCAACGCGACATCGGGGAAGACCCGGGCCTGTTCCCCCCGGGCGACGCACTCGTGCGCCACGTCCATCGCCTTGGGATCCTGCAGGATGTTGGCGCTGTACACCACGCGGTAGGCGATGCCACGGTCCAGGGCCTCCAGCGTGCCGGGGCCGACCTCCGGCATCCGGTCCCCTCCGCCCACCGGCCCGATCGACAGCGCGCGCACCTGGGACACGGCTCCGTTGTGCACCCTCGCCTGGATCTCCCCGTGCCGCTCGGAAGTGTCGACGACCTCGACGTAGCTCGCTCCAGCGGTGTGGTCGAGCCAGTACTGCGACAGGGCCGTGGCACTCTCGTAGGCGATCCGGGCCTCGTGCGCACGCCGTTCGGCGACCGCCTCCAGCACCGCGCGTGGCGGCTGGGCGGCCAGCCTGCCGTCCGTACGGGACACCAGGCCGATGTCGCTGAGTTCGGCGACGGCGTCCTCGAGGCCGTCGAGCGGCGCACCGACCAGTCCCGGCCGGCTGGTGAGCTCGGTCAGGATCTGCGGGCCCCATTCGACGAGCGCGAGGTAGGCGGCCTCCGCCGTCGCGGAGAGGCCGAGAGCCTGCAGCGGGCGCAGTGTGCGCATGTCACCCCAAACCCGGCGGCGGCGCACGGCGCCACCCACCGACCCCATCTCTGCGGTGGCCGTCATTCCGCCAAAGATCGTCAGCCTAGCACCGACATGATCACGTGGCCCCGGTGGACGGCCGCAACTGAAGGGTGCCGCCGCGCAGATGAAAGGCGTCCGCCAGCGCGGACGCCGCTCCCGACCCGAACAACCCGGCGCCATGCGGCCACTTGCTCCCACCCGTACCCGTTCGACTGTACGGGTCCGCTGCGCGCGGTGTGCCTGCTGCGGCGCCCCTCCCCGGCACGTGCGAGAAGGAAGTTCTCGGCGGGGTGGAGGTGTCAGGCCAGGCCGCCGTTGGCGAACACTGTCTGTCCGTTGATCCAACGGGCGGGTCCGGCGAGGAAGGCGACAGTCTCCGCGATGTCCTCGGGCTGTCCCAGCCGCTCCAGCGGGGCGGCCTTGGACAGCTGGGCGACGGTCTGCTCGTCCTTGCCTTCGAGGAACAGCGGGGTGGCGGTGGGGCCCGGGGCGACGGTGTTGACGGTGATGTCGCGGCCACGCAGTTCGCGGGCCAGGACCGGGGTCAGGGCTTCGACAGCGGCCTTGGACGCCACGTAAGCGCCGTAGCCGGGGAAGCCGGTCCGGGTGACAGTGGTGGAGAAGTTGATCAGGGCACCGCCGGGGCGCAGTCGGCGGGCTGCTTGCTGGGAGACGACGAAGGTGCCGCGGATATTGGTGCGGTGCATGCGGTCAAGTGCGTCCAGGTCGAGTTCCGCCACCGGCGAGAGGATCATGATGCCGGCGGTGTTCACCACGACGTCGATGCCTCCGAGGGTGCGTTCCATCTCGTCGAAGAGCTCGGTCATGGCCGCCTCGTCGGCGATGTCGCCGCCGAGGGCGACGGCACGTCCGCCTGCGGCGGTGATCTCCTCGACCAGCTGCTCGGCAGCGGCCTTGCGGCCTGCATAGTGGACGGCAACGGTCATTCCGTCGCGCGCAAGGCGCAGCGCGGTGGCATGTCCGATGCCGCCGGAGGCTCCGGTGACCAAGGCGATCCGTGGGGTGGTTTCGCTGGCGCTGTTCATCTCGGTGGGCCCTTCTCAGGTAATGGGGGTCTCCAGACGGCCGAGCCATTCGTGCAGCAGGGCGGTCTCAGCGGGGGTGAATCCGGGCGGCGGGGCCTGCCGCAGCCGGGTGCGCAGGGTCGTCACCGGTGAGGCGGCCACTTCCGGAGCGGCAGCCCTCGTGGTGATGGTGGTGACGACGGCGTCCCGGACGCTGTCCGACAGGACGGGGTCCTGGTTGACGTCGGGCCGGTAGAGCAGCGAGAGAGCCAGGCCGACGTTCGCGGCCATGACCATCTGCGCGGCCCGGTCGACCGGCACACTCAGCCGGCCCGCGACCGCGATCCGCTCGATCACCGCGACCAGCATCCGGTGAGCTTCACCGGCGGCCCCCGGACGACCGGCCAGGGCCGGCGAGTACATGAGCTTGTAGCAGGCGGGCTGCGCGAGGGCGAAAGCCACATGGCTGTCCCAGCCGTCGCGAAGGTCCTGCACCGGGTCGTCGGAAGTCGCCGCGGCACGCTTGGAGGCCAGGTACTGCTCGAAGCCGTGGTCGACGACCGCAGCCAGCAACGCGTCCTTGTCCTCGAACAACCGGTAGAGAGTTGGCGCTCCGACCTGCGCGGCCTCGCACACCGCGCGGATCGAGATGTCACCTGCCGGGGATTCGACGAGCAGTGCCGCGGCCGCTTCCAGAATCCTCGTTTCCGTATTCACGTTCACAACGTTAGGCCATCGAAAACAAAGATTCAACTTCCCCGTTAACGGTGTTTCCGAGGCGCAGGTCGGTCGGCCAGGCCAACCATCGGAGCAGCAGTGCGGCGCGTGGCGTGCCGCCAGGAAGCGCCGGCCCCGTCGGCACGGGCATCGCCTCCGCGCTACCGCATCCCGTTCCTCGCGGTGACGGAGCGGCGGACCACGCTCTTCGGACACCGTCCGGACCGCGGCCCGGACGGCGAGAGGCCATCATCCCGGGACCACACCGCGCGGGCCCGGCCGCGCCGGGTGAAGTCACCGGTCGTGACCCAGGCGGCGGCAGCCGGCGGCTCGGACGCCGAATGCCTCCTGTCCGCGTTCGCCGGCGACGGTCGGCGAACCGGTCAGAGGACCTGTGGCGCCGAGCTCCGGGCCCTCGCGGTCACGATGTCCGCGAAGCGGTGGGCGACGGTGCGCCACGTGTCGGTGGCTGTCGGCTCATCTCGCAGCGCGAGAGCGTGCAGAGTCTCCGGGGCCGGAGCACCGTTTCGGTTCAACCGGTCGCGGTTCCAGCCGCGGATCCGCTCAGCAGTCGTCTCCGGATGGAACTGAACACCCCATGCCGCGGAGCCGACGCGGAATCCCTGGTAGGGGCACCGCTCGCTGCGGGCCAGCCAGTGGGCGCCGGCGGGAAGCGCAGTGATGGCGTCGACGTGGTTCTCGATGGCCGGTGGATGTGCGGGCAGCCCGTGAAACAGCGGGTCCCCGGCCGCCTCGGGGCGCAGGCTGAGCCGGGTGCTGCCGAACTCGGGCGGTCCATGCTTCCCGCGTACTTCGCCACCGGCTATGTGAGCGAGCATCTGGCCCCCGAGGCAGATACCGAACATCGGCGTCTCTTCCGTGAGGGCCTGACGTACGAGAGCCCGGGTCGCGGGCAGCCAGGGCGCGCGGACGTCGTCGTCAGGAAGGTAGGCGCCACCGAGAACGACGAGCGCGGGGTATTCCAGCCGGTCCGGAAGCGGGGCTGCCTCGTACGCCCGGACCACATGCGTCGTCACACCCCGCTCCGCCAGCCAGGCCGTCCAACGGCCCGGTCCCCCTCCGGGATCGTGCTGTACCACCAGTGCCGTAGCCAACACTCCGGCCATACTCATCTCCGCTGCCCCTTGTCGTCGTCCACACGTCCTGTCGGCAGAGGCCGGGCGGCCGAAACCGTTCCCGGTCGGCCTCTGCCAGACCACACTGCCCCGGGGCGGCACCGACGACACCGGCGGACACAGGCAGCCACCGCCCGGACGGCTCGTAGGTGTGCTGTCCCTGGCGTCGGTGCCAGATGCGCCTCGTGCGTGGCGGGTCGTGCGGTCTGCTGCAGCTTCTGCCCCTCGTAGTCGGCGATCCTGCGGCTTGAACCCGTGCTGTTGTCACGTCTCCTGACGCTGGATCCGGCAAATCGATCCCACCCGATCGCATCGGCAGCCGGACAGGACACCCGTGAACCGGTGAACCCTCCCGGTCGCAGCACAACCGTGTTGACCGCCCTTGGCAGGCAGTGCTTGAGTCGGCGCGTGGACAGCATCTCTACCAACCGGCGGTTCTGGAACCAGATCAGCAGCGCCTACCAGCACAAGCACGACCCGCAGATCGGCGCAACGCCCCGGTTGTGGGGCACGTACGCCATCCCCGACGCGCACCTGCACGCCCTGGGCGACGTCACCGGCAAGCGCGTCCTCGAACTCGGCTGCGGCGCCGGCCAGTGGTCCAGGGCGCTCGCCGCCGAGGGCGCCACCGTAATCGGGCTCGACCTGTCCGAAGCGCAGCTCGCCGCAGCAGCTCGCGCGATGGGAGCGGCCCGCTACCCGCTGGTGCAAGGCGCCGCCGAACACCTCCCGTTCGCCGCCGACAGCTTCGACCTGGTGTTCTGTGACTACGGCGGGCTCAGCTGGGCGCCCCCGCACCTGGCTGTCCCGCAGGCCGCACGCATCCTGCGCCGCGGTGGGCGCCTGGTGTTCAACGTCGCCAGCCCATGGTTCGAAGCCTGCTACGACGAAGCCGCCGGCCGCGCAACCACGACGCTGCACCAGGACTACTTCGGGCTGGACACCATCACCGAAGACCAGGGCGCGGTCAGCTATCAGCTCACCTACGGCGACTGGATCAAGGTCCTGCGCGGCGCAGGTCTCGTCATCGACGACCTCATCGAGCCGCGGCCCGAACCCGGAACAGCCAACGGCTACAACCAAACCGACCCGCCTGACTGGGCATACCGCTGGCCGGCAGAAATACTCTGGGTAACCCACAAACCGTAAACACCGCCGCACCAAGACCCGTGACGCACCCATCCTGACAATCCGTCAGGTACTCCGTTCCGCTTCGGGAGACGTGGAACGCCGCCAGCCCATCGGGCAATACTTCGCTGCCGCACCCGGAGGAGGTACGCCGCCTGTGGGCCCGTACGCCGCCGCGTACGGGCCCACAGGTCTGTGCCAGGCCCTCCACCGTTTGCGCGGCACGCCGTCTTCCGCGATGTCACGCCCGGTCTCGAAGAAGTCGGCGTCGGCGAGGTTCATGTCCGTAGCGAATGAGTCCGGCAGCCCGTGAGTCCGTCTGGCCCGGGGACGTCACGACACCATGCCGGCCCCCTCCAGCTCGGTCAGCCGTACGGTGCACAGACCTCCACGCTCGGCCTTCACCTCCGTCACCTTCAGCTGCGTCCCGGGCGCGAGGATGTACTCCTCCTCACCCGTGAACGCGGAGAACCGCCGGATCCCCACGGCCCGCGCGGGTGTCACCTCGAACAGGGTCCGCCGGCCGCGCCCGCCGAGGAACGCGCGGGCCACTCCCAGCTCGGAGGTGCACGACGACACGCCCCACCACGTCACCGTTCGCCCCAGCGGGTACTGGGATCGCAGATCCAGCGCCACACCACGCCACAGCGGCCGCGTCTGCGGCGGCAACGCCTCCATCGCCGAGAACAGCAACCGCAGGTACGGCAGGTACGGCACCACGCGCTCGCGGTCCGAGGAGCGCAGCACGGCGTTGATCTCGCGGTAGAAGCCCGACTCGCACGTATACAGGTAGAGGGCCGAGATCGCGTCGGCCGACAAGGCACCCGCCGCCTCCCCGGACACCGCGCCCGCGGACGCCGCCTCCACGGCCTTCGTCTCGCCGAAACGGCTTGACAGATCGATATGCCGATCCAGGTGCGCGAGCACCCGCGAGACCGGCTCGACGGCCTTGCGGAAGTCCATCAATGGCGTGTCGAACACCCCGGTGACGGGCGGCAGGACGAGCCCCTCGTCCTTGACGCTGGTGAGCCGCTCCAGATACAGCTGGTGCAACTCCATCGTGGACGCGATGAACGCCCCCATCCGCTGCGCGACACCACCGTCCTCCGGCCCGCCCGTCCCGCCCGTCCCCTGGTCCCAGCCCTTCTGCGGCAGCCAGTCGACCGGCTCGGCCCCCACCGCCGCCAGGGCGTCGTTCACCTGGGCGAAGTGGTCGCCCTCGCAGAACAGATCCCCCTGCGCGGCCGGATTGGCGTGGTCCAGGTGACGGACCTGCACCCCCGGGTACTTCTTCTCCAGCCGCTGGACGACCCTCTTCAGACTCCGGGCGTGCGCGCCCCACCAGGCGAACACCACCCCCCGGTCGTCCTCCTCCACCGCGTCCTGCTTCGCCCGGAGGATCTCCTCGACGATCTGCTCGGCCACGGGGCGCCAGAACAACGTGTGCCGATCGGTCGCCATCGCCCCGTCCGCGCTCGCCGTGAGGGACGCGTTCAGCAGCAGCACACCTTGGGTGAGCATCGCCTGGAACCACTCGGGCGGCTGGACCGTGCCCTCCTTCTTCAGCAGGGCGCGGACATCGGCGATCGGGGTCTTCTTGACGATGCCGTATTTCCACATCGCGGCCGCCTTGATGAGGCAACGGATGCTGACGACCCGGCCGAACTGGCTGTCCTTCCAGTCGTTGAAGGTGTTGTCGAACATCGCGATGCCGGTCGCGCTCTCCGCCCGCGGATAGGGGTTCTGTCCGAAGACGACCACCTTCCACTTCTCCGGCGGATGCGGCTTCAGGGCCTGGAACGTCAGCTCGCGAACCGGAACGACTTCCGGGCTGCGCTTCGGGCCGATGAAGTCGGCGGCTCCCTGCTGCGCCTCGATCACCGGTCCGAGCAGCGGCAGCCACGGCTCGCCGCCACCGGTGAACAGGTCGGCCAGTCCCAGCGGATCCTCGGCCGGCGAACCGGCATCGCCTGCGGCCGTCACATCGACATCACTCATGAGGGTGGCGCTCCCGACACTCGAACCGGACGCCTCCAGGGGCGCCCCGGCATGCTGAACAGATGTGGCATGGTCGTCGTCGGTGTCCGCGCCCTGGGCGGCACCGGCCTGTGAGGTCTTCGGGTCAGTGACGAAAGGAAGGCCGCTGCGGCACGTTGATCCGGACCCGCCGTGCGGACCCCGCTCCCTCGATGTCGTCGAGCTGCCCCAGTACGGCGGCCCGCAACTCGTCGTAGTCCGCGAAACCGTGGTCGTGGAAGAGGGTGTAGCCCGTCCACATCAGGTTGGCGCACACCTTCGCGGGCACCTGCCCGGTCTGTGCGCCCATCCCGACGAGGGCCACCGACCGGATGCTGCCCGGCTTCGCCCGGTTCTGCAGATGCACCGCCTGGAAGGCGGCCGCGCAGGCCAGGGCCACGTTCACCGTGTCGCTGACGTTCTGCGACGACTGGCGCATGGTGGGCGTCGAGATCAGGTACCGGGGTATGTCCGCCCCGGACCGGACGCATACCGCGCTGCCCACCGGCAGTCGTCCGCCGAACCGGTCACGGATCGCCCGCTGCACCCGCACCTGGATGCCCGGACCGAGGTACCGCTTGACGACGGCGTCGACCCCACCGTCCATCCGGCCACGCTCGTTGGTGGGAGAGACCCAGGCGTCGGCATCCACATCGAGAAGGGAACCTCGCCTGATCTCGACCTCCGGCGTGTCCGCGAACGCGGACCGCCAGGCCGTCACCACCTCCTCGTTGACGTCGACCAGGACGACGCTCAACGCATGCCTGAAACCCACGAATTCACCCCTCTCACCCCGTGATCTCGAACAGTCCCGAAGCTACCGCGCGCCACTGACATCGCCGTTCGACAGGGTTGTTCGATCAGGGGAACGGAGGGAGGGAAGACAGGCGCACCGGACAAGTGAAGGTGGCGGGGCGGTGATGCCGACCGCCGCCCCGTCCTTGCTCGGACGGCTCGATCCGGTGTCGTCCTGTCGGGTCAGTAGTCCAAGTACGGGTGTGCGCCGGTTTCCCGCAGAGCGGATCGTCGGTCGGCGATCCGGACGTGCGGTCCGCCATCGGCCCGGTGATGTGCCAGGGTCCGGCGCACCCCCTGCCGGACCCACTCGAAACCGTCCGTGCCGCAGTCGGCCAAGAGCTCGTCGACGACGTCGCTTCCCTCCGCAGCCGGGAACATCGTGCACGCCTGCAGCGCGGAGACCAGGTACCGCTCCAGGACGTTCGCGGCCTGCTCGAGCTGCACCTCGGCGACCGCCGCGCCGTCCAGGCCCGCGGCCGCCGCACGGTCGTAGAGGCAGGCAGCCAGCAGAATGACGCTCTTGGTCCGTGCCGGCTCCTGCAGGATGTGCGGGGCCGTGCGTCCGTGCCACAGCACCAACTGGTTCGCGGCGGACACGCAGTACTCCCACCGGCTGAGCGGAGCCCTCAGCCCCGGATCCCGTCCAGCGTCTGCCACGGCAGGTCCACCTCCATTGCGGTCGTTACGCCGTCCGTGCCGCCCCGCAATGCCCGGTGTCCGTCCTGAAGGACGTCCCAGCAGATGCAGGAGGCCGGGTACCAGACCACGGGTCCGGGACACGGACGACGCGGCCCGTGACCGCGCGGCCGCGAAATCGAGCCGGCCATCCCGCCCGATCACCGCCTCCCCGTCCAGGACCGTGCCGGGGCGCGGTTCCATCTTCTCTTGGGAACGGACCGCTGCGCGGATTCGGCACGGGCGGGTCCGCGCAGATCGGTGCTGTTTCCATCCACCGTATCGAGTGCAACAGGTCTGGTGCCATCCCTGGTTCGGGTGGTGTCGGCGCCCGATAAGGGGCGCGGTGCCCTCGTCGGCAGAATGACGAAGGCGGAAGTTGCCGGGATGTTCAACAACGGCGTTGCGGCGGCGGAACGCCGATCGGTGCGGAATTCTGCACGATCCGGGCCGGCCGTGCGAGGATCCCCCGATGCCTTCACCTCTGGACGCCGCCCTTCCCGCATCCGCCGAGATCGAGGCGCTGCTCACGGCCTCCGTCGGTGCCCGGACCACCATCGAGCGCGTCGAGCCGCTGCACCATCCCTGGGTGCTGCGCGCCCACCTGGCGGAGACGAGCGGACTCCCCGACACGGTCGTCGTGAAATGCCGCCGCCCCGAGGGGTACGGCCTCCGCTCCGCGGAGGAGCTGACGCGGTGCGAGCACGCCGCACTCGCCTTCATCGCCGACGACCTCCGCCTCGACCTCGCACCAGGCCTGCACGCCGCCTCACCGGACTCCCGCCTGCTCGTGCTGGAGGACCTTTACCCGCGCACCGAGCTGGCCGCACTGCTGCACCGCGACGGCCACACCGCGGCCCTGGACGCCGAACTGACCGCCTTCGCCTCCTCGCTGGGCGAGCTGGCCGCTGCATCCGCCGGCCGGGCCGCGCTGTTCAACGCCCGCCGCACGGCGCTGGGCACCGGCGCCGACCGGCTGGACGACTGGGAACATGCCTACGCCGGCCTCTGGCGGAACGGGCTCGCCCGCGCCGCCGCCTTCGGCGTCCCGCTGCCCGCCGCCGCGGAGCGCGATCTGGAAACGGCCGTGGCAGAACTCGCAGATCCAGGCCCATTCCTGGCCCTGACCAACGGCGACCCCGAGTCGCACAACTACCTGACCGGGCCGAGCGGCGGCGGCAAACTGATCGACTTCGAAGGGGCGGGCTTCCGCCATGCCCTCACCGCCGCGACCAGCTTTACGGTCCCCGGCCCGGACTGGTTGGGAGTATCGGGGCCGGAACAGGTCGAGGCGTTCCGCCGAGCCCTTGCCCGGACGGTCCCCGAGGCCGAGGACGACCAGCGGGTCGGCTTCGGCCTGACTTCGGCTTCCATGGTCTGGGTGATGACGCGCACCGGCCGGCTGAACACGCTGGACACACGCAGCCCCGGCGACGACTCCCGCACCCAGATGGTGACCCTGCTGGAATCCGGAGCCCGCACCGCCGAGGCGCACCGGGTACTCCCCCACCTGGCAGCCTGGTGCCGGTCCACGGCGACCCTGCTGCGCCACCGCTGGCCCGACACCGACATCGACACCGCCGCCTCCTACACCTGGCGTGAACGCTAGGGCAGGGAGCCAGGCGGTCATCGCCGCTCCGGCACCGAAGACGCACACGCCAGGCCCCGGACGGACCCGGACCGTCCAGGACACCGCGAGATCTTGCGGGACACTACTGAGCCGGAACAGCCTCCCTCCTGCGGTGTGCCGGCTGCAGACGAAGCAGTGGCCCGACCGGCCGTGGGCCAGATCGGCTTGCCCCCTCAGGTGTCAACTCAGTGTGCCGCTATTGCTGTCGGCTTCGCGAGCGTGCAGCCTGTGGCCGAAAGGTTGAGCTTGTTGCCCGTCGTGAAGCAGGCAGGGATGCCGTAGGTCTCCTGGGCGTATCCGGTTCCCCGGCGGATGGTGACGGCGCCCTGCTCGTTCACCTCGCAGGGGTTGTCAAGGGTGCAGCTTCCGCCGCTCTCGTTGATGGTGTTGTTGATCGCCGTGACCTGCCCGGTCGTTGTGTCGATGACCGGGGAACCCGAGGTGCCCCCGATGACCTGGCATTCCGGGGTGTAGCGGACGGCGTCCTTCCATGTCCACTGGTCCTCCTTCAGACGGTACGCGAATCCGTCGACGGAGCAGGAGTAGACGCGCTTCCAGTAGCCGGAGACCACGTCGATCGCGTGACCCTGCACCGGGTGGGTCGCGGACAGTGTCAACGGCGCGATTCCCGTGGACTGTTGTATCTGGGCGTAGGTCTTGGTCAGTTGGTAGAGAGTGACGTCCGTGTCGGTCATCGTCGCGTAGACGACTTTGTTCGCCTTGAGTGTCCCGGCGGTACCGGCCGAGGCGTTGAGCAGCGTGAAGCTGCGGGTGGAGGACTGGTTGGTGATGACCTGACCTGCGCTCGGGAGGCCGGTTTCGAGACAATGGCCGTTCGTCATGACCAGTCCGGGGTCCGTCGCCTGCGAGTTGGGCATGCGGATCAGGGAGCCTGAGCAGTTGCTGAGCGCCACGGTGCCGGCGAAGGAGGAGGCTGTCACCGAGGCGGGCGTACCGACAGGGCGCACGGCGGCCGTCGCGGCAGTGGGGGTCGCCCCGCTCACCTGGTTGGGTGCTGCGGTTGCCGTGCCCGTTGCGCCTGTCAAGGCGGCGGCGCCGAGGGCAACGGCGGTGAGGGTGGCGAGGAGAGGCTTGCGCATGGTGATGGTCGGTCCTCTCTGTTCGGTCCGGGAGTCCGGTGACCCCTGGGCGGTGAAGGGTGGCCATATTGTCGGCGTACAGCCAAGTCCTCCGCTACCTCGCAGCTCTTTCCTGGCTCCTTTCGCCCCCTTGACGACTACCGCACCGGGACTGTCTTTCCTGGCCATGCGCACACGGCAGAAAACGGCCTGGGCGGACGGGATGTGTGCGAAGAACGCCCGGGAGGCCCGTAGGACGCGGGAGAACGAGGAGCCGCGCACGGCCGGCCGCCACGCCCCGTCGGCAGCGGGGCGACGACCGAAGCACGCCGGGATGAGCTGGACTCGACCGATCCGGGGTGGTACCCGGCATGGGGTACCGGGTGGCGGCGCTGCTGCCTCCTCGTCCGGAACCGCACCCAGGCGAAGAACGCCCCACTGGCGATGTCGTCAGGGCGAAGACCTCGGACGCCGGGTGAACGCGCAGTGGCACGGGCGGGAACAGCTCCTGCCCGGACAGCAATGCCCATGGGAGAACGCTCCCGGGATCGATGCGGCAGGAGGAGAAGCAGCGGCCGGTGAAGCGGACTCAGGACGACATATGGACCCTCTGCCCGGTATCCGCACAGCAGTACCAGGCACGCGAAGTGCACCTGGGAGCGCCCCGAAAACCATCGAACACCTGGAGGGATCAGCGGAGGGTACGGCGAGCCCGTCGGGCCGTCAGAACGGGGCTGAGGGGTACGGTGGTCGGGCTCGGCATATGGCTCGACAACATACGGAAGGGCGCCGACGGGCTCGCCGAACAGCGGCGTGCGGACCTGGATGCGCTCGGGATGCGCTGGTGGACGAGGAGTCGGCGAGGACAATTTCAAGCCGCGCGCAATCGCCGCCCCGGTCCCCGAGCGGGGCCGCTCCGACCCCCTGCCCTCACGTGCGGCGCAGGGAACTTCGGTGAGGGTCTGGACAAGCCGGCGCCAGGTGACGGTGCAACCCGGGCCGAGGCTGTCGGCCCTCCAACGCTCCTTCGGTCCCGGCCCGGGCAACAACCCCGCTCACCAAGAGGAACACCAAGTGGAACACCACTACTGACTGGCCTTTCGCAGGATCGATGCGGGCCCCACGAGCGCCGTGAGTGGACGTCTCCTCTCGGCGACGCCACGCGCGGCGCTCGCGAGTTGGCGGCTGCGTGTCCCGGCTGGATTGCCGGATCAGCCGATCAGGGTGCCCTTCAGCCAGGGGCTGATCACGGCCATCGCCTCACCGAAGCGAGAGATGGCGCAGTGGCCGGTGTCCGGGATCAGTTCGACCCGGGTGTCCCGTCGACCCTCGAACACCAGGGTGTCGTCCAGTGGGACGTGGACGTCCTCGGTGCCGTTGACCACCAGCATCGGCCCATTGACGTTCTGGTCCAGCAGCGGGCGCAGGTCGAAGGCCGCGAAGGCCTCCTCGCGCTCGGCCGTGCTCGGCATGGCGTCGAAGCCGAGGGCGTTGCCGACGATGCCGTCCATGCCGAAGGCGAAGCCGCGGCCCGGAGCGAAGGAACGCTCCACCGGGCCGCCGAGCACCACAGAGGCGTCCACCGCGCCGGTCAGTCCGGTCCGGGCGGAGTAGTAACCGCCCATCGAGATGCCGAAGTGGCCGACCTTTCCGTTGCCGATCCTGCGGGCGAAGGAGACCAGCCCGGCAATCACCTCGGCCCCACCGTCCGGCGTCATCGGCAGGTGGTCGGTCTCGCCGGTGCCGACGATGTCGAACAGCAGCAGCCGTACCGGCAGTGCGAGCGCGAGCTGCTCCCACATCCCGTGCAGGTCGGTCTTCCAGGAGTCCACCCCGCCGCTGGCCAGCACGACCGGTGCGTCGGCGGGCAGGCCGGGGGCGGCTATCAAGTGGACCGGCAGGGTGGCCTCGCCGCCGCGGTACGGGACGGTGAGCGTGCGGCGCTCGAACTCCACCGGGAAGCCGGGGGCGGCGAGGGCGTACTGCTCGACCTGGTGGGCGAGCGCGGTGCGCTTCGGTTCGTCGGCCAGTGAGGGGAACTTGGCCCAGCCGTACGCCTGCGCGGCCAGGCGGTGGCGCCCGGCCTCGGCGTGCCGGGCGGCAAGGGCGGACCACTCGTACACCCAGCTGCCGGGCCGGTCGGGCCACATCTCGGTGACGGCTGCGCGAACCGCGTCCACCTCGTCGGCGGGGAGACCGAGGGTCATCTGCGGGTAGCGCTCGACGAACAGGTCCTGAGGGTCCAGGGGCCAGGTGAAAGACATGGTGATGCCTCCTGCTGCACTTAAAGCCGGAACTCTTGCATTAGTGACTATGCGCCGGGGCGGCTCTTAATGCAAGCCATCCTGCGTTAAGGTGGTGGTCGAGGTGATCAACACATGACCGAGGAAGAACCGGAGCCGATCCGCCGCCGCCCTGGCGGCCGCGCCGCGCGCGTCCGCCAAGCCGTTCTGGCAGCCGCCATGGAGGTGCTGGCCGAGGAGGGCATCGCCCGGCTCAGCATCGCCGAGGTCGCGGCCCGCGCCGGGGTCAACGAGACCACGGTGTACCGGCGTTGGGGCAGTCGGGAGAAGCTCGTACTGGATGCCATGCTGGTCGGCAGCGACGAGGGCATCCCCGTCCCCGACACCGGAGCCGTCCGCACCGACCTGGCCGCCTTCGCCCGCGCACTGGCCGAGTACCTGGCCACCCCGACCGGCCGCTCCGTTGCCCGGGAGGCCTCGCTCAGTTCCCAGGACCCGGACCTCGCCGCGGCTTGGCAGACCTTCTGGCAGTCCCGCCTCGATCAGGCCGGCACCATCGTCAGCCGCGCCGTCGAACGCGGGGAACTCCCGGCCGACACGGACGCGGCCCTGGCGCTGGAACTGCTCTGCTCCCCACTCCAGACCCGCTCTCTGCTCGGCCACCGCCCGATCGAGCCGGACCTGCCGGAACGCTTGACGGACTTGGTGCTGGACGGGCTGAGGGAGAGGAAGTAGGGCTACCCCCAGAGATGGCGCCTCCCGGCCCGATCGGTGGCAGCCGCAGCCGCAGAGACGCGACCGCCGCCCGGCGGCCCGGCAACGCCACTGCCGCGTCCTGCCGTGAGACCTGTTCGTTGCAGCGGCGGCCTCACAGGCCGTGCGGGCGCAGTCGGCTCCCCGCCCGTGGGCGTGGCTGCCGCACCATGCGATGAAGCGGGGTTCGTCGAGCACGGTCCCGGGTTCGTGGATGCCGACGGCTTCGAGGACGACGAGGTCGTGGTCGTAGCAGGCGGTTCCGAGGTTTTCGTCGTCGCCGTGGCTGTACGAGGCCGCCCATGCTGCGCGGCTGCTGCACCGTCCGCATCCCCGCCCGCGCCGCGCACCCGTATCAGCCGTTCCTCGCCCAGTACCCTCGCGAGCCCGCCGTGCGAGCCCTCCACAACACCTTCGCCCGAAGCCCGCACTGCTCTTCCGAGTGAGGGCTTCCGCTCAGTAGGTACTACGCACTCAGGTGTTCAGCAGCCGGTTGAAGAACGACCGGTAGCGTTGCAGAGCGACACGCAGCTCCTCGGTCGGCACTTCCTCGCCGCGCTGCCACTGCCCCTCAAGCCCTTGCTTGTGGTCGGAGAAGGTCCGGGCGAGTGCCTGCATCACTTCCGCGACCAGGGTGTCGGCAGCGCTGACCGCTTCTCTGGGGTCATCCACGAAGTCGCCCTGTATCCGCTGCCACCGGCTACGGAACGCATCCTGTTCGTCACCGAGAAGAGGCTCATTCCCGTCCACGCCTGTGGCGGCCGCATCGGGCGCCGGTGCGTGCTGTGTCTCGCGCTCGCCGCCCGGAAGGGGGCTGGGGTCGGCCGTCGTGGCTTCGCCCGGAAAGGTCGGTGGAGCTTCGGTCCGGGCCTCGCGGGCACCCGGAGTCGGGGCGGCCCCACCGCGTAGATCGTCAGTGGACAGTTTGCCTGCATCGGACCCGAGCGGGTCCGAGTGTCCCGTCGCCATTGCGCTTCCTCCATCCGCTACTCCCGCGGCCGCCCGCCGTTGTGAAGCAGTTCGTCGAACAGAGTCCGATAGTGGACCATCGCGCCCCGTAGCTCTTCCGTGGTCGCCTGGTGACGGCTGCTGCGGTCGCTGACCTCATGGGCGGTGCGGTAGCTCTGCAGAGTGCGGCCGTGCTCGACCGACAGATCACTGGCCTGCTGCTCGAACCCCTTGGTCGGATAGCCTCGCTCGCTCATCAGCGCGGTCACGAGCCGGTCGGCTTCGTGGACCGCGTCGTCGGGGTGGTCGACGAACCGCTCCTGCGCCTGACTCCAGCCCTGGGCGTACTTCTCCCGGTCCGCCGCCGGGAGAGGCTTGATCTCCAGAGCGTCATGACGCTGTTCCCGCTCCCGCAGTTCGTGTTCCGCGGCCGGGCGGCTCTGCTTCTCCTCCACGAGCCGCTCGTACTCCGGGCCGAACTGCTTCTTCAGATGGCGTCTGCGCGCGATCTGCCATGCCACGAGTGCGCACAGCAGCAAGACGACCACTACCGCGACAATGATCGCTATGAGAGTTCCGGTCGACATTGCTCCTCCGCTCGCCGATTGCCGAGAATCGAGGAATTGCCGGAGATGCAATGCCCCGTCACCATCTCCAGCGGAAACCGGCAATGGGTCAGGCCGACTGACCACCGGTGGCCACGAGCGACTGCACAGTCGTTCTTCCGGTCGCTCCATCGTCGGGAGACCGTGATCGCCCGCGCCCCGGGCCCGGATCGAACGGCAGCGGCACACTCCATCCCGTTCTCGTGTGTGCTCCTCTTCAACTGTGTCCCCCGCGAGCCGGCGCGGCAACTGCCGACGGTCCGTCGTGATCGCGCTTGAGCGTCCCGGTGCGCCTGCCGCGTCCGGACGTGGGGTACTGCGCTTTCAGGTACTCCGCACGGGAAGTTCCGGGCGGCATGGGTGATACGAGCGCCCGGCCGGCACCGGGGCGGGCCGACCAGCAGAGGCCTGGGCCGTCCGCCATTCCCTCGGCCTCCCCGGCATACTCGGCGAGCAGAGGCAGGCCCTCCCGCGCTCCGGGTGGCCCCGTCGAGCACGGGTTCCGGCTCATCCACCGGGCTCCGTGGGGCTGGCGGGGGCGCACGCGCAGCGGAGAGCCCGGGGCCGGAGGATCAGCCCGAGCGAAGGCCCGTCAGTACGAGATCGTTGTCGTTGAACGCGAGCCGGAGTCGAGAGCCGTTGCACTTGGCCTCGCCTTTCCCCAACTCGCCCCGGCACCGAAGCAACTTCGAGATCTCGTTCGGGATGTCTGCCGGTACGTCCAGGATCTTCAGATAACTGGACAGGCCCTCGGCAGAGATGTCAACGGTCCCGTTCTCATAGGTCCAGGTTCCGGACATCAAGTTCATCGACGACCGTACCGTCTCTGTGCCGTCCCCGATCGTCACCGTGCCCGAGCCGCCGTCCCTGTTTGCCGTCCAGCCCCAGGTTCCGACGGCGAACGCCTTCAGCGCCTGGGCTCTCAGGCCCCCGCCTGTGCCATTGCCGCTGCATGCGGACACGACTACGGCTCCGGCCCCGACCGCGAGGTAGCGCAGCAGGTTGCGCCGCCCCACAACGCACGCCAATGGCCGAACAGACATCCCATCTCCCCCGTCCCCGACAACAGTGGCCCGAGCGTGGCTCATCGCGTGCCCACCAGCAAGCCCCGGATCCGGACGGCACAGCCGGCCGGCAGCGCCCCGCCCGGGCGGGTCGACTTCGGGAAGCAGTCGGCCGATCGCGTCTGCGACGGGGGGGAACGCGGTACGGCGTGCTGTCGGCGGACGGGTGGGGTTCGGATCCCGTATGCCGTGAGATGGTTCCCCGGGCACGGGCGACATCGGGCAGCCGGTACGCATTCGCGCGGCTGATGCTTCTGCGGCGCGACCAATCCGTACGGGTTGTGGCCTCGGATTACGCAGCGAGATTCCGGCCTGTCGCGCCTTTGGGAGGACCCTTGTGAAGGAAGCAGTACATATCGGCAGAAATCCATCGACCGAACCTGATCTGCAGAAGCTGCTGCATGAGGTGGCGCTGGGCGATCAGGAGGTTTTCGCCGCGCTCTACGACGCGGTGGCCGACTCCGTGCTCGGTGTCGTCCGCGCCGTGCTGCGTGACCATGCGCAGTCGGAGGAAGTGGCCCAGGACGTGCTGGTGGAAGTGTGGCGCACTGCCCCGCGCTACCGTCCCGAGCGTGGTACGGCGATCAACTGGATCCTCACTCTGGCTCACCGGCGTGCGGTGGACCGGGTCCGCTCGGTGGAAGCCGCGGCGGCGCGCGACACGAAGGCCGCGCTGCTGGAGCGGGCGCCGGAGTACGACCAGGTGGCCGAGCAGGTGGAAACCAGGCTGGAGCAGGAGCAGGTGCGGCGCTGTCTGCGCACGCTGACCGAGTTGCAGCGGCAGTCGGTCACTCTGGCGTATTACCGCGGCCTGACCTACCGGCAGGTCGCCGAGTCGCTCGCGCTGCCGCTGGGCACGGTGAAGACCCGGTTGCGCGACGGTCTCATTCGGCTCCGTGACTGCCTGGGGGTGACCGCATGACCGCCGTCGATGTGCACAGCATGACAGGCGCGTACGCGCTGCACGCGCTGCCGGACGGCGAACGCGTCGCCTTTGAGCGGCACCTGGCGCAGTGTGAGGGGTGCGAACAGGAAGTCGCGGAGTTCTCGGCCACTGCGGCCCGACTGGCCCTGGCCTCCACCGTGGCGGCTCGCCCGGCGCTGCGGGAGCACGTCCTGCACCGCATCGCCACCGTGCGCCAGGTGCCGCCTGGTGACGCGCCGCTGGAGCGGGTCCGCCTCGGAGTGCCGCGCGGACGGGCCGTCACCCGGTGGGCCCTGGCTGTCTGTGTGGCTGCCGCGGGCGTGTTCGGGGGTACGGCGTGGTGGCAGTACGAACGCGCTCAGGACGCCCGGCAGCAGGGGGCGCGGATGGAACGACACGCCGAAGACATCGCCGGGGTACTGGCCGCGCCCGACGCCAGATCGCGTTCGACGCGGGTGGCCGGCGGGACGGGCACGCTGGTGGTCTCCGCCGACCGCGACCAGGCCGTTCTCGTGGTGTCCCGGATGACGGAGCCGCCCGACGGAAAGGTGTACCAGCTGTGGTTCGCCGACGGAGGGCGGATGCGCTCCGCCGGCCTCATGGACCTCGGCCGCACCGGCCAGGCCGTACTGATGCAAGGGGCGGTCGACGGCGCATCGGGGGTCGGCATCACCGTGGAGCCGGCCGGTGGTTCCCCGCAGCCGACTTCGGCACCGATCGCCCTGCTGGACATGCCGGCTGTGACGACGAGGGCGTGAGGTGGGGAGGGGCCCGTCTTGCGGTGGGTACCTTGCTCATCCTCGACCACGCGGTGGTCTGGGGAAGAACCCGCTGGTTCGTGCCACATAGGCGGGCCAGCCCGGCCGCGTTGCCATGTGCCGCTCCAACAGCCGCTTCCCGCTGCCCTTGATCAGCAGCAGACCCATGGCCAGCGGGGAGAGGACCGACGCGGCAGCGGGCTGCCATCCCGCGTCGCAGGCGACCAGGAACAGTCCCCACCAGACGCAGAAGTCACCGAAGTAGTTGGGGTGCCGGGTGTAGCGCCAGAGCCCGCGGTCCATGATCCGGCCGCGGTGGGCAGGGTCGGCTTTGAACCGTGCCAGCTGGGCATCCCCGACGGTCTCGAAGAACAGCCCGACGGCCCACACGCCCGTTCCTGCCCAGGCCAGGGCCGACAAAGGAGCGGGCGTGTACTGGGCGGCCTGTACGGGCAGCGACACCAGCCAGACCAGGGATCCCAGGAGCAGATAGATCATCCGCAGGGCGTAGAGATTCCGGTTCCCGGACGCGCGGGCCGTCATCGCCTCGTAGCGCGGGTCCTCACCGTGGCCGCTTCCCCGGCGGGCGATGTGGGCTGCGAGCCGTAGCCCCCATACGACGGTGAGGCCGGTCACCAGCACGCGTCTTGCCGGATCGCCGTGGCCGGCCGAGAGGACGAAGGTCACCAGGGCCACCGCGACGAAGGCCGCTCCCCAGGCGACGTCGACGACCCGGTGCATCCCCTGGGCGAGGGCCACGGCGAAGGTGCTGAGCATGACGGCCAGAGCGGTGGCCGCGGCCCAGCCGAGGTTGGCGGCGAAGGCGCTCCAGGCGAAGGCGTTCACCGAACTGTCAGCTTCTGGTACCAGTCGGCTGTGTGCGCCTGTGTCAGACCGCTGTCGCCCAGGGGTGTCGGGCGGACGGCTAGCAGCTGGTCGACGCCCATCCGGCGCTCCTCGAAGGCCAGGGCCCCGCCGATCAGGTACAGCCGCCACACCCGGGCGGTCTCCTCGCCGGCCAGCCGTACGAAGTCGTCCCAGCGCTCCTCCAGCGTGCGGTGCCAGGCGTTGATGGTGCGCACATAGTGCTCGCGCATCGACTCCACCGAGCGCACTTCCAGGCCGGCAGCCTCCAGCAGGCCCACGGTCTCGCCCAGGGGGCGCATGTGCATGTCCGGGGCGATGTACGCCTCGATGAACGCCCCGCCGCCGGGCGCCTTCGCTCCGCGGGACATCTGCTGGACCAGGACCCGCCCCTGCGGCCGGACCATCCGGTACAGGGCGGCGGCGAAGGCCGGGTACTCGGCGTCCCCCACATGTTCGCCCATCTCGACGGTGGCGACGGCGTCGTAGGGACCTCCGGTGATGTCCCGGTAGTCCTGGTTCACGACCTGGATCCGGTGCTCCAGCCCCCGCTCGCGTGCCTGTTCCTGTACGTGGATGGCCTGCTCGCGGGCCAGGGGGACGGCGGTGACCTGCGAGTCGTGCTGTTCGGCCGCGTACAGGGTGAGCGAGCCCCAGCCGCAGCCGATGTCCAGCAGCCGGGAGCCGGAGACGATGCCGAGCTTGCGGCAGATCAGTTCCAGTTTGGCCCGCTGTGCATCGGCGGGGCCGAGAGCGGGTTCGTCGCCGGGCCAGTAGCCGCAGGAATAGGCCATGGTCTCGTCGAGGAGGAGTCGGTAGAAGTCGTTGGACAGGTCGTAGTGGTGGCTGATCGCCGCATGGTCGCGGGCCTTGCTGTGCAGGCCGCCACGCAGCCTGGCCTGGCTGGCGGGAGCGGGCGGCCGCGGGCCGAGGACTCCGAGCCGTACGGCCGTACCGGCCGCGCGCGCCCAGTCGGACGACGACAGCTTGGGGGCGTGCAGGCCTCGCTCCCGTGCGGCGGTCCACATGGCGCGCAGCCCCTGCGCGAGGTCGCCCTCCACGTCGAGTTCGCCGGTGACGTAGGCCTGGGCCAGACCCGGTTCGCCGGGCTGCCACAGCAGACGGCGCAGTGCGCGCCGGGAACGCACGACGACCGCGGGGGCGTCGGCCGGGCCGGTCTCGCTGCCGTCCCAGGTACGCAGTCGCACCGGTAGGGGTCCGCCGAGTACCTCCTCGGCCAGTACGGCGAGCCGTTGTGCGGCATCGGGCGGGGCTGTGGTCATCGGGCGGGCTCCTTGGTGAGCAGGTAGTGCTGGACGTCGAGGTAGCCGGAACGGAATCCGGCCTCGGAGTAGGCCAGGTAGAAGGTCCACATACGGCGGAACGTCTCGTCGAAGCCGAGGGCAGCGATGCCGTCGGCACGTTCGGTGAACCGCTCCCGCCACAGGCGCAGCGTCTCGGCGTAGTGCGCGCCGAAGGCGTCGCGGGCAACGGTGGTCAGGGTGGTGTGGTCGCGGACGGCCTCGTCGATGGCCTGGACGGAGGGGATCATCCCGCCGGGGAAGATGTACTTCTGGATCCAGGTGTGGGTGTCGCGGGAGGCCGGCATTCGCTCGTGGGGCATGGTGATGGCCTGGAGCGCGGCCCGTCCGCCAGGCGCCAGACGCTCGTCGAGGACGCGGAAGTACACGGGCCAGAATTCCGCACCGACGGCTTCGATCATCTCGACGCTGACCACGGCGTCGTAGGTGCCGCGGGCCTCGCGGTAGTCGCACAGTTCGATCGACACACGGTCGGCGCATCCGGCCCGGCGTACGCGTTCCAGGGCGAGTTCACGCTGTTCCCGTGAGAGCGTGAGCGAGGTGACGGTCGCGCCGCGGGCGGCGGCCCGCAAGGCGAGTTCGCCCCAGCCCGTGCCGATCTCCAGCAGGCGGGTGCCTTCCCGGACGTGGGCCAGGTCGAGCAGACGGTCGACCTTTCGCTGCTGAGCGGCGGCCAGCAGGGGCCAGTGGGCGGGAAAGCCACGGAAGACGGCGGCGGAATAGGTGAGGGTCTCGTCCAGGAACAGTGCGAAGAGGTCATTGGACAGGTCGTAGTGACGGCTGATGTCGGTGCGCGACCCGTCGCGGGTGTTGCGCTGCGTACCCGGCTGTTGCTGCGCCCACAGGGTGCGCAGCCGCTGCAACGGGGTGGGGATCAGGTCCGCCGCGTGCGCGGCCAGCACGGTGAGCGCGCCGACCAGGTCCGGGGCCTCCCACTCCCCCGCCATGTACGACTCGCCGAAGCCGATCAGACCACGGGTCCCGATGCGGGCGTGGAATGCCTTCGGATCACGCACCTCTATCAGCGGGCCGCCCAGACCGAGGGTGGCACCGCCGGCGAACCTCACGCGCAGGGGCAGTCGCCGCAGAGCAGGCCCCACAACGGCTGCGGTGACGGTCCGCGCAGGCCAGGACGCCCTCGGCACGGCGGCCACATCGGGCCAGCGGGCGGGGTCGGCCGGGGCGACTCGGTGGCCGACGATCCGATGGCGGGCGGCGGAACGGGGTTCAGCTGTGGTCATGACGCACTCTCCGGGTTGCGGCGGCCCGGGCGCGGCTGTACGGGCAGGCCCCGCAGATACAGGCGGATGCCGTGGAAGCGGATGGCGGCCGACACCGCCAGGGTGGACCAGGGGCGGCGCAGGGCCTGGCACAGCAACGCGGCTGCGGTGACCTCGCGCCGACTGCCGCGGACGGCAGCCGTGAACGGCGCGCCGCCGGGCCGGACCAGACGCACGGTCAGGTCGAGCCGCTCCCGCGGCAGTGGGAGACGCATGTGGTAGCGGCCGTCCACGGGGAAGAACGGCGAGACGTAGAACTCCTTGTCGACATGAGCGGTTCCGGCCCGATCGGGGTGCAGCAGGTAGGCGTGGCGCTCGCCATAGGTGTTGTGGACCTCGGCGACCACACAGCGCGGGGCGCCGTCGGGGTCGTGCTCCGCTGCGGCAGCCGTCTTCGTGGAACCCCCAGCCGTGGTAGGCGCCTGCGAACACGGTGACTGCCGTGTTCAGTTCGGGCAGCCTGTGCTGGGCGGCGACCGACTCGGTCGTGTACACGGGGTGTTCGTACGTCATACGCGCCATCACTCGGGCGGGGTCGACACGGTCCTGGCCGCCGAGGGTCACGATGTATGTCTGCGGCGCCTGGAGTCGCTGCAGCCGGTTCATGTCGTAGCTCACCCGCACCCGGTCCGCGCCGGCCCGGCAGGACGGCATCAGGTAGTTCCAGAAAGCGCGGGCCCCTCTCGCGCCGGGGAGCAGGGTGGTGTCGGTATGCAGCAGGGTTGTGTTGCGGGAGTAGCGGAACGTTCCGAGGACCTCCTTCTCGTCCGGGGTCGCGTCCCCGAGCAGCCGCAGTGCCTGGTCGGGGTGTGTGGCCACGACGACATGGTCGTAGGCGGCCGTGGTCCCGTCGTCCGTGGTCACGTCGATGCCGTCGGCGTGCCGGAACACGGCGCGTACGGGGGTGCCGGTGCGTATCCGATGCAGGCCCGCCGCGATCAGATCGACATAGCTGCGGGAGCCGCCGGTGACGGTCCGCCACACGGGTGCTCCGCTCACCGAGAGCATGCCGTGGTGGGCGAGGAACCGGAAGAGATGGACGGCGGGGTACCGCTGGGCTGTCTGTGCGTCGCAGGACCACACGGCCGACACCACCGGTGTCATGAAGTGGGCCCTGAAGTAGGGCGAGAAGCCCGCGTCGTCGAGGAAGCGGCCAAGGGTGAGGGTGGTGTCGGTCCCGCCCTGGTCCAGCAGGCGGCGGGCGGCCCGGTGGAAACGAGGCACCTCGGTGAGCATGCGCAGGTACGCCCCGCGCAGGGCGTTGCGCGGCTGGGCGAGCAGCCCGCGGGGTCCGCGGGCTCCGGCGTTTTGCAGGCCGCAGCCCTCGCACCGCACCGACATGCTCATCTCCGACTCCTGGGTGGCGACGCCGAGTTCACGGAAGAGCCGCAGCAGGTGCGGGTAGGCACGGCGGTTGTGCACGATGAACCCGGAGTCGACACGGTGCGTGCGCCCGTCGGCCGACGTCAGGTCGTGGGTGTGGGCGTGGCCGCCGAGCCTGCCGTCGGTCTCGTACAGGGTGACGTGATGTGCGCGGCCCAGGATGTACGCGGCGGTCAGTCCCGCCACTCCGCTGCCGATCACGGCAGTACGGCGCACGGTGGGCCGGTGGCTGCCCGACCGCGGCAGATTCCCGGCGCTGCGCTGACCAGATGGTCCGTGCATGGTTCCTTCCTTCCCGGCAGGCGGTGCGCAGGTGGCAGGGGCCCAGCCGCGGTCCGGGCGGTCGGGGCCCACAGGCGAGCGCCTGCCGGACCGGGTGGGGTCCGGCAGGCGCTGCGGGAGGTCACATCTTGGGCATCAGGACGGTGTCAATGATGTAGACGTTGGCATTGGCGGTCTTGACGTTGCCGCAGACCACCTTCGCGGAGTCGTTGACGGTGTAGGACTCGCCCGAGCCGGAGGTGGTGAGCTTGGACTGCTCCAGGGTGTCGAAGGCGCCCTTCTCCAGGTCCTTCGGGGCGAGCTTCTGGCCGACGACGTGGTAGGTGAGAATCTTCGTCAGCTCGGCCTTGTTGCTGAGGACCTTGTCCAGGGTCGCCTTCGGGATCTTGTCGAAGGCGTCGTTGGTGGGCGCGAACACGGTGATGTTCTGTGCGTTGTTGAGGGTGTCGACCAGACCGGCCTTCTTGACCGCGGTCACGAGCGTGGACAGCGCCGGGTTGTTGGAGGCGGCGGTGGCGACGGGAGCCTTGGCCATGCCGTCGAAGGAGCCGGCTCCGTTCTTCGGCACGGCTGAGCAGGCCGCGCCGAAGGGCTGGTCCATGCTGCTCGAGCCGTCCATGTCGTTGCTGCTCTTGGCAGCCGGAGCCGACGCCTTGTCGGGCGCGTCCGACTCGACGGAATCACTGCTGCCGGAGCAGGCGGTCAGGACCACCGGCAGAACAGCAGCAGCTACGAGGACGCCGAGGGTATGGCGGGTGGGGGTGTTCATCATGTTCTCCTGTTGAGATGGGCAGCAGGGTGCTGCGATCGAGGGACACGGAAAGCGGTTCGGGAGGGGCGGAACCCCTATGCGGTCGTCATGCGACGGTCACGACCACGGAGTGCCATCCACTGGCGCCGTCGGGGATGGTGCGGGTGCGTCTTCCTGTCTGCACCCGGCCTGTGCGGTCGGTGGCGCGCACGGTGAGGGTGTGGCCGCCCGGGGTGGCCTGCCAGGGGAATGACCACTGGCGCCAGGTGTCACGGGTGTCCTCGGCCGCCAGATGGGCTTCGTGCCAGGGCCCGTCGTCGATCCGGACCTCGACCTTGTCGATGCCGCGGTGCTGGGCCCAGGCGACCCCGGCAACCATCACCGTGCCTGCCCTGGGCCGGGCGAACGGCTTGGGGGTGTCGATACGCGACTCGGTCTTGACCGGGGCCCTGCGGGCCCAGCCGCGTCTGGCCCAGTACGGGTCGTAGGAATCGAAGGTGGTGAGCTCGATGTCCTGGATCCACTTGCAGGCCGACACGTACCCGTAGAGGCCGGGCACGACCATACGGACAGGGAAGCCGTGCTCGAAAGGCAGCGGCTCACCGTTCATGCCGATGGCGAGCAGCGCGTCGCGGCCGTCCATGACGTCCTCGACCGGGCTGCCGATCGTCATCCCGTCCACCGAACGGGACACCAACTGGTCGGCCGGGCCACCGCGGGAGGGAGGCTTCACCCCGCACTCGGCGAGCAGGTCCGCCAGCCGTACGCCGATCCAGCGGGCGTTGCCGGCATAGGGGCCACCTACCTCGTTCGACACGCAGGTCAAGGTGATGTCCCGCTCGATCAGCTCCCTGCGCAGCAGGTCGTCGAAGGAGTAGCCGGCCGGCCGACGCACCCCTTTGCCGTGGACACGCAGCCGCCAGGTGGTGACGTCGATCCTGGGCACCACGAGGGCGGTGTCCACTCGGTAGAAGTCGTTGTTCGGGGTGACGAAGGGGCTGATCCCGGCAATACGCAGCTCGGCCCGTTTCGGTACCGGTTGCGCCGGGGCCCCCGGCAGCGGCAGAACGACCCGCTCGCGCGAGGCAATGGCGTCGCGACCGCGCGAGCTGTTCAGCAACCGGCCGGCCACGCCGACGCCGGCGGACACGGCGGCTACCGAGACGGACGCCAGGACAAAGCCCCTGCGATCCCACTCCTCAGGCACAGCTGCGACAAGTTCCGCGCCATCGTTCCCGAGTTGACACTCTGTGGCACGTGACCGCCTCATCGCTGTCAGGAGGCCCACCAGAACGTAGAGGAGCAGTGCACCGGTCACGGCGCCCACGCCAGAGGGCACAGCGTCGGTGAGGCCGGACGAGTCGGGCCGGCTCAGGGCCGCCGCCGCTCCGAGCGCCCCGAAGAGAAGGACCCCGGCTGCTCCGACCCGTCGGCAGTGCATCGCGTACACGCCCAGGGCCAGGGCCAGCACACTGATCACAGCAAGAATCCCGAGCTGCAGAACCAGCTTGTCACCGGTACCGAAATGACGGATCGCCCAGTCCTTGACCGGGGCAGGCGTCGCGTCGATGGCCGCGCCTCCCACCACGACGACCGGGCTGGACTGCGGACGTACTACCGCCGCCACCAGTTCGGCCACCGCCAGCGACGCGAAGCCGGCCAGCACACCGCTCAGCGCGCCCAGCGCCAGACGCGGCCTACCGGGCCGCATCTGCGGATCCCACTTGTCATCCCTCACGCAGGGAATCCGGTTCCGCCGGCGTTGCGGATTGGTGACACCTACGATCAGGGGAAAGAAAGATGCCACACCAAGCCGGTGCCGATTCCGCTACGAATTACGAGGTTCGGGCCAAGCGCTGGTGTAACGACCATCACGACCGGAACAGTCCACGAGGGGCCGCCCGAACCACGCGGCCCCTTGCCGCCGCCCGGTGACAACCGCGCCGGCCGCCCAGTGTCCTGAGTCAGGAATTCTGTTCCGGTAGCGGGCGAGGCATTCGAGGATGCCGGTGCGGTCTTGGTCCGGACGTACGGCTTGGGGTCGGTGTTCCTTGCGGCGGTCCAGGTCCCGATGCCCTTCTCCAGGGCCTGGACAGTTCTGCGGACGCCGCGCCGTATCCGCTTGTTCGTCAGCTCGGCGAACCATCGCTCCAGAAGGTTGAGCCAGAACCACCGATAGGTGCGAGGCGCAAGGAACTGTGGGGTGCCGACGGCCAGGCCTTGGTCGTCGGGGCCTTGTGGGTGGCGTCGTTGTCCAGCACCAGATGTCGCCCACGAAGTGGGTCCCGGACAGCTGGACGAGCCCGTTTCCCTGCCCCAGGCGTGTCGTTGGCCTGATCGAGTGCCGTACTCGCAAGATTCGGCACCTGTTCAGCTCACGACAAGGGAGGACGCATGACGCGTATCCGGGTAACCGGCCGGACCAGGAAGCCAGGGAAGGCAGGTTCGGCCGTGGGCCTGCTCGCCGTGCTGGTCGGCACGCTCGTCGTTTCGGCCCCGTCGGCCGCGCAGGCCAACGACGACTACTGCGGATTCAAGGTGGTGGGCGACATCGAGAAGCGGTACATCGCGATGGACGGCTCCAAGGGATCGCTTGGCTGTCCACTCACGGAGGAGTTGGTCAACCCCGACGGGATCGGGCGTCGGACGCAGTTCAAGAACGGGACCATCTACTGGTCCCCTCGCAGCGGCGCGTGGCCTGTATGGGGAGCCATCGGCGACTACTGGTGCAACCACGGATGCGAGGCGGGGTGGATGGGCTACCCGACGTCCTACGAGTACACCGTCGGAAACGAGACCCGGCAGAACTTCCAGTGTGCCGTCGTCCACTGGCAGGCCCTGTCGGGCAACACCGCCAAGACCTCGAGCGACAACAAGTGCGTGTGACGCCCTGAAGCCGGACGGACCAGCTTTGGGGCTGGTAACCGGGCCGGGACACCGGGGCCGGGCCCGGAAGACGCAGGCCTCGTGGACCGCGTGCATGACGCGCCTGTGTCC
This sequence comes from Streptomyces sp. NPDC048295, assembly GCF_040652135.1. NCBI lineage: Bacteria > Bacillati > Actinomycetota > Actinomycetes > Kitasatosporales > Streptomycetaceae > Streptomyces > Streptomyces sp. NPDC048295. The sequence continues at coordinate 63,899 of NZ_JBEZLL010000034.1, forward strand.
CTTGCCGAGGGCGAAGACCGCGAACCTAGTCCAGTCCTCGCGCACGACGCCGTCGAACAGGGTGGTCTCGCCGGGAGGCAGGCAGGCTGTGGAGGGGGCCTTGTGGCGCTCGATCAGCGTCAAGGCCCCCTTTGCCCACCCGATGGAGAACTGGACCGGCCCGACAACTGCATGCGCAGGAGTCCTGCAGCCGGCACACGGAGCGGGGGCGCAGCATGGCCGGCCCCCGCTCCGTGGCCGCGTGCTACGTTCGCGTCATCGGACGACCGGGGGAACGTGGTGACGGAAGCAGGCAAGCCGCAGCCGGCATCGCGGGCACGGCTGCGGAGGCAGCCTCAGCAGGCACGCAGCCGGGCCCGGGTCGAGGCCGTCCTCGCCGCAGCCGACCGGATCCTGTCTCAGGAGGGTTACGAGGCGCTGACGATGCGGCGGATCGCCGAGGAGTCGGGCGCACCTGTCGGCAGCATCTACCAGTTCTACCCGGACAAGAGCGCCGTCGTGGACGCGCTGGGCCAGCGGTACCTCGATGCCTTCAAGGCCGCCATCGACGAACTCGTCGAGCGTTCCGTCGAGGGCGAACTGACCGACCCGGTCGGCATGATGGTCGGCGTCTACGCCGAGCTCTTCCGGTCCCAGTCGGGCGGCATGGTCCTGTGGGCCGGGCGGCACCTCAGTCCCGAGCTCGCACGGGCCGACGGGGCGAGCAACACACACATCGCCCAGGGCCTGCAGCGCATCGTGGAGCACCTGACCGGCGGGCCCGGCGGCCACCAAGCGCAACGGGCAACGCGGATGGTGGTGTGGGCCGCCAACGCCGTGTTGCACGAAGTGTTCAAGAGCGGCGGCGAGCCGGACTGGGAAACCGTGGACGAGCTCAAGCGGATGCTCAACGCCTACTGGGAGGACCTGCGCGGTCGGCTGACGGCCACGGGAGGGTGAACCGAGGCGTTCAGCAGCCCACCGGGCCACCGGCCCGGGCTGCCGGGCCGATCGCTACCACCGCTGACCAGCCCGGCCCCTGGCCGTCGTGACACGGGCAATCATCCCGGCCAGGCCCTGTCCGGCACGTCGCGCCGCCCGAGCCCAGCCACTGGAGGTCCCGCTGCCGGGGCCGGCTTCGGGGGCTCGCAGAGCCGGCCACCGAGGTCTGCCACCATCCGAGGATCTCCGCCGCGGGCCGTGATCTCGGCCTCGGCGCTCGCCCCAGGTCCCGGCCGGCGCTGCTGCTGCCCGAGCAGGGCCCCTCCCGCCTCCCCGCGGCCAGGTCGTGGACAGGTCCGACCCATAGAACGTGAACGAGAGTTCATGTTACGGTGCGGCCCACCCTGGACGGCGTGCCCCGGTCACGAACAGCCGCCCCCCAGGCTGCCGTTGGGGCGCGAAGAGCGGCCGTCGGCAGGATTTCCGGAGCCGTGCGCGGGCGGCCGAACCTGGGCGACTCGCGCATCACCAATGAAGGCAGGCGCCAGTGACGACGAGCCCCACCGATGCGACCCGACTCCCCCGGCTCCCGGCCGACTTCGTCTGGGGTGCCTCCACCGCCGCGTACCAGATCGAGGGCGCCGCCGACGAGGACGGCAAGGGCGCGTCCATCTGGGACACCTTCGTACGGCGCCCCGGGGCCGTACGCGACGGCCACACCGGCGACATCGCCTGCGACCACCGTCACAGGTTCGACGAGGACGTCACGCTGATGCGCCGACTCGGGCTCGACGCGTACCGCTTCTCGGTCTCCTGGCCACGCGTCCTGCCGACCGGCGCGGGCAAGGTAGAGCCGCGCGGACTGGACTTCTACGACCGCCTGGTCGACGCGCTGCTCGACGCCGGAATCGAGCCCACACCCACTCTGTTCCACTGGGACCTGCCGCAGGCCCTGGAGGACACGGGCGGATGGCTGAACCGAGAGACCGCCTACCGGTTCGCCGAGTACGCAGCCGTGGTCGCGGAGCGGCTGGGCGACCGGGTCAAGCGGTGGATCACCCTGAACGAGCCCTTCGTCCACATGTCTTTCGGCTACGGCTTCGGCGTCCACGCCCCAGGTCGCGCACTGATGCTGGACGCGCTGCCCGTCGCACATCACCAGTTGCTGGGGCATGGCCTCGCGACCGCGGCGCTGCGGGCCACCGTTCCCGGTGGGCAGATACTGATCGCCAACAACTGCACGCCCGTCCGTCTGCGCCCCGACGCCCAGCAGGACAAGGACGTGGCGGCGGCCTCCGCCTATGACGCCCTGCACAACCGGCTCTTCAACGACCCGCTGCTGCTGGGAAGCTATCCCGACCTGTCGGCCTACGGCATGAGTGACCCGGGCTGGGGCGGAGTGGTGCGCGATGGCGATCTCGCCACGATGGCCGCACCGCTGGACGGGCTGGGCATCAACTACTACAACCCCACCTGGGTCACCGCCCCGGCCGATCCTGCCGCCGCGCTGCCCTTCGACCTGAGCGAGCCCACGGAGCCGTACGAGCGAACCGCGTTCGACTGGCCGGTGGTCCCCGATGGGCTCACGGAGCTGCTCACCGACCTCAAGGCCCGCTACGGCAAAGCCCTTCCACCGGTGTGGATCACCGAGAACGGCTGCTCGCAGCCGGCCGGGCCGAACGACCAGGCGCGCATCGAATACCTCGCCGGACACATCACCGCGGTCGCCCGCGCGGTATCCCGCGGGGTGGACGTGCGCGGCTACTTCACCTGGTCGTTGCTCGACAACTTCGAGTGGGCCGAGGGCTATCACCAGCGCTTCGGTCTGGTCGAGGTCGACTTCACCACCCGACGTCGCACGCCCCGCGCGAGCTTCGAGTGGTATCGCGACCTGATCGCCTCCCAGCGGTCCTGAGCGACGGAGTCGCCATGTCCCACGCCCCCGCAGCGGACGACGCCGCCGTCTTCGCCGAGCCCACCCTCCCGGTCAGGGGCGGCTGGACAGTGGACCTCTCACTGGCCACGCTCGCCGTCTTCATGGCGTTCATGACCCCCATTCAGATCCTGCTGCCACTGCAGTTGGAGCACATCGACCCGCACGGCAAGAACGATGCGCTCTCGCTCGTCACCGGCCTCGGCGCGCTCGTCGCGGTGCTTGCCAACCCACTCGCCGGCGCATGGTCGGACCGCACCACGAGCCGGTTCGGCCGCCGCCGGCCCTGGATTCTCGGCGGCGCACTCGCCGGGGCAGCGGGGTTGTCGCTCACTGCCACCCAGCACACCGTGGCCGGGGTCGCCGTCGGCTGGTGCCTCGCGCAGGCAGGCCTGAACGCGATGCTGGCCGGGGTCACCACCCCGATCGCCGACCGTGTACCGCTCACCCAACGCGCTCAGGTCTCCGGCTGGACCGGACTCATGCAGTCCTTCGGCCTCGTCCTAGGCGCGCTGATCACCACATTGCTGATCACCGGTGTCCGCTCCGGCTACGGCATCCTCGCCGTGCTCACCGTCGCACTCGCCCTCCCCTTCGTGCTGCGCCACTCCGAGCCGCCCCTGCCCCGGGCACTGCGTCCCGCCTTCGACGCCCGCGCCTTCGCCCGGTCGCTCTGGGTGAGTCCCCGGCAGCACCCCGACTTCGGCTGGGCCTGGCTCACCCGATTCCTGATCAACCTCGGCAACGCCCTCGGCACCCTCTACCTGTTCTACTTCCTCTCCGACGCCGTCCACTACGGCGACCCCGGCACCGGCGTACTGATCCTCACGGTGATCTACACCCTCTGCGCCGCACTCACGGCCATCCCCGCCGGCGTCCTGTCCGACCGCGTTGGACGCCGCAAGGTCTTCGTCGTCCTCTGTTCGCTGGTCATGGCCGCAGCGGCAGTGCTGCTCGCCCTGGTCCACACCTGGTCGTCCGCCATCGCCGCCGCGGCCGTCCTCGGCGCGGGTTACGGCATCTACCTCGCCGTCGACCAGGCCCTGGTCACCCAAGTCCTGCCCGAGGCCGCCGACCGCGCCAAGGACCTCGGCGTCATCAACATCGCCAACTCCGGCCCGCAGGTCCTCGCCCCCGCCCTCGCCTCGCCGATCATCACCCACCTCGACGGCTACACCGGCCTCTACACCGCTGCGGCCCTGGTCATCCTCATCGGCGGTCTCCTCGTCAACCGCATCCGCAGCGTGACCTAAGGATGGCCGGACGGGCGGACACGCCCGTCCGGGCCACCCGACTCTCAACACCCGACACTCGACACTCGATCGCCCCTCAACCAACCACATTCGAAATCGAGTTCACAAAAGCTGAGAACGTCTCATGTTTTTCGGTCCGGACCGTTGACTCCACCGACGGTGGTCGCGATTCTGAAAACTCGTCAGTAACTTGTGTGCACATGTCAATCAAGGTGAGTGATGACCATGGCTCAACCTCCGCGCCGCAGGCTCAGATCCCTCACGGTGGTGTCACTGCTCCTCGCCGTGATGTCCCTGGTACTCGGCCCGATGCCCAGCTCCGCGGCGGAGCCCGACTCCGGCTGGTGGAACCCGACCGCGCGGCCCGCGCCCGACGCGCAGATCGACGTCACGGGTGAGCCGTTCAAGGGCACCGATGCCCAGGGGCGCGTAAGAGGGTTCGTCGACGCCCACGACCACATCATGGCCAACGAGGGCTTCGGCGGCCGGCTGATCTGTGGCAAGCCGTTCTCGGAGCAGGGCGTCACCGATGCGCTCAAGGACTGCCCCGAGCACTACCCCGACGGCTCGCTCGCCATCTTCGACTTCGTCACCAAGGGTGGCGACGGCAAGCACGACCCCGATGGGTGGCCCACCTTCAAGGACTGGCCCGCCCACGACTCGCTGACCCATCAGCAGAACTACTACGCCGCAATCGAGCGGGCATGGCGTGGCGGCCAAAGGGTGCTGGTCAACGACCTGGTCACCAACGGCGTGATCTGCTCGGTCTACTTCTTCAAGGACCGCAGCTGCGACGAGATGACCGCCATCCGTCTCGAGGCGAAGAAGTCGTACGACATGCAGGCCTTCATCGACAAGATGTACGGCGGCCCGGGCAAGGGCTGGTTCCGGATCGTCACCAACAGCTCGCAGGCCCGTGAGGTCATCGAGCAGGGCAAACTGGCCGTTGTCCTGGGGGTGGAGACGTCCGAGCCGTTCGGCTGCAAGCAGATCCTGGACATCGCGCAGTGCAGCAAGGAGGACATCGACCGCGGCCTGGACGAGCTGCGCGAGCTGGGCGTGAGCAGCATGTTCCTGTGCCACAAGTTCGACAACGCCCTGTGCGGGGTGCGCTTCGACTCCGGCGCCCTCGGTACGGCGATCAACGTGGGCCAGTTCCTGTCGACCGGCACCTTCTGGAAGACGGAGACCTGCCGCGGTCCGCAGCACGACAACCCCATCGGCAACGCGGTGGCGGCGGAGGCGGAGAAGCAACTGCCGAGTGGGGTGGCCGTCCCCTCGTACGCCTCGGGCGCGCAGTGCAACACCCGCGGGCTGACCAGCCTGGGTGAGTACGCGGTGCGCGGGATGATGAAGCGCCACATGATGCTGGAGATCGACCACATGAGCGTCAAGGCCGCGGGTCAGGCCTTCGACGTCCTGGAATCCGAGTCGTACCCGGGCGTCATCTCCTCGCACAGCTGGATGGACCTGGGGTGGACCGAGCGGCTGTACAAGCTCGGCGGGTTCGCCGCCCAGTACATGAGCGGCTCCGAGGCGTTCAGTGCGGAGGCCGGACGCACGGACGCGCTGCGCGAGAAGTACCAGGTCGGCTACGGCTACGGCACCGACATGAACGGTGTCGGCGGCTGGCCGGGCCCGCGGGGCGGGGACACCCCCAACCCGGTGAAGTACCCCTTCCGCAGCACGGACGGCGGCTCAGTGATCGACAAGCAGACCACCGGCGAGCGCACGTGGGACTTCAACACCGATGGCGCGGCGCACTACGGCATGGTCCCGGACTGGATCGAGGACATCCGGATCGTCGGCGGTCAGGATGTCGTGGACGACCTCTTCACGGGTGCCGAGTCCTACCTGCGCACCTGGGGGAACACCGAGAAGCACAAGTCCGGGGTGAATCTGGCCTCGGGTGCGGCCGCCTCGGCGTCCACGTCGGAGTGGTGGAACCCGTTCGTCAGCTTCGCGCCCGGCAAGGCCGTGGACGGAGACAAGGGCACCCGCTGGGCCAGCGAGTGGAAGGACGACCAGTGGCTGGAGATCGACCTCGGATCCACGAAGGCCGTCAAGCGCGTCACCCTCGACTGGGAGGCGGCGTACGCGAAGTCGTACCGCATCGAGGTGTCGCAGGACGGCAAGAGCTGGCAGACGGCATGGTCCACGGCCGCTGGTGACGGCGGCCTGGACACAGCGTGGTTCGCCCGAACTCCGGCGCGCTACGTACGAATCCACGGTTCGGAGCGCGGCACCGAGTGGGGCTACTCACTCCAAGAGGTCGGCGTCTACAGCGACTGACGGTACCGGTGGCGTCCCGGGCCGAGGCCCGGCCGGATCAGCTCTCCCGATCCGGCCGGCCTGACGTCCCGGCACGCCACTCTCCAGATGACAGCCGTCACCCAGCGGGCTCGATCCGTGCAGGATCTCAGAACGGGGGATCGTCGTGCCAGGGGCCGTCCGGCAACTCGGCCGGCCGGGCGGCGTGCCGTTGGAGGACGACCAGGGCGTCCTCGACGCGGCCGAGATCGATGAGGTAGCCGGCGAGGTCATGGCTGTTCGCGGAGGCGTGCTGTTCGAGGACGGCGACAGCCTCCTCGGTGCGTCCGGCGCCGGCGAGCAGCTCGGCGATGTGCGGCGCCGCGTACGAGGTGGTGCCCTCAGGGTGGGAGCGGGCCTGTGCGATCGCTTCGTCGATGCCGTCGCGGGCGGCGATCAGCGGCATCCGCATCCAGTACAGGTCCCACACCTCCTCGCCCCCGCGGGCGGCGGCGAGGGCGTCGAGGTGCGCCAGGCCGTCCTCGGGGCGGCCCTGGTCGAGGCACAGCTCGGACAGAGTGTGGAGGAACCAGTCATCCCCGTTGCAGGCGTCGGCCTGAGTACGCAACAGGTCGATCGCTTCGCTCCCCCGGCCGTGCCGGGTCAGGAGTCGCGCGAGCTCGAAAGCCGAGTTGGGATTGCGTGCCACGGATCCGTCGGCCTGCCTGTATGCCGCGATCGCCCCCTCCACGTCGCCGCGCTCCTCCAGCAAGTTCGCGAGCCGTTGTACGGCGTACCTCGAGTCATCACTCGTCGCAGCTGCCCGCAGCTCGTCGAGCCGTCCGTGGCGTGCCAGCAGCGCGGCCAGTTGCTCACTGTTGTTGAGCAGCGTGGTGCTGCCGGCGCGCAGCAGGGCGATCGCCTCGTCGGTGCGGCCCTGGCGTTCGCGGATCGTGGCGATCAGCCCGAACAATGTGTCGCGATCGAGGCCTCGGCAGCACCACGGGAAGTCGGAACACCGGTGTTCGGCCCGGGTGGTGAGGAGCGCGACGGCTTCCTCGTCGCAACCGGCGGTGGCCGCGACGTCGACCAGCGCCATGGCGAGGGGCAGCTCGCCGATGTGCGGGCGCAGCAGGGCGAACGCCTCCGCGGCGCGGCCGTGCCGGGCAAGCAGGCGAGTGTAGGACTCCAGCGCCATCGGATGTCCGGCCTCCATGCGGACCTGGGTGATCTCGATCGCCTCGTCGACGCGGCCCCAGTGCTCCAGCAGCTCGGCCGCGGCGACGACGGCTGTCCACCAGCCGGTCGCCAGATACGGAGCGAGCACACGCAATGCGTCGGCCTGCCGGCCCTGCTCACCCAGCCATCGCGCCCACGCCAGCGCGCAGAACCACTCGCCGCGTTCGGCCTGCAGCTCCACCACGTCGGTGTGGCCGCGTTCGATCAGCCGCGAGACCAGCTCCGGCGGGATACAGCCGGACCGGGTCCGGGCCCGGAAGTCAAGATCAGTAGCGTCCACGGCTACGTACCATAGCGCTCGCCTCTGCCCCCCTGCCGATACCACCAGCCGCTTCGAATACAGCAGAGTGGGAATGACGCTCCCCCGCCGCTCGGGGCTTCGGCAGGGCACTCGGACCGGCGCATGTGCTACACGAACGGCCCCGGGGCCGACGCCCCCTCGTGGCAGTCACAGCGAAGACCAACAGGTCCAAGGCCGACAAGGACCCGTCGGAATGGGTGCCGCCAGCCCACTCCGCAAAGTGCACCTGCCTCGCCGACCGGGCCGCCACGAAGCTCCGTTGGAAACCGACCGCGGACGGCAAGGAACGGACTTCGCTGGAACAACTCGCCACCGGCTGCTCCAGCACCGTCGTGAAGTACGAGGCCGCCCCCCTGAGCAGCAGGCACTGCACACGCACCGCATCCAGGCCAAGGTGAGGGTGCAGTGCCGACCGGACTCTCCCCGCACCTCCACGTACCAAGTCCGTCTCCACCCGCGTGTACGACTCACCTTCCGCACGCCGCTCCCCCACCACCACGCCGCACTGCTCAAGGCCTGACCGACACGAGCCGCGAGTACAGGCTCCAGACGGGCGGACGCCCAGGCCGTCCCGCCGTCCTCCCGTACTCGCCCGCAGGGCGAGCGGCCCGGTCGCGTCAGCGGTGACAAGGCGTCGGCTCTCGCCGCAACGGGCGGCCCGTCTCGCTCGCGATGAGGGAGGGGGGCCGCCTGATTCCGGGCGCCGCCCCGACGCCGCAATATGGCCTGTGCCTGAACCTGGGCCCTGATGCGGGCGGTTCAACTCGTACTTCACCGACGGTCGGCAGGGAGAGCTTTGACCATTTGGCCGTTGACCAGGACGACGAGGCAACCGCAGCCACCGGTGCAGTACTCGACCTCGCCCTCGGACGTACGGTGGCGGGATCGCAGCGTCCACCACCGCGCGTCCCCCTCGGTCGGCCCATGGCAGACGGGGCAGCGGTCCTGCGACGGCGTAACGGTGACCGAAGGTACGGGTGTCATGCCACCAACATGCTGTCACTGTCTATGGCATTTCAACCATTACATCGAGCACAAAGTACAGCTGTCAGAGGTGTCGGGCCGGGCCTCCGGTGCGGCAGGCCGCCCAGCCCGCCGCACCGACCAGGCACCGGCCAGGACGACAAGCGCGATCGCTGCCAGCCGGCGTTCGGTCAGCTGCTCGCGCAACAGCAGGAACCCGACGGCCGCCGCCACGGCGGGGCTCAGCGCGAGAAGCACCCCGAAGGCGCGGGCATCGATACACCGCAGCACCGCCATGTCCAGCGCGTACGGAATCAGCGAGACAGAAGAGCCACGAGAAGACCGGCGAGGAGAACCGCCGGGCGGGTCGCCACCGCAACGCCGTCCGTGACAGCGGAGACTGCCGTCAGGACGCAGCCACCGCAGGCCAGTGCCAGCGCCAGGCCCGTCCGGTCGGGAAGCGGCCTTCCGACCCGCCGACTCAAGGCCACATACCCGGCCCGACACAGCGCGGCGGCGCCTCCCGGCATCAGCCCTCCGGCGGGCAGCGAGGCACCCGGGCCCGTCAGCAGCAGTACGCCCGCCGGCGCCAGCAACGCCACCGCGAGATGCTCCGGCCGGTGAGACAGAGCGATCGACGAGGTGAGCGGGCCGAGCAGTTCCACGGTCGCGGCCACGCCGATCGGCAGGCGGCTGATGGCCCGTAAGTACGCCGTATTCGTGGCCACGAAGACCAGACCGAGCGGGATCACTGCACGCCACTGCACCGCCGTGCCCCTGCGCAGTGACGGCCGGACGAGCAGCCAAAGGGTCGCGGCGGAGAAGGACAGCCGCATAGCGGCCAGAGCCGAGGGACCGAGGGGCCCGTACACTTCCTTGGCGACGGCCGCCCCGCCTGAGGACTGGCGATCTGGACCAGCATCAACGTCCGCTTGTCGCGGACGCGTGCCGCGAGAAGCGGACAGCCTGCACCATCGTGTCTCCGAGATCTCGTCGCATCCGGTGTCGTCCGGCAGGCAACGACGGCCATACGGCGCTTCAGCCTGTGGCCCCGGGGCGCCCCGGGGCCACGCGATGATGTAATTATCTTATGCAGTTCAACCATTACGGCGGTGAGGCCGCCCGACTCGCCGCTGACCTGGTCAACCTGACCGAGGCACCCCATCCCACGGACCTGGAACCCCTTCTGGCCATGCACGGCGTGGTGAACCGCACGCTCACCACCGCGCAGGCCGAGACCATCTGGACATGGAGCCGGCGCCTGGCCGCATGTTTCGGTCGGCAGAGCCTCGACGTGCGGTGCGACGCGGTCAATGCGCTCCTCGCCGACGCTTCCAGCAGCCCCCGTATCTCTCTGCACGATGGCCAGCCCCATCTGCACTACAGCGCCACCGGCGCCGACCCGGCCGCGCATATCCGCGCCATCACCGCGGCCGGACTCGCCTACGTCATCTGCTCCGCCGACGCCGAGCGGCTGGGACGCTGTGCACGACGCGACTGCGCTCTGGCCTTCGTCGACACCTCCCGCAACGGCAGACGCGCCTACTGCTCGGTGCGCTGCGCCAACAACGACGCCGTGGCCCGCCACCGCGAGCGACGCCACGGAAGCACGACACCGACAACCGGACCACCGACACCACGCGCATAAAGAAGTGCAGTCGGTGGCGCAGACATGGCGAGAGGCAGGGAGGACAGAGCTGCCGACGCGAGCCTTGAAGGAGCGGCTGAATGCCTATGGCACCGCGCTGGTGGACGCGCCGGGCCGAGCCAATGGGTCCAGGCGGGCCGGGACACGGAGGTGCCGGGGCGCCCTGTGCCTCAGATCGGCTGAGCACAGCAATCCGACGGGCGACTGCCTAGTCCTGCGGGGCGGCCCGTCGCGCTGCCAACTATTCGCTCCAGTTCCCGCCGGCGCGGGTGGCCCAGCGTTCGGCTGTCTTGGGGTGAATGCCGAGCAGGCCGGCGATGACCATGGCCGGCATGTCTACCAGGGCGTCCACCAAGGCGGTGTTGCGTGCTGCGCGGGCGGGCAGCCGGTGGTGTCTCAGGGCGTCGGCGACGCCGAGGGGTTGCGCGGGCGTCCAGGGCTGTGACCGGGCAAAAGGTACCTGCGCCCGGCCGTGTTGCTGTCCTGGGGGGCTGCGTTGGAGCTGATCGTCGATGAGTCGGGCGAACTTCGGCGGGAGCACGAAGGGAGAAGCTGGTTTCCGGTGCTCGTCAGAGACACCTCGTCGTGGAGTCGGGTAATAGAAGTGTCCGCATGCATCGCCCGAGTTCACATTCCGCGGTCGGGCCCGTGCCAGGGAACAGGGCGATCGTCCGGGCTCATGGGCAGATGCTGGAGTTGAACAGGCCCGGGGTAGAAGTACGTCCCGTCGGGATGGATGACTTCCTCCCCGAGGAGATGCCGGTAGAGCCACTCGGCGAAGCCCATGGCGTGCTCCCAGTACCCGCTTTCGTCCCGGTCGTGGACCACCACGCTCCAACCGGGCGTGCGTGAGCTGCGGCCGAGAAAGACGTGGAAGCCGAAGTCGGTCGACAAGGCAGGAATCAGGACTCCGTCAGCACCGGTCTCCGGGTGCGGAAGGCCGTCCCAGTTCGCGTCGCGGAAGGCTTGCTCGGTCTCCCGGAGGCGAGGATCGCGGCGGGCAGCTCGGTGGCGAGCTGGAACAGGGCGGTCGAGCGAGTCTCGGCGAGGCGGATGCCGGCTGCCCACAGGTGCTGGCGGACGACCGTGAGCTGGGTGTGTGATGTCCTGGCATCTGCTGCGGCGGCAAAGACGCCGCAGCAGATGCCAGGTCGCGTATCGGTGGAGGATCTTGCGCCCCTCGACGGTTGCGTGGCAGCGGGTGACATTCGCGTTTCGGGGAGCAACTGCGCGCATTCGGAGGATCTCGTCGTGGTCCGCACCTCACCCTCGACGGACACCCAGGTTGTACGCCCTACTTCGGTGCCTGGAAGCCGCCGATCTCCTGCTCAAGCAATTCGGCCAGCCGCAGCGGGGTGCGGTCCTCGAACATCGGGCCGATGAGCTGCACTCCCACCGGCAGCCCTTCGGGCGACCGGCCCGCTGGTATGGCGGTGGCGGGTAGACCGGGCATAGTGGCCAGACCGGCCCAGACGAGCTGGTCGAAGTACGGATACTTGACGCCGTCGATGTCGATCCGACGTTTCATCAGGTCGGGGTTGTGGTCGTGCGGGAACGCGGGAGTGGGCGTGATGGGACACACCACGGCGTCGAACTCGGCGAAGAACTGCCTCCATCCATGGCGGTGGAGCTCGCGCAGGCTGTTCGCCTCGATCCAGTCGCGGTGGCTGAGCACCATGCCGCGCAGCCGCGCCGCATCGAGGTTCTGGTCGTCTGCGCTCAATCCGGCGGCGCGGGCCTGCAGCTGCTCGTACGCTTCGACGGGAAATCGTGCAACGGAGCCCGAAAACAGGAACCGCGTGTAGAGCAACGCGGCTTCGGTCAGATCGGGCAGCAGCGGACTGTCCCGCTCGACGTGGGCACCGCCGTCGACAAGCGCATCGGCTACCCGGCCCACGCCCGCCCGGACAGCGGATCCGGTCGGAATGAACGGATGCTCGTCGAGGACCAGGACCCGGAAGTCGCGGAGCCGTTCGTGGCGCGCGGGCGGCAGCGCCAGGTGGTGCGCCGCGCCGAGCGTCAGCGGGTCCGGTCCGGCCATGACGTCGAGCAGGAGCGTGAGGTCGCGAGCGGTGCGCGCCATCGGACCGACGACGGCAAGGTCGTGCTCGACCGGCAGGGCCGGCCCGGGCGGCGGGACCATGCCGCGGCTCGCCGCCAGCCCGAGTGTCGGCTTGTGCGCGTAGATGCCGCAGAAATGCGCGGGGGTGCGCAACGAACCGGCGAGGTCGGAGCCGATGGACAGAGCGCCGAATCCGGACGCCAGGGCCGCCGCCGAGCCGCCGGAGGATCCGCCCGACGTACGACGGTGGTTCCACGGGTTGTTGGTGGTGCCGTAGATCTCGTTGAAGGTCTGCACATCCTGCAGCCCCACGGGCACATTGGTCTTGCCGAGCACCACCGCGCCCGCGGCCTTGAGCCGCGACACCTGCACCGCGTCCTCGGCCGGCACGAAGTTCCGGTGCGGCGGCATACCCCAGGTCGTGGGCAGCCCCGCAATGTCGTACGACTCCTTGACCGTCACCGGAATGCCCAGCAGCGGCCGGTCCTCACCGCGCTCACGCGCCCGGTCGGCACCACGAGCGGCGGCCCGTGCTCGGTCGAAGTCCGGCACACAGATCGCGTTGATCGCATCGTCGTCCCGTTCAATACGGGCGATCGCTTCGTCGGTCAGTGCCGCCGAGGTCACTTCACCGGCCCGCAAGGCAGCCGCGAGTTGTTCGGCCGTCGCATAATTCCGCTTCATGAATCCGACCGTATGGGCCTGTGGAGGAGGGCACGAAATGCCGCTTCACACAACGGATTGGATGTGTCAATACTCATCTGCCTGACGGTCCTCGACCCGATTCTCGTAGTGCTGGTGGGACTCGTTCAGTCCGCGGGTGTCCGGCTGGCCAGCGGTGTGATGGCGCTGGACTTCATCGCGAACTGGATCGTCAACTGGTGGCAGCCGCAGGACAATCCGGCGTTGCTGCTGCATCCCGTCGGACCGCCGCCCAGCACGCTCTTCGGCTTGTTCGTCATCGCGCGCTTGGCTCCCTTCCTTCGAACCACGAAGGGGTGACCGTGCATCTCAGCTGCACGACCCGATGACGGGTAGTTCGAGGGTTCCTCCAGTCCTGCCCACGCACCCGCTGGACTGGCATGAGCTGGTCGTCGTGCTGAATCGCTTCCTTCTGCTCAGGCATGCCCAGGTACATGCCTGGGCGGCTGATCTGCAGTCGAACGGGTCCGCTTGCCGACCTGCGGCTCCCGGCTGAACCGGATCGAAGCGATCACCCGGTGACGGATGCCCAGAGCGACTTCGCGCCAGGGCTCGCAAGCGGGATCGCCGGCACGATGCCGCGAACCTCCGAAGGCGCATGAGCGCCGAGCGTATTCCTACTCCAGCAGCTTTCGCCGAGTGCAGTAACTTGCCAACGCCCCCTGGGAACGACCAGCTGCCGCAGAGCAGGACAACCGGAGGATCGTGTATGCCCCGAGAAGCTCCCTACCTCGCAGTGGCCGACGTCCTGCGTGCGCGGATTCTCGCGGGAGAGTGGCAGGTCGGCGAGCGCCTGCCGTCCCGGGCACGGTTTGCCGAGGAGTACGGGGTTGGGCGCAACGTCATGCAGCGGGCTATGGACCGATTGATCACCGACGGTCTCCTAGAAGGACGCGCCGGCTCGGGCACCTACGTCCGCACCCCGCGCGAGCGCCTGCGGCTGGTCCGCTCGCGGCACCGGGATCGCGGGTTCGGCTCCTCCCCCTGCTCCGGGGCGAGGCAACGGGGCAGCGCCGACGCCTGGGATTCACACAGCAGGGTGCGTGTCCCTGCCCCTGAGGAAATCGCCATGCGGCTTGGAATCAGGCCTGGAGACCTCTGCGTCAACACACATTACGAGTTCCTCGCCGACGGGATCCCCGTCCAGCTCTCCGATTCCTGGGAGCCGATGACCATCACGGGCGGAACGCCGATCGTGCTGCCCGAAATGGGGCCCCTGGCGGGAAAGGGCGTGGTCGAGCGCATGCGGTCCATCGGCGTGGCCATCTCGACTGTGTCGGAGGTTCCGCGCCCGGCTCGTGCCACTCAGACGCAAGCGAACCTGCTGGGGATCAGTGTGGGGGACCTCGTGCTCCAGATCGAGCGCACCATCTACGCCGCCGACGGGCGCCCGGTGGAGACCGCCGACATGGTCATTCCGGACGTGCGTCGGGAAGTGGTCTACGAGTTCGGAGTCGACCGCCCGTAGCCCTTGAAGCCAGTGGAACTGGCCTTTCACTTCCGAGAGCAGAGGACACGAATGCCAAAGACCTCCCGGCTCGGACTCCTGAGAGATCGGGATTTCGGGCGTTTGTTTGCTGCCACCGCGCTCGGACAACTAGGCGACCGCATCATCTTTCTGGCGTTGCCTCTGGTTGCCGTCGTGGCATTGAATGCTGACGAGTTCCAGGTCGGGCTCTTGGCCACGATGACCACCGCAGGATCGCTCCTGATCGGGCTACCGGCGGGCGCATGGGTGGACCGCATGCGAAAGCGATCGGTAATGATCAGCACTGATCTCGTCCGCGCACTGGCCCTCATAACGATACCTGTCGCGTGGTGGGCCGGCCTGCTCACCATCTGGTGGCTCTACATAGTCGCCTTGTTTCATGGAGTGCTGACCGCATTCTTCGATGTCGCGTACGTCAGCTATCTCCCACACCTGGTTGGTCGCAGTAATCTCATGGAAGGAAACTCAAAGCTTTCGGCAATACGCTCGGTGACCAGTATCAGCGGGCCGACGGTGGCAGGGCCGCTGATCGGCCTGGTTGGAGCTCCTGCAACACTCTTGGCGAGTTCGGCCGGAATGGCCATGTCCGGACTGCTCGCAATCACTATCCGCAGACGCGAACCAAAGCCGGAGCCGAGTGAGAATCCGCAACTGTGGCAGGAGATCAAGGATGGACTCGGGTTCACCCTCAAGCACTCGCCCCTGCGCGCAATCATGCTGGGAGATGCGATATTCAATCTTTTCCTGGTCATGTATCAAACCATGCTGCTGGTCTTCCTGGAGCGGGAGATGGGCCTCCAGCCCTTCGCCATCGGCCTTGTTCTGTCCGGGATGGGTTGTGGCGCCCTGCTCGGAGCACTGACGGCAACCACGATCTCGAAGTGGATCGGGCAGGGTCCGACCATCTGGATCGCAGCACTGGTCACCTGTCCGTTGACTGCCCTGATGCCATTGGCGCGACCGGGCTCGAGCCTGTACATGGCTGCGATCGGACTTGCGGCCCTTTCACTGGGTGGAGTCGTTCGCGTTGTCTCTCAATCAAGCTTCCAACAGGCCCTGACACCGGATCGGCTTCTTGGCCGGATGAGCGCGACCACCCGATTCGTGTCCTGGGGTGGCATTCCTGTCGGTGGGCTCTTGGGCGGAGCCTCGGGCTCCGCCTTCGGAGCCACAACCACCTTGTGGATTGGTGCAGCCGGTATGACACTGAGCTTCCTCCCTAACTTCCTGTCACCGCTCCGAACGATGCACAGACTGCCCGGGGGAAATACTCCCGAGCTCGCACGCTGAGTATTCACAAGCGGCTGATAAAAAGAGAGCTCACGTATCACCTGCAGGGCCAAGGGGCCTTGGTCACCACCGCAGCCGGCGCGGTCGAGGTGAAGGCGCCCCGGGTGAACGACAAGCATCTCGACAAGCCACGGACGAGCACAAGCGGTTCGCCTCCGCGATATTGCCGCCTTGGTGCCGCAAGTCATCGAAGACCAGCGAGGTGCTGCCGCTGCTCCACCTGCACGGCCTGTCCTCAAACGACTTCGTGCCCGCGCTGAAGCAGTTCGTGGGCAGCTCGACCGGTCTCTCACCCGCGACGGTCACCCGGCTGACGGCGCAGTGGCAGGCCGACCGCGCCCCGTTCATGGATCACGACCTGTCCGAGGTCGACCACGTGTACGTTTGTGGGCCGACGGCATCCGCCTCAACGTCCGCCCGGAAAAGGCCAAAGCATGTGTCCTGGTCCTGATCGGAGTGCGTGCCGACGGCTCCAAGAAACTGGTCGCGCTCAAGGACGGCTGCCGCGAGTCGGGATAATTTTGAGCTGGTCTGATCCCCAAAAAGGTCGAAAAGATCACCGATGATCAGGAGCAAGCTCTGGCGTTCTACGACTTCCCGGCCGAACACTGGACCCACCTGCGCACCACGGATCCGATCGAGTCGGCCTTCGCCACCGCCCAAGTGCGAACCAAGGTCACCCGCGGCACTGGCTCCCGCCCCGCCGGGCTGACCATGGTCTTCAAACTCGTCGAGTCTGCCCAGCAACGGTGGCGGGCCGTGAACGCACCCCACCTCGTCGCCCTCGTCCGGGCAGGCGCCCGCTTCGAACGCGGCCGACTCATCGAACGCCCGAAGCGGTTGCGCATGATCAAGGGCAGCCGATTGCCTGGGGGGCGACGTGGCATGGTCTGAACACGTGGTGGTGCGAGACGGCGTCCGGCTTGGCTGCCGGGACTGGGGTGGGCCTGGACAGCCCATCGTGCTGCTGCACGGCCTGGCCGGTCACGCGGGCGAATGGGACGTGCTGGCCAGGCGCTTGAGCTCCAGATATCGGGTCGTCGCGGTTGACCAGCGCGGGCACGGCGCCAGCGAGCGCCGCCCGCAGGACGTCTCCCGCGCCGCCTACGTTGCCGACGTCATCGCCGTTGTCGATCAGCTGGCGCTGCAGCGGCCCGCCCTGGTCGGCCAGTCGCTGGGCGGGCACACGGCCATGCTCACCGCCGCCGCACACCCCGGACTCTTCCGCGCGCTCGTGCTCGTCGAGGCCGGATCCGGCGGTCCAAACCCGAACGGCCCCGTGGACATCGGCGGATGGCTCGACTCATGGCCGATACCGTTCTCCTCACGCGAAGCAGCAGCCGCGTTTTGGGGCGGCGGACCAATTGGCGCAAGCTGGGCGGCCGGGCTGGAGGAACGCGAGGGCGAATGGTGGCCTCGCTTCGACCGGGACGTGATGGTCCGCTCACTGACGGAGAACGCCCAGCGTTCCTTCCGGCACGAGTGGGGACAGGTCGCATGCCCCACCCTGGTCGTCCTGGCCCAATCCAGCTTCGTCCCTGCACAGGAAGCCGACGAGATGCTCCGGCAGCGACCCGCCACCACAGCCTTGAGCATCCCTGGCACCGGCCACGACCTGCACCTGGAACAGCCTGAAATTTTACACACCGCGCTCTCGGACTTCCTTGAGGGCCTCACCTAGGTGATCAATTCCAAGGGATGGCTGCAGAGGGTGTGGGGTGGGCGGCGGCCGAAGCCACCGTGAGACGGTCACGCGGCGAGCTGCCTTCCCTGGTTGTCGAGGTGACAGCGGGCGGTCAGGCGTCAGGGTCGACTTCGGGGTGCGTGAACCTCACGGGCTTGCCCAGCGACCGGGCGTAGGCGATTTCAGCCCGGGTGCTGTCTCCGATGTAGTCGCCGACTACGAGCACCTCATCAGCGAGCCGGATCTTCGCCCGGTGCAGATCGTCGAGTCGAACCTTCAGCGCCTCGGCCTCGACAGGATCGGACCAAAGTTCGTGCGGCGACTTCATGTCACAGCCCGGTTTGACGACAATCTTCCCGGCTTTGGTCTCCCGCAGATCGGCCTCGTTCATCTCGGTCATGAAGCGGGTGGAGCCGCAGATCACGACGATACGCGGGAGGCTCAACAGCCTCTTCGCGTCGGTGAGCTTCTGCTCGGGGGTGAGCAGTTGCGGGTATGACACTGGTTCCTCCTTGTGGTGTGGCCCAAGGGGTGCCTGTGGAAACGAGAGCGAGGATGCCCAAGATCGTTTTGTGACGAACGATGTGGACACCCTCGCGACAGCACTCTATGCGACGACCGACGACATGCTGAGGAGCGTCCCGACCTGGCGCCGTGGCGCCCGCCGGTCGGCATTACACCCTGCCTGAGCGATGCCGAACTGGTCACCCTCGCCGTGATTCACGGCCATACGCGGCTACACCTCCGAGGCCAAATGGCTCCGCCATGCCCGTGCCCACCTGCGCCACCTCTTCCCCTATCTGCCCCAGCAGCCCGGCTACAGCAAGCGGCTGCGCAAGGCCGCCGGTGTGATGCGAAGCGTCAACCGGATCCTGGCCACCACCACCTCGGTGTGGAGCGACGAGGTATGGGGCGTGGACTCCACCCCGGCGGGAGGAACGCAAGGCCGCCGCGGTCGCGACGAACCCCCCGTTTGCGGGATGAGACAAAGCTTCGCTGACTCCCGGCTCTGCGCCGCCATCGCCGACCGGATCGTCATCCGCTGCACCCTCATCCAGACTGGCACCGAGTCCAACCGCTACCAATCCATCGCCGCCGAACACGCCAAGCAAGATACCTGACCGGTGGCCGGGGAAACCTGCGATCGTCGACCACGGAGCCGATCAGCCGGACGGCGTGAGTGAAGACCACGCGCCGAACCACTGCTCGGCGCCCCACGCCTCGAATCGTTCCAGCTCGGTGAACCCCAGCTTCGCCGCGAGGCGGACCGAGCGGGCGTTGGCGGTCTGGGTATAGAGCACCACCGGCTCACCGGGCAGCGCGCCGGCAAACCAGTCGAGTGCCGCTGCGCATGCCTCTATGGCGTACCCGTGCCCCCACGCCTCCGGTAGGAACAAGTAGCCGAGCTCAGTCTCCCCCGCCTCCAGACGGCGGTTGTTCGGACGCTCGGGGGCATGCGGTTTGAGCTGGACCGTACCGATCATTACCCCGTCGAGCTCGGCCACGAACCAGCCACGGAACTGCCCAGGCACCTCGGGCACCGTGCGTTCGAGCTCGGCACGTGGTCGAGGGCCACCGAGATAGGTGTTCACCTCCGGCGAGGCGCTCAGCTCGATGACCGCCTCGCGGTCCCGGGCCTCGGACTCACGGAGTACGAGCCGCTCGGTCTTGATCGGAGCAGGTGGCCAGGCGAGGGCTCTGTGGTCGGTCATGCAACCAAACTAACCAGCGGGCTCAGAGGCGATCAAGACTCGCCGACCGATCAACCCACCGACCCGGGCATCGCCCTCACCAAGGGGGCCGGGCCCCGACCTGCCTGCCCGGGGCCCGCCGAACGGCAACGGATGCGGTGTCGACAGGGCGGCACACCGTTCCAGAGGTCTGAATCGCCTGCAGCATGGTGGTGGCCGAGCAGCTGCGGTGGGACGCCCCGGAGCCCCGGGACGGACCGCTCGCGCTGCGGATTCGGGAGCGGCCCACCCCCAGAGCATTCGTTCGGCGGCTCGTCGGATAGGTGAACCGAAGTTGCGAAGCTGTCACCGGCGAAGCCGGACCAGCTTACGGACAGGACCGGTTCAGGCGGCCCGGTTGTCACCGATGAACCATCCAACTTGTCGCAAGTGCTCATTCGGTAGCCTTTCCGGCACCAGAAGGCTTCTGCGGGTTCGTCAGCTTTCCGGCACGGTAGCGCTCCAGGACCTTGCCTCGGCGCGGGGCCGACTGCTGCTCGTGATCGCTCATGCTGCCCATTCGGCCACGGAGCCCCTGTGGACAGAGGAGAGCATCCACTCCGGCGGCGGGTACTGTCAGCGTCCGTCCCTATGGTGGGAGACCTGCAGCGTCCTCCGCCCCGAGCCGATGCCGGTGCCCATACGGGTGCTGCTGCCCGGTATCCAGGAGGTCATCGCGCACCTGTGACACCGGCGCCGGCTGCGCGACGGCCGGCTGTACGGGATCGGCCTCCCGTCCTGCCGCAACGGCGCTGGTGACAGCGCGGGTTGCCGAGCATCCGGTCTGGGTCCGGGCGCCGGAGCACGCGGCCCTTGGGCGGCATCCCGTACGACGACGTGCCCACCGAGTACCTGCATCCGCCCTCGCCCATCGAGCATGCGCTGGGGCCATGCCGCCCGTCGGGTTGGGGGCGGGCGAACGCCGGCGGCCGGGCGGGGGGACTTCGCGGGAGTTCGAGTTCCGGGCGGTGGGGGCCGGTTGGTCAGATGACACGGGGGATGGTCTCGTTGCGGTTGGTGGACCAGTTGGTGACGACGGGCTGGTCCACGGTGGCCATGTCGGGGAGTTCGAGCTCGGCGGGGTTGGG
>NZ_JBEZLL010000035.1:0-52664 GCF_040652135.1 Streptomyces sp. NPDC048295
CCCGGTCACCAACAGCGAGGTGACGGCCGCGATGGGGCGGGTGCTGCACCGCCCCACCCTCTTCACGGCCCCGGCACCGGCCCTGCGGCTCGCCCCCGTCGGGGAGTGCGCGACCGCCTCGGTGCCGCCTCGGGAACGGAACTCAGCGGGTCACTTCAGGCCGAAGGCCCGGACGATCTCCTGGTCCACGCCCAGCCCGCCGGCCGCCCCGGCGTGCGCCTTGAGCGAGACGAACGAGCCGGGCTTCTTCGGGGTCTTGAACCGGGCGGTCCAGGAACCGGCCGCGTCCTTGCGGAGCTGCACCGCCTCCCAGGTCTCCCCGTCGTCGTAGCTGACCGACAGCGAGGCACCGGTGGCCTTCACCGCACCGTCCAGCCACTCCTGCGTACCGGAGGAGAGACCCACCTCGGTCCACTGCCCGGCCCGCACGTCACCGGCCAGGTCGGTGTCGACCCGGTAGTCCAGCTGGAGCATCGGGATGTCGGCCTGGGACGGGCCGTTCTCGTCCATGGCACCCGAGACGAAGTTCCACTCGGTGTGGGTGCGGGTGGACGTCCGCCACACGTCGCCGTCCCGGGCGGAGTCGAGCACGAAGCGGTACGGCAGCTTCTCGGGCGAGACGTCCCAGGCGAAGCCCGCCCGGCCCGGGGCCTTCTTGATCAGGGTGTCGCCCTGGTAGAAGGACGTGACGGTGGTGTCGTACTCGTCCTCCGGCATGGCGCCCGAGTGGCCCGCTCCGGAGTCCGTCCACGGGGTGAAGTTGTACTGGATGTCGTTGTAGACGGACCGGAACGGACCCCAGTAGCCGGTCCCCAGACGCGGCCGGGTGATCGGCGCGAACCACTGGGCCGGGTAGGTGCGGCCGGCCGTGTAGTCCAGCTCGCCGCTGCGCATCTCCTGCGCGAAACCGCTCTCGTCGGCGTTGAGGACCGAGTGGTTCTCGTACCAGAAGGAGGCGCCCGCAAGCGGGTCGACCCACTCCTCGCGGGTACCGGGGAACTTCTCGTACTCCTCGAAGCCGATGCCCGGTCCGTAGTCCGGGATGTCGTAGCGGTAGCCGCCGCCGAGCATGTCCTTGTGGCCGTAGAAGGTGTTCTCCACCTTCGCCAGCCGACGGGCCGACGGCGCGTACTCCAGCGAGCGGTCCGGCACGACGCCGTCGTGGCGGTCGACCAGGTCGTACACGTAGCGGGCGAACTTCCGCTGGGCGACCGTCACCTTCGCGCCGCGCCGGGCCGAATCGATCATTTTCTCGCCCGCGAGGCGCTGGACCGAGGCGACCGGGACGGTGGTCTCGGTTCCGTAGGGGGCGTACCACTCCATCGCGACGCCGTCGCCGTCGTTGACGACGAAGAGCGCCTCGGCGCCCGCGGCCACCGCGTTGGCCGCCCGGTCCTCGGGAGCGACCGCGTCGCTGCGGCGGATGACGACCGCCTTGCCCCTGGCGTCCAGGCCCTTGTAGTCGGCCGCGGCCCCGTCGCCCGCGAAGACGGTGGCGAGCTTCTGCGTGCCGCTCTCCGCGACCGGGGCACCGCCCTGCGCGGTCACCGGGACATCACTGCCGCCGGCGGTCAGGTCGATCAGCTTCTCGCCCTGCCGCCAGCGGGTCAGGAAGGAGAAGCTGCCCTGGGTGACCTTCTTGGTGGGGCTCGCCCACAGCTGGTCGTACGTCAGCGGGATCTGGTAGGCGTCGCGCTGGACGGTGCCGTCCGGCGCGGTACGTGCCATGTCGTAGCGCAGCTGCCTGGTCTCGGTCTCCTTCGGCGTCCGCACGGAGACCTTGCGGGCCTTGGACGCGTCGAGGGTGACCGTGGCCGCCTTGCCGAGGATGATCTCGGGGGCCGCGAGGAAGGCCAGGGCCTTGGAGTCGGCGCGGTCCCCGGCGACGTCCGCCGCCGTCCAGGCGGTGTAGTTGCCCGGCGGCAGCCGCAGTGTGGTCTCGCCCGGGACGGCGACGGGCTGCAGCTGCGGGTCGCCCAGCGCTCCGAGGACGACGGTGCCGTCCATCGGCTTGCCGTCGCGGTCGCGGAGCCTCAGCGTCAGGTCGTACAGCTCCTGCTCCTTGTTCAGGGCGAAGCCGGTGTGGGCGACGGTGGTGCCCGCCGCGTTCTTGGCGACGACCTGGCCGGAGAACCGGGTGTTGTTCGCGACCTTCGACGGGTCCAGCGAGAGCACGGCCTCGGCGGTGGAGCCGGCCGGGACGGTCAGCTGCTTCGCCGAGAGGGTGTACGCCTCGTCGTCCGTGTCCGTGGCCAGGTCCAGCGTGACGTCCTCGGCACCCGTGTTGCGGTAGGTGATGGTGCGCTCGGCGACCGGGTCGGACGGGGAGTGCGGCCAGTCGTACGAGGCGACCGCGACGGAGCCGGTGGCCTCGATCGTGGTGTCGACCGCCGCCTTCACGTCGAGCCGGCCGGTGCCCTGCTCGTACGGGGTGTAGTCCGGGAGTTCCTTGGACGAGCTCATCAGCGCGTCCTTTATCCGCTGGCCGGACCAGTCGGGGTGACGCTGCTTCACAATGGCGGCCGCGCCCGCGACGTGCGGGGTCGCCATCGACGTACCGGACATCGACTGGTACATGCCGTCGATGCCCGGGACCGACTGCGAGGCCGCCGCGTTGATGTCCACGCCCGGTGCGGAGAGGTCGGGCTTCAGACCGTAGGACCTGACCAGCGGGCCCATCGAGGAGAAGGACGCGCGGTTGTCCTGCTTGTCGACGGCGGCGATGGTGAGCGCCTTCTGGGCCGACCCGGGCGAGCCGATGGTGCCCTCGCCGTAGGAGTTGCCCGCGGCGATCACGAACAGCGGACCGCCGTCGGCGGAGAGGGCGTCGACCGCCTGCGACATCGGGTCGGAGCCGTCGTCCGGGATGCTGGAGCCGAGGCTCATCGAGACGACGTCGGCGCCTTCGGCCTTCGCCCACTCCATGGCCTCGATGATGCCGGAGTCGGCACCGGAGCCCTCGTCGCTGAGCACCTTGCCGATGATCAGGCCGGCGCCCGGGGCGACGCCCTTGTTGACGCCTTCGGAGGCGGCGCCGGAGCCCGCGATCGTGGAGGCGACGTGCGTGCCGTGGCCGTTCCGGTCGACGACCTCCTCGCCCGGCACGAAGCTCCTGGTTTCGAGGATGCGGTCCTTGACGTCCGGGTGCGTGGCGTCGATGCCGGTGTCCAGGACGGCGACCTTGGAGCCCTTGCCGTCATATCCTTCGGCCCACGCCTGCGGGGCGTTGACCTGGGGAACGGAGTCCTTGAGCGACGCCTCCGCACGGCCGTCGAGCCAGAGCTTGGCGATACCGGCGTCCAGCGAACGGGCTTCGGGGGCACCGGTGATGCCGTTCCAGAAGGTGCGGGCGGTGTCCTTGCCGGCCTTCAGCGCGGCGCCGTGGATGCTGTCGAGGGTGCGGACCTTCTTGGCACCACGCGGGGCGGCGGGCAGCGAACGGCCCTTGCCGGCCGGGTAGGTGGCGATCAGCGGTATGCCGCCCGAGCTCTTGTCGTCGTACCCCATCTTCGCGAGGGCGGAGACATTGAACAGCCTGCGGTCCAGCTTTCCGGCCGCGAGCAGCCCGGTGGCCTCGTCGGGCAGTACGTAGATGTCGTCGCCGGCCTGCTGGACATGCACCCCGCCCTTCGCGCCGTCGGGGCGGTCCACGGTGACGGTGTCCTGCTTGCCCGCCCCGTCGGTGTAGTGCACGACATCGCCCGTGAGCAGGGTGATGTCGTACTCCTTGACGGGGGCGGCGGCCTGGTGGCCGGTGGGCCCGGGCCGTGCCGGGGCGGCGGAGGCGGAGCCCGTCGCGGGAAGCAGTGCGCCGCTCACCAGGGCGACCGAGGTCGCTATGAGCAGGGCCCTGCGTCCCGCGCGAGCGGGTCTCGCCCGGCCGGGGACGGAGGAGGGAGTGAATGTCATGCAGCTGATCTACCGGCAAAACCGTGGCTACGGTCGAGTTCACACCTGGCGTGAAGCCGCCGTGGCGGCATTCCGCCCCCGGCGGTCACGGCCAGGGGACCGGTTCAGGCCACGGATGTGATCACGGCTGTGGGCGGCTCGCCCGCCTCGTGATGGATCGGGGTGTGCGCGCCCTTGAGCGGAACACCGCTGCCGCCGCGCCGGTCGGCGACGATCTCCGCGGCGATCGACAGCGCGGTCTCCTCGGGGGTGCGTGCACCGAGATCGAGGCCGATCGGCGAGTGCAGCCTGGCCAGTTCCAGCTCCGTGACGCCGACCTCGCGCAGCCGGTCGTTGCGCTCCAGGTGGGTGCGGCGCGACCCCATCGCTCCGACGTACGCGACCTGCATCCCCAACGCCAGCTTCAGCAACGGGACATCGAACTTGGCGTCGTGGGTGAGGACGCACAGGACGGTGCGCGCGTCGGCCTCGGTCGCCGCGAGGTAGCGGTGCGGCCAGTCGACGACCAGCTCGTCGGCCTCGGGGAAGCGGTCCTTCGTGGCGAAGACCGGGCGGGCGTCGCACAAGGTCACGTGGTACCCGAGGAACTTGCCCGCGCGGACCAGTGCCGAGGCGAAGTCGATGGCCCCGAAGACGATCATCCGGGGCGGTGGGACGCTCGATTCGACGAGCAGGGTGAGGGGCTGTCCGCAGCGCGAGCCCTCGGCGCCGATGGTGACGGAGCCGGTTCGGCCCGCGTCGAGCATGGCGCGGGCGTCGGCTGCCGCGGTGCGGTCCAGTTCGGGGTGTCCGCCGAGCCCGCCCTCGTACGAGCCGTCGGGGTGGACGAGCAGGGGGCGTCCGAGGAGTTCCGCCGGCCCGTCGGTGATCCTGGCCAGGGCCGCCGCCGTCCCCCGCGCGGCGGCGGCGAACGCGGCGGCGAACACCGGGCGTGCGGGGTCGTCCGCACGGACCGGTGTCACCAGGATGTCGATGACGCCGCCGCAGGTCAGCCCGACCGCGAAGGCGTCCTCGTCGCTGTAGCCGAACCGTTCGCGCACGGCGGTGCCCTCGTCCAGGGCCTGCTCGCACAGTTCGTAGACCGCGCCCTCCACACACCCGCCGGAGACCGATCCGATCGCCGTGCCGTCGCGGTCGACGGCGAGCGCGGCTCCGGGCTGCCGGGGCGCGCTGCCGCCGACGGCCACGACGGTGGCCACGGCGAATTCGCGTCCCTGCTCGACCCACCGGTTGAGCTCCTCGGCGATGTCCAGCATGGCTCTCTCCTTCTACGGGTGTGCGGAGGGGAAGCGGTATCGGTTCGGCCCTACTTGGCGCCGATCCAGCTCTCGATCGGGCTGAGCGCGAAGTACACGACGAACACGAGGGTCAGCACCCACATGAAGACGCCCACTTCGCGGAACTTGCCCTGCGCCGCCTTGATCGCGGCGAAGGAGATCACCCCGGCGCCGACCCCGGCGGTGATCGAGTACGTGAACGGCATCAGCGCCACGGTCAGGAAGACCGGTACGGCCACGGAGCGGTCGCTCCAGTCGACGTGCCGGGCGTTCTGCATCATCATCGCGCCGATGACGACCAGTGCGGCGGCGGCGATCGGGCCGGGGACGATCTGGGCGAGCGGGGTGAAGAAGAGCCCGGCGGCGAAGAGCACACCGGTGACGACGGAGGACAGACCCGTGCGGGCCCCCTCGCCGACGCCGGTCGCGGACTCGATGAAGACGGTCTGCCCGGACGCCCCGGAGACACCGCCGATCGCACCGCCCGCACCGTCGATGAACAGTGCCTTGGACAGGCCGGGCATCCGGCCCTTGCTGTCGGCGAGTCCGGCCTCGGTGCCGACACCGATGATGGTCGCCATCGCGTCGAAGAAGCCGGCCAGCACCAGGGTGAAGACGATCATTCCCACGGTCATGACGCCGATGTCGCCCCAGCCGCCGAACTCGACATGGCCGAAGAGCCCGAAGTCGGGCATCGAGACCGCGCTGCCCTGGAGTTCGGGTGCGCTGCCGCCCCAGGCCTTGGGGCTGATGTCGGTGGCCGCGTTGACGATGACGGCGAGGACCGTGCCGACGACGATGCCGATCAGGATCGCGCCGGGCACATTGCGGGCCTGGAGCATGAAGATGAGCAGCAGGGTGACGCAGAAGAGCAGGACGGGCCAGCCGGCGAGCTGTCCGCCGGTGCCGAGCGTGACGGGGGCGCCCTTGCCGACGAAACCGGCGTTGACCAGGCCGATCAGCGCGATGAACATGCCGATGCCGATGGTGATGCCGTGCTTCAGGGCCAGGGGTATGGCGTTCATGATGATCTCGCGCAGCCCGGTGACGACCAGCAGCACGATCACGGCGCCGTACATCACGCACATGCCCATGGCCTGCGGCCAGGTCATGTGGGGTGCCACCTGGGTGGCGAGCACGCCGGAGACGGAGAGTCCCGCGGCGAGGGCGAGGGGCACCTTGCCGATGAAGCCCATCAGCAAAGTGGAGACGGCGGCGGCCAGGGCGGTCGCCGTGATCAGCCCGGCGTGGCTGAGCCGGTGGCCCGCCGCGTCCGGCCCGGACAGCAGGAGCGGGTTGAGTAGGAGGATGTAGCACATCGCCATGAAGGTGGTGATGCCGCCGCGCACTTCGCGTGCGACGGTGGAGCCACGGTCGGAGATGTGGAAGTACCGGTCGAGCCAGGATCTTCCGGCGGGGACGCGCGAGCCTGAGCCCGCGTCCTCCGCACCGGTCCTGGGCTCCACTGACTGCTGGGTCATGATGCCTGACTCCCAAGGTTCACAGGGGCACCCGCGATGAAGAATCGATATACGGGATTTGGGATGACTGCGCTGGCGGCACGACCCGGGGGACGGCCCGAGGCGAACTGTTCATGCAGAGTGGAATGTGACGTGTGACGTGGTACGTGTGCGGCGTCACCCGCACTGCTGTTGTTGCGGTACTGCGTAACTGCGGTACCGCGGTTCTCCGGGCGGTGCGGGCGACGGAAGTGTGACGTTCCTGGGAGGCACGCACCGCCCGGAGAGATCGGATGGAGCCGCGGCTCAGCTGCCGGTGAGGTGCTCGGGGCGCACCGGCGTCCGGTTGAGCTCCAGGCCCGTCGCGTTCCGGATCGCCGCGAGGACGGCCGGGGTGGACGACAGGGTGGGTGCCTCGCCGATGCCACGGAGCCCGTACGGGGCGTGGTCGTCGGCGAGTTCGAGCACATCGACCGGGATGGTCGGGGTGTCGAGGATCGTGGGGAGCAGATAGTCCGTGAAGGACGGGTTCCTGACCTTCGCGGTCCTGGGATCGACGACGATCTCCTCCATCACCGCGATGCCCATGCCCTGGATGGTGCCGCCCTGGATCTGACCGACGACGGAGAGCGGGTTCAGCGCCTTGCCGACGTCCTGGGCGCAGGCCAGTTCGATGACCTTGACCAGACCGAGTTCGGTGTCGACCTCGACGACCGCGCGGTGGGCTGCGAAGGAGTACTGGACATGGCCGTTGCCCTGTCCGGTGCGGAGGTCGAACGCCTCGGTGGGCCGGTGGCGCCACTCCAGCTCGATGTCGACCGCCTCTTCCTCCAGTACGTCGACCAGGTCGGCCAGCACCTCGCCGCCGTCGGTGACGACCTTGCCGCCCTCCAGGAGCAGTTCGGCGGTGGCCCACGCGGGGTGGTACGTACCGAACTTGCGGCGGCCCATCTCCAGGACCTTCTCGCGGACGGCCTCGCAGGAGTGCTTCACGGCGCCGCCGGTGACGTAGGTCTGCCGGGACGCGGAGGTGGAGCCGGCCGAGCCGACCTGGGTGTCGGCCGGGTGGATGGTGACCTGGGCGACGCCGAGTTCGGTACGGGCGATCTGGGCGTGGACGGTGACGCCGCCCTGCCCGACCTCCGCCATGGCGGTGTGCACGGTGGCGACCGGTTCGCCGGCGACGACCTCCATGCGCACCCGCGCGGTGGAGTAGTCGTCGAAGCCCTCGGAGAAGCCGACGTTCTTGAGGCCGACCGCGTAGCCGATGCCGCGCACGACGCCTTCGCCGTGGGTGGTGTTGGAGAGCCCGCCGGGCAGGGCCCGTACGTCGGCCTGTTCGCCGGCCACCTCCCACTGGCGCTCGGGCGGCAGCGGCATGTCCTTGACGCGGCGCAGCAGTTCGGCGACCGGTGCGGGTGAGTCGACGACCTGTCCGGTCGGCAGGAGGGTGCCCTGTTCCATGGCGTTGAGCTGCCTGAACTCGACGGGGTCCATGCCCAGTTCGGCGGCGAGCTTGTCCATCTGGGCCTCGTAGGCGAAGCAGGCCTGCACCGCTCCGAAGCCGCGCATGGCGCCGCACGGCGGGTTGTTGGTGTAGAGCGCGATGGCCTCGATGTCGACGTCGTCGATGACGTACGGGCCGACGGAGAGCGAGGAGGCGTTGCCGACGACGGCCGGGGAGGCGGAAGCGTAGGCCCCGCCGTCCAGCACGATGCGGCACTTCATGTGGGTCAGTTTGCCGTCGCGGGTGGCGCCGTGCTCGTACCAGAGCTTCGCCGGGTGGCGGTGGACGTGGCCGAAGAAGGACTCGAACCGGTTGTAGACGATCTTGACCGGTTTGCCGGTGCGCAGGGCGAGCAGGCAGGCGTGGATCTGCATCGACAGGTCCTCGCGGCCGCCGAAGGCCCCGCCGACGCCGGAGAGCGTCATGCGGATCTTGTCCTCGGGCAGGCCCAGGACCGGTGCGATCTGGCGCAGGTCGGAGTGGAGCCACTGGGTGGCGACGTACAGGTCGACGCCGCCGTCCTCGGCGGGCACCGCCAGACCCGACTCGGGGCCGAGGAAGGCCTGGTCCTGCATGCCGAAGACGTACTCACCGCTCACGACGACATCGGCACGGGCCGCCGCCGCGTCCGCGTCGCCGCGGACGATGGGCTGGCGGTGGACGATGTTGGGGTGCGGTACGTGCCCGGCGTGGTGGTCGTCGCGCCCCTCGTGGATGAGGATCGCGTCGGGGGCGGTGGCGGAGGCCTCGTCGGTGATGACGGGCAGTTCGCGGTAGTCGATCCTGATCTTCGCGGCGGCGCGGCGGGCCGTCTCCGGGTGGTCGGCGGCGACCAGCGCCACCGGTTCGCCGTGGTGACGGACCCTGCCGTGGGCGAGAACGGGGGTGTCCTGGATCTCCAGCCCGTAGTTCTTCACCGTGCTCGGCAGGTCGTCGTAGGTGAGTACGGCGTAGACGCCGGACGTGGCGAGTGCCTCCGAGGTGTCGATGGAGACGATCTCGGCGTGCGCGACCGTGGAGCGCAGTGTGTGGCCCCAGAGCATGTCCTCGTGCCACATGTCGGAGGAGTACGCGAACTCTCCGGTGACTTTGAGGATGCCGTCGGGGCGGAGCGTCGACTCGCCGATGCCGCCCTTGGTGCGGGTGCCCTGGTTGATGCTGGTGGGGTTGCCGGTTACGCCCATCGTCAGACCGTTTCTTCCGCGCGGGCGGCCGCGAGGCGGACCGCGTCGAGGATCTTCTCGTAGCCGGTGCAGCGGCAGAGGTTGCCGGAGAGCGCCTCGCGGATGTCCGCGTCGGACGGTTCCGGGTTGCGCTCCAGCAGCTCGTCGGCGGCGACCAGCAGGCCGGGGGTGCAGAAGCCGCACTGGACGGCTCCGGCGTCGATGAACGCCTGCTGGATCGGAGAGAGTTCACCGGTCTCCCGGCTCTCCTCGCCGGACGGCGCGGCCTCCCAACGCCGGGCCTTGTCGAGGGCCGTGCCGCACGCGCCGGAGGCGCAGCCGCTGCCCGGGTGCTGCTCGGCGCGGTGGGCGGCGAAGTCCGCGAGGCCCTCCACCGTGACGACCTCGCGCCCCTCCACCTGACCCGCGGCGACCAGGCAGGAGCAGACCGGCACACCGTCCAGGCGGACCGTGCAGGAGCCGCACTCGCCCTGCTCGCAGGCGTTCTTCGAACCGGGCAGGCCCATCCGCTCGCGCAGCACGTAGAGGAGGGACTCGCCCTCCCAGACGTCGTCCGCCTCGTGCCTGCGGCCGTTGACCGTGAAATTGACGCGCATGATCAGGCAGCTCCTTCGGTGCTGCGGCCATTGCCGCGGTACGACTCCCAGGTCCAGCCGAGGGTGCGGCGGGCCATGATCCCGACCGCGTGCCGGCGGTAGCTCGCGGTGCCGCGCACATCGTCGATCGGGTTGCAGGCACCGGCGGCGAGCGTGGCGAACTGTCTGGCGATGGACGGGGTGATGATCGCGCGGCTGTCCCAGAAGCCGCCCTCTTCGAGCGCGGCGTTCAGGAATTCCTCGGCCTCCTTCGCCCGTACGGGCGTGGGGGCGGCCGAGCCGATGCCGGTGCGCACCGTGCGGGTCTCGGGGTGCAGGGCCAGGCCGAAGGCGCAGACGGCGATGACCATCGCGTTGCGGGTGCCGACCTTGGAGTACTGCTGGGGCCCGTCGGCCTTCTTGATGTGCACGGCCCGGATCAGCTCGTCCGGTTCGAGGGCGTTGCGCTTGACGCCGGTGTAGAAGGCGTCGATCGGGATCATCCTGGTTCCGCGTACGGATTCGGCCTCGACCTCGGCGCCCGCGGCGAGCAGGGCCGGATGGGCGTCGCCGGCGGGCGAGGCGGTGCCCAGGTTGCCGCCGACGCCGCCGCGGTTGCGGATCTGGGGCGAGGCGACGGTGTGCGAGGCGAGCGCCAGTCCGGGCAGCTCGGCCCGCAGGTGCTCCATGACGTGGCTGTACGGGACGGAGGCCCCGAGCCGTACGCTCTCCTGGCCCACCTCCCACTCGGTCAGCTCTCCGATGCGGTTCAGGTCCAGGAGGTACTCGGGCCGCCGGTGGTCGAAGTTGATCTCGACCATCACATCGGTGCCACCCGCGATGGGCACAGCCGTCGGGTGCTCGGCCTTGGCGGCGAGCGCCTCCTCCCAGCTGGCGGGGCGAAGGAAGTCCATGAGTGGCTCTCTTCTTCTCAATCGGGTCGTTCACTGGGGGCGGGGTGCGGCCGGCCCTCGGCTTGGCGTTCATATGTTGTTAACGCGGTGTGGGGCCAAGTACACAAGCCGTGCTCCACCCGGTGCAGTCACCGAAACCATGAAGGAGTTGGCTGGTCGATCTCCTCGTCTTGTAGATTCGAACGAATGGCGGGGGTCAGTAACCTCACCGCAATACCCAGTTTTCACCCGCACCAACGAAAGAGATCGGCGGCGACGAGATGCGGCTGCGCGCACTGCTGGAGACCGACGCGCTGGGCCTGCGGCTGCTCGGCGGCGAGGACGAGCTGGACCGTTCGGTCCGTGGCGTGATGACCACCGACCTGCGGGATCCCAGCCGCTACCTGTCGGGGGGCGAGCTGGTCCTGACGGGTCTGGCCTGGCGCCGGGACGCGGCGGACTCGGAGCCGTTCGTACGGATCCTGGCGGGGGCCGGCGTGGCCGGGCTCGCGGCGGGCGAGGCGGAGCTCGGGGACATCCCCGGCGATCTGGTGGAGGCCTGCGCGCACCACCGGCTACCGCTCTTCGCCGTCCATGAGACCGTCGCGTTCGCAACGATCACCGAGCATGTCGTGCGCCAGGTGTCCGGTGAGCGGGCGGGCGACCTGGCCGCGGTCGTGGACCGGCACCGCAGGCTGATGACCTCGGGCCCGGCGGGCGGCGGTCCGGAGGTGGTCCTGGATCTGCTGGGATCCGACCTCGACCTGCATGCCTGGGTGCTCTCCCCCACCGGCCGGCAGATCGCGGGGGCCGGTGAAACGTCACTGCCCGGACCGGTCGGCGCCGCGCTGGCCGGTCAGCATCTGGCCGCCACCCGCTCCGGCCGCCGGGCCCCGCACCGGGCCACGGTCGAGGGCACCACATATTCGCTCTTCCCGATCCGGAACACCGGCCGCGGCGCCGTTCCGGCCTCCCGCGACGTCCGCGAGTCGGTGCTCTCCGACTGGCTGCTCGCGGTCGAGGCGGACGCGGGCGACTGGCCGCCGGCCCGGCTGGACCTGCTCCAGGGCGTCACCCAGCTGATCGCCGTCGAACGGGACCGGCGCGACGCGGCCCGTACGGTACGCCGCAGGCTCGCCCAGGAAGTCCTGGAGCTGGTCCAGACGGGCGCCCCGCCGGCCGAGATCGCCGCCAGGCTGCGGGTCGCGGCCCCGGTGCTGCTGCCGGGCCTCGGGACGGCGCCGCACTGGCAGGTCGTGGTGGCGCGGGTCGAGTGGGGCGGCGCGGAGGGCCGGTCCGCCGTCCCGGGCGGCCCGGTCGCCCAGGCGCTGCTGGAGGAGATCCTGGTCGACCCCGCGGTCACCGGCCCCGACACGGCGGACCGGATCGCGGTCGCCCATGCGGGCGAGGAGGCCGTCGCCCTCGTTCCGCTGCCCGCCGTCACCACGCCCGCGCCGGACCGGGGCGCCGGTGGGGACGACGCGCACGCCGACGCGCACGACGATCCCGCGCTCCATGCCGATGTACTGCTCGCCGCCGTCCGCGAGCCGCTCTCCGCGGGCCTCGCCGACGACGGCCGGCTGACACTCGGTGTCAGCGCGGCCGTCCATTCGCCCGAGGGGCTGCGCGGCGCCCTGGAGGAGGCCCGGCATGCCCGCCGGGTGGCGGCGGCGCGCCCCGGCCGGGTCTGCGCCGCCGGGCACCACGAGCTGGCCTCGCACGTGCTGCTGCTGCCGTTCGTACCGGACGACGTGCGCCGCGCGTTCACCGCACGCCTGCTCGACCCGCTCCGCGACTACGACCGGCGCCACCGCGCGGAGCTGATCCCGACCCTGGAGGCGTTCCTGGACTGCGACGGTTCCTGGACCCGCTGCGCGACCCGGCTCCACCTGCACGTCAACACGCTGCGCTACCGGGTCGGGCGAATCGAGCAGTTGACGGGACGTGACCTTTCGCGTCTGGAGGACAAGCTCGATTTCTTCCTCGCCCTGCGTATGAGCTGATTCCCCGGCCCTGTCACGGCCGTTGGCCGCCCCGGCGGTTTGTGAAATCTTTCACCTGAGATGGAACGACCCCTTGGCCCGGCGTGCCGATCCGTGCTGAGATGCCGCCAGACTCAACAGCTCGATGGCGCGCTCGGGGAGGGCAATGTGGCGCATACCGCCATGTCTGGTTCCGGAACGACAGCCGATGACGATCCGCCGCTCCAGACAGCGGTATGGCGGCTGCGGTCACGTGCCTGCTGGACGGACGCCGCGGCGCTGCTCGAACCCGGCGCGAGCAGCGATCCGGCCGTGGCGCTCCAGCGGACCGCCCTGCTGACCGAACGGTGCCTGTACACCGGGGAGGGCTGGACCGACGCCGAGGACGCGCTGCGCACCGCGGAGGCGCTCGCCCACGACGACGACGAACGCGGCGCGGCCGCCTGTGAACGCGGCCATCTGGCCTACGCGTCGACACTC
This sequence comes from Streptomyces sp. NPDC048295, assembly GCF_040652135.1. Taxonomy (NCBI): domain Bacteria; kingdom Bacillati; phylum Actinomycetota; class Actinomycetes; order Kitasatosporales; family Streptomycetaceae; genus Streptomyces; species Streptomyces sp. NPDC048295. The sequence continues at coordinate 13,268 of NZ_JBEZLL010000035.1, forward strand.
CTGGGGGTACGCGACCGGGCCGACGAGGCCAGCGTCGCGCTGAGCCGGGCCGCCGCGCTGCTCGCCCCGGCCGCGCCGGGGCGCCCGCTGCTGGACTTCCGGCGGGGCCTGATCGCGCAGAACATCGCCGACTCGCCGCAGGCCGCGCGCGCCGCGTACCGCAGGGCCCACGCCGGGGCCACCGCCCGGGGCGACGCGCTGCTGCTCTCCTCGACCTGGCGTCATCTCGCCCTGCTGGCCCTGCGCGAGGGCGAACTGGCGGAGGCCCGGCACGGCTTCGCGGAGTCCTTGCGGATCAGGGAGGAGCTGGGCTACCTGATCGGTACGGCCCCGGCCCTCATCGCCCTCGCGGACTCCGAACCGGAGCCCGAGCTCGCGACCCGGCTGCGCGCCGAGGCGGGCCGGCTGTTCCGGCTGCTCGGGGGCGTGCCGACGTGGCTGGCGCCGCACCTGGACCCGCCTCCGGCGGAGACCGCCGAGGCGAACTGAGGGCGGGCGCCGCCGCCGGTCAGCCCTCGGCGCCGGTGAAGTGTTCCCGTACGAGCGACTGCACGACGGTGAGGTCCTGGGCGATCAGCGCGTCGAGCAGCGCGGTGTGCTCGGCCGCGTCGGCGAGGAGGTCGGCGCGGCGGGTGGCGGGGTTGCTCTCCAGCGGCCACTGGGAGCGACGGTGCAGATCGTCGGCGACCTGCACCAGCTGCTCGTTCCCCGAGAGCGCGAGGACCGCGCCGTGGAAGGCCCGGTCGGACTCGGCGTAGCTCGCCCGGTCGCCCACGGCCGCGGCGGCCACCGTGGCCTCGGCCAGCGGTCGCAGGGCGCACCAGGTGCCGGGCGGGACGGTGCGGGCCAGCCGCAGCATCACGGGGACCTCGATCAGGGCCCGCACCTCGGCCAGCTCGGCGAGCTGGCGCGGGCCGCGCTCGGCCACCCGGAACCCCCGGTTCGGTACGACCTCGACGGCGCCCTCGATGGCCAGCTGCTGCATCGCCTCGCGCACCGGCGTGGCGGAGACCCCGAACCGGGCGCCGAGGGCCGGGGCCGAATAGACCTGGCCCGGAGCCAGCCGGCCGTCGACCAGGGCGGCGCGCAGGGCCTCCAGGATCTGGCCGCGCACGGAGTGCCGCCGCACCGCCGGCCGGGGGGCGGAGGGCTCGCCGTGGGTGTGTTCGCCACGTGCCTGTTCGGGCACCCGGGCGACCGCCGGGGCGGCCGCAGGCGCGGCGGTCCCGTACCTCTCACGCGCTCTGCCCTGCTCCACCCGTACCTCCTCGGCCTGCCGTGGGCGCGGCTCGCGCGTGCCATGCCCTTTGTGCACGATAGGCGCAGGAGGCCGCAGTTCAAACATCGATCCGGTCGGGTAAGGTAAGGCTAACCTGCAAACGGTCGCGATTCGGTGGTCCCTGCATGACACTCCCCGCCCTGCTCCCCGGCACCACGGCGTCCGCCGTGACGGACGCCTACGCACGCCTGGCCGAGGTCTTTCCCGGGCTGCGCGCGCAGGTACTGGCCGACGGCGAGAGCGCCCCCGGCGGGGCCGGCTGGGTGGGCGCGGAGGAGCTCGCGGCGGGCGGCGCCGCGCTCGACGCCTTTCTCTCCTGGGACCACGCCCAGGTGGTGCGGGACTACGGGCAGGAGCCCCGCCCCGACGTGGTCGCCAGTTTCGGGCTGCACCGCTACGCCTGGCCCGCCTGTCTGCTGGTGACGGTGCCCTGGTTCCTGCACCGGCGGGTGCCCCGGATTCCCGTCGGGGACGTGGCGTTCCAGCGGGCGCTGGGCCATCTGACCCTCCGGGTGAGGGAGTTCGCCTGCCTGCCGGACGACCCGGCGGCCGGGCTGCCGGGGGCCCGCGTGGTGCCCGACGAGGCGGCGCTGCGGGCCGAGGTGCTCGCGGCGGTGGCCGACCACATCGGCCCGGTGCTCGACGGCTTCGGCCCCAGGATGCGGCGCGGCAGGCGGGCACTGTGGGGCATGGCGACGGACGAGATCGTCGAGGGGCTCTGGTACATCGCCCATCTGCTGGGCGAGGAGCGGCGGGCGATGACCGAGCTGGAGGCGCTCCTGCCGGGCACCACGAAGCCGTACGTCGGCTCCGCGGGCTTCCGCGATCTGACCGGGCCGAACGGCGAGTCGCTGCCCACCCGCGACCGGGCGAGCTGCTGTCTCTTCTACACTCTGCGCCCCGAGGACACCTGTGTCACCTGCCCGCGTACCTGTGATGCCGACCGGGTACGTAAGCTGACGCCCGCTCACTGATCAACACCACTCGCGCGAGTAGTACAATTCGAACGCAACTCATCGGACGCGTACGGGCATTCGATCCGATCCCGGTCATCCGTACGCCGTGCCGACCCAATGGCGTTCTCTTGTCCCGAAACCCCCTGTGCGTGATGGGGTTTCGGCAATCATGGCGCCCGAAATGCCCTACGCAATGCAAGGGACCGCGCATGAGACTGACCGACATATCGCTGAATTGGCTGCTTCCGGGCGCCGTGCTGCTCGTGGGAGTCCTGGCGGCGGTGGCGGTGGTCGCGCGCGGCAAGCGCGCAGCTGACACATCCGTGGCCGAGGACAGCTGGGAACGCAGCGAGGAACGCCGCAGACGCAAGGAAGCCCTGTACGCCACCGCCTCCTACGTACTGCTGTTCTGCTGCGCGGCGGTCGCCGCCGCGCTCTCCTTCCACGGGCTCGTCGGCTTCGGCGAGCAGAACCTCGGCCTCTCCGGGGGCTGGGAGTACCTCGTCCCCTTCGGCCTCGACGGCGCGGCCATGTTCTGTTCCGTGCTCGCGGTGCGGGAGGCCAGCCACGGTGACGCGGCGCTCGGCTCGCGCCTGCTCGTGTGGACGTTCGCCGGTGCCGCCGCCTGGTTCAACTGGGTGCACGCGCCGCGCGGCATCGACCACGCGGGCGCCCCGCACTTCTTCGCGGGGATGTCGCTCTCGGCGGCCGTGCTCTTCGACCGGGCACTGAAGCAGACCCGCCGGGCCGCGCTGCGCGAGCAGGGCCTGGTGCCCCGCCCGCTGCCACAGATCCGGATCGTACGGTGGCTGCGCGCCCCCCGGGAGACCTTCGGCGCCTGGTCGCTGATGCTGCTGGAAGGCGTACGCACGCTGGACGAGGCCGTCGACGAGGTACGTGAGGACAGGCGGGAGAAGGAGCAGAACCGTCTGCGCAGGAAGGACCAGGAGAAGCTGGACCGGGCCCACATCAAGGCCCTGAACCGGCAGAACCGGGCCTGGCGCCGGGTCGGCCGCGGCGGCACCCAGGTGGACGTCCAGGCCATCGCCCCCGCGGCGGGCTCCGCGCCCGTCGTGGAGCCCGCCATATCCGAGCCGGGACAACTGCCGTTGCGCCCCCGGCCATCCCTGCAAGCCGTGACGGGTCCGAGCGCCGGCTCTCCGGACCGGAACCCGGCTGACCCGGTCACCGTCGACCTCACCGCCGAGGACGACACCCAGGCACTGCCCCGGCTCGATTCGCTGGAGCGGAAACTGAAGGATCTGGAGCAGCAGTTCGGCTGATCCGCAGCCACAGGCCCTGACGGCCCGGTCACTTCCGGGCCGTCAGGGCCTTTCGCCTTCCAGCTCGAACCAGACGACCTTGCCCGGCGCATGCGCGTCGACTCCCCAGGCGTCCGCGAGACTCCGTACCAGGAACAGCCCCCGGCCATGCGTACCGTCGTCGGCGTTCGGTACGTACGGCAGGGGCAGTCCGGGCACGAAGTCCCGCACCTCCACCCGCAGTCCGGCGGGCGCCACGCTCGCCGTGACGACCGCCCCGTGCCCCGTGTGGATCAGTGCGTTGGTCACCAGCTCGCTCAGCAGGAGCTCCGCCACCTCGGCCGGCTCGTCCTGCCACCGGTGGCGCAGGAACTCCCGTAACGCACCGCGCACTTCGCTCACGGCCGCCAGATCGGTGCGGGCCAGTCTGCGGTGCAGCCGGACCGGCCGGCGCTCCTTCGCCCCCGGCTGGTGCGAGCCCTCGCCCTCCATGGAACCGGCATCTCCCCGACGTTGCATCGTCTCCCCCGCCCGCACAGTGAACCGCCCCCTGCTGTCGTCCCGTTTTCCCGTGTCGTCGGCTTCTCGTCGAACTCCTTCGCGGAACACGTTCACCGGATGCATGCCCCGCAGACGGGCCGTCACGCTTGTCGACTCATCAATAAGTGAACGGGGAACCGGAATCACCCCGAAGGCTGCCGGACATCTGCTCGACACATTTCCCCCCTCGGGTTAACTTCCAAAAAATTCACATCGGTTGGCGTTGACGGGACCGTATCTACGCGCGTCATCATGGTGGCTATGCGAATCCCCCCACGGATCACCACGCTCGGTGGCGCAGCCGCCCTCCTGTCCGTCCTTCTCGTCGGAGCCCCGGCCACCGCGGCCACCGCCCCGACCGGATCCACCGCCTCCGCCCCCATATCCATCACGTCGGTCAGCAGCATCTGCTACTCGGCGCTGCCCTCCCAGGCGCACGACACCCTCGACCTCATCGACGCGGGCGGCCCGTTCCCGTACTCGCAGGACGGCGTCGTCTTCCAGAACCGTGAAGGCGTCCTGCCCGGCCAGAGCACCGGCTACTACCACGAGTACACGGTCATCACCCCCGGCTCCCCGACCCGCGGCGCGCGCCGGATCGTGACGGGCGAGAGGACGCAGGAGGACTACTACACCAGCGACCACTACGCCACCTTCGACCTGATCGACCAGGGCTGCTGAAGCCCGGCCCCTCCGGACCGATCCGCGCCGTAGCCCCCCACCTGCGGCGCGGATCACGGACCGACTGCGCGAGCGACCCGTACGTTCCACGACTTGTACCCTCCCTTCCATGACCGTGACCTATGTGATCGACGGCTCCCGGGTCACCGGCCTGGAGCAGTTCTGGAAAGTGATCGGCGAGGCCGTGAACGGCCCGGGTGGATATTTCGGCCGCAATTCCGACGCCCTCGCGGACTGTCTGCACGGCGGGATGGGCACCCCGGACGACGGCGACTTCGTATTCGAGTGGCGGGACCACGCCACCTCCGCGCAGGCCCTGGGCCACGAGGAGACGGCCCGGCAGCTGCGGCGGAGCCTGGACCGGGCCCACCCCAGCAACCGGGCGGAGCTGCGCCGGCGGCTCGACGAGGCCCTCGCGGGGCGCGGACCGACGCTCTTCGAACAGCTCGTGGAGATTCTGCGGAACGAAGGGCCGGGCGCCCTGCGGCTGTTGTGAGCTCCGGGCCGTGGTCGGCGGACCCGACGGAGAGGGACAGCACCGGTCGGCCGAGCGGGATCACCACTCGGCCGACCGATACCGTGGGGGTCGTGGGGATCAGAACTCGGTGGTGACCTTGGCTCCGTCGAACGCCTCGGTGCCGTAGAGGCTGATGAAGTGGTAGCCCGGCGACGGGTTGTTGACGGTCAGGGTGTGCTCGTTGCCCGCGCCGACGGACTTGTCGGTGAAGACCTTGGTCGTCGCCCACTCCTGCGAGCTGTAGTAGAGGTCGGCGTCACCCGTGCCGCCGGAGGCGGTGATCTTCAGCTGGGTGGTGCCGGCCGGGACGAGGACGGCCAGATAGGCGTAGTCGCCCTTGACTGCCTTCAGCCCGCTGCGCATGCAGTTCCGGCCCAGCATCCTGGTGTCGGCGTCCTTGCACTCGGTGATCTCACCGGGCGGGTTGGTGGACCCGCCGCCGCAGGCACCGGCCGCGCAGGCGGCCAGCCAGGTGTTCCAGTCGGCGTCGTAACGGCTGCCGATGGTCGACGTCAGCAGGGTGCGGGCGCCGTCCCAGTCGCCCTTGCGGTAGAGACCGAGCAGGGTGTCGACGTCGGAGCGGTGGGATTCGAGCATGTAACGGACGGCCAGGTAGCCCCAGTTGTAGACGCGGGTCTGGTCGGCGTTCTCGTAGGTGGTGTCGAACAGGGTACTCAGGGGGTAGGTGCGGTTCGCGGCCTGGGCGATGGCGTCGTCGTAGGCGACCTTGCGGTACGAGTACGAGACGAACTCCGCGAAGCCCTCCACCCACCAGACGGTCGGGGTGGTCATCCCGGCGGCGAAGTCGCCGTACATGTCGAAGCGGCCGTCGAGGTAGTGCGTGTACTCGTGGTTGAGGTTCCAGATCTGGAAGTCGGGGCGGGCCCACTCGGCCTCGTAGGCGATGAACCGGGGCTGGTTGCCCTCGGCCTTGGGGTCGCCCTCCAGGTACATGCCGCCGTTGTTGGTGTCGATGCCGAAGATCACGCCGGCGTAGGTCTGGTAGTCGGCGCTGGAGTTGAAGGCGATGACCTCGATGGTCTTGTTGTTGTCATCGGCGACCGCACCGTTGTCCCGGGCCACCTCGTGGAAGTAGGCGTCCTGGTTGTTCAGGCTGGTACAGCTGGCCTCCAGCTCCTCCGCGGTCATGTCCTGCGCCCGGATGGTGATGCTGTCGCTACAGGTGTGCTTCACCGGCAGGACGGTCTTCTCAAGACGCTCCGCGAGGTTGCAGGCGTCGTACTTCGCGCAGTTGTCCTTGTCGTAGGCGTCGACCATCTTGGCCAGGTTGACCCAGAGCGGGGCGGTGGGACCGTCGATGGAGCTCTTGCCCATCAGGTCGATCGCCAGCGGGCTCGCCTTGTCGCGCAGCGAGTCCTCCTTGAGGAAGCGGCCGAGCTCCAGCCCCGCGTTGGCGGCCAGGAACGAATTCTTGGTGCCCAGCAGGTCGAGGTGGTTCGCCGCGAAGTCGTGCAACGAGGTCAGCACGCTGGGGTCGGCCTCGATGGCGGTGAGGAATTCCGGCACCTGGTGACCACGGAACATCACCGTGTACACGCTGTTCACTGCGTTGAGCATGTACCACGAGTCGTTGTACGACGCGTCGTAGCCGGCCAGCATCTTCTTGACGATGTTCAGGTAGCGGGCGTTCTGCTCGGCGCTGTCGACCAGGATGATCGCCTCGGACAGGCTCTCGCCGTTGGCGTCGGTGACGTCGAAGGCGTGCGAGGAGCCGAAGAAGCCGTCGAGCGCGCCCTGGATGGCCGTGCGCAGGCGCGGCCCGTACTGTCCGACGGTGTCGGGGTCGTAGTACTGCACGTAGTAGCCGGCCCGGAGGAAGAGGACCAGCTGGGGCATGCCGGTGCTGCTGTCACCGGGGTAGGAGGCCGATGCGTCGCGCATGGCATCGGCGATGGTGACCATCTGGTCCTCGCGGAAGGCGTTGTAGCCGTCCTGGCCCTTGAGACGGAACAGCGTGTTGACGCAGTCGGTGGTCGCCGCCTTGACCTTCTCGACCAGGGCGCTTCCGGTGTTGTTGGTGAAATCGGTGGTGTTGCACTCGGCCGCGGCCGTGCCGAGCTTCTTGGCGCGGCGCTTCTCTGCCTTCATAGAAGGTGCCGGGTGGCTCGGAAGCGCGGCGGCCTGGTCGTCGTAGTCCCGCTTGAGCGCGTCCTTGGACGCGGACAGTGGCGGCCGGTCGGCGGCCTTGAGCGGCTTGCGTTCGACGTGAGCGGCATCGTCTGCGGGCGCCGTCAGCGACTCGGCGGTGGGGCCGCCGAGATCCTGGGCCCGGTTTTCCGCCCGCTCCTGGGCGGCACCCGAGGAGTGGGCGGCCGACGCTGAGGGGCGCTGCTCGACGGCCTGGCTCGGTGCCGTGAACAGGCCCACGCCGAGGCAGGCTGCCAGGACCACTGTGGACAATCCGGTTATTTTCTGTCGAACCATCAGGTTCTTCACGTGCCGCCTCCCAGCGGAGTGGTGACCGCGCGACAGGGCGCGGTTGTGGGGGAATGCAAGAGGCCGGTGGCGGACCGGGTCTGATCTGCACTCACGTCGTGACATGAGCACGGCTCCGTTCCCCTTGCGCGCTGTACAATGGCACATGTCACATGTTCTTTGGAAGCCCTCTCGCGCACATTCATCCGCGCGACAACTTCTCGTCGCAGCACGGGATATGACACGCGGCCCCGCACGAGCCGGCCGTCACCGCCGGTTTCCCGACCACCGCATCGCCGTGTCCCCGGAGAGCCGGAATTCCGGCCCCGGCCCCGGCCCCACAGAGCCCCCGAGGAGCAATGCCCGTGTCCCGTTCCTTCTCCGCGCCCCGCACCGGCAGCCACGATCTGCCGGTGTCACCGGCCCTGGACGCCTTCATGGGCACCGGGTGGGCCGAGTCCCCACTGCCGACGGACCTTCGCGTCCCCTCCATCGGCGCCACCCCCGCCCGCCGGGCCCGGCTGGCCGCCCGTTTCCCCGGCGAACGCCTGATCATCCCGGCGGGCGCGCTCGCCGTCCGCTCCAACGACACCGACCACCGCTTCCGGCCGCACACCGGTTACGCCTGGCTCACCGGCCTCACCGGCGAGGACCAGGCCGGCCATGTCCTCGTCCTGGAGCCGGACGGCGACGAGCGCCACGAGGCGGTGCTCTATCTGCGGCCCCGGTCACCGCGCACCGGCCAGGAGTTCTACCGCGACCGCAGGTACGGGGAGTTCTGGGTCGGCCGCAGACCCGACCTGGCGGAGGCCGCCCGGCTGACCGGCATCCGCTGCGCGCACCTGGACGCCTGGGAAAAGCTGCTCACCGGGCCGCAGCCACCGGTGCGGGTGCTGGACGGCGTGGATCCGTCCGTCGACGAACTCCTGCGCTCCCGCCGTCCGTTCCCTCTCGGGCGCTCGGCCCCGGCCGGGCTCGAAGCGGTGCTCAGCGAACTCCGGCTCGTCAAGGACCCCTGGGAGAGCGGGCAGTTGCAGCAGGCAGTCGACGCCACGACGGCGGGGTTCGAGGACGTGGTGCGAAGCCTGCCGCAGGCCTTGCGGCACCCGCGCGGCGAGCGCTGGATCGAGGGCGTCTTCGATCTGCGGGCCCGGCTGGAGGGAAACGGCCCGGGCTACTCCACGATCGCCGCGGCCGGGGCGCACGCCTGTGTCCTGCACTGGATCCGCAATGACGGGCCGCTGGCACCCGACCAGTTGCTGCTCCTGGACGCCGGGGTGGAGACCGACTCGCTCTACACGGCCGACATCACCCGCACCCTGCCCCTCTCCGGCCGCTTCTCACCCGTGCAGCGAGCGGTCTACGAGCTGGTGCTGGCGGCACAGGACGCGGGCATCGCGGCCCTGCGCCCGGGGGCACGGTTCCGTGACTTCCACATGGCGGCCATGCGGGTCATCGCCGAAGGGCTGCACGAGTGGGGTGTGCTGCGGATGCCGGCGGACGAGGCACTCGACGCGGACAACGGCTTCTACCGCCGGTACACCCTCTGCAGCAGCGGCCACATGCTCGGCATGGACGTGCACGACTGCGCGCAGGCGCGTGCGGAAACCTATCTGGACGGACGCCTGGAGGCCGGTCAGGTGCTGACCGTGGAGCCCGGGCTCTACCTCCAGCCCGATGACGAGACGTTGCCCCGGTCGCTGCGCGGAATCGGGGTGCGGATCGAGGACGACCTCGTGATCACGGCCGACGGCGCCCGTCTCATGTCGTCCGCGCTGCCGCGCACCGCCGACGGCATCGAGGAGTGGATGGCCTCGCTGCTGGAGACCGGGGCCTGAGAATTTCCTTCAACGGCCGCCCGGCGGGCGGTCGTTGAAGGGAAGCGCGAAGAAGGGGCGCGGAGGATCAGGCCTCTGCCGCCGGCATCCGCACACTGCTGATCCGCGTGCCTCCCGCGCCGGTGCCATCGGGTTCGTCCTCGGCCCAGAGGTTCCTGACATGTGACATATGGCCCAGCATGCACCGCTCGGCGTCCTCCGCGTTCCCCGCGATCAGGAGGTCGAGCAGCTGGCCGTGCTCCTCCGCGGACTGGACCAACAGCCCGGTCTCGTCGAGCCGGTTCAGCCCGAACAGACGCGACCGCTTGCGGAGATTGCCGACCTCTTCCACCAGGCGGCGGTTTCCCGCCAGGCCGAGCAGTTCGAGATGGAAGCGCCGGTCGGCCTCCAGGTAACCGAGGATGTCGTGTTCGGCGGCGGCCGCGACGATCGCCTGGGCGAGTGGCCGCAGCGCCTCCAGCTCCTCGGTCCGGCCCATCCGGGCGATGCGGCCGACGGTGGGAACCTCGATCATGACCCGCAGCTCGGTGAAGTCGTCGAGATCCTGCTCGGTCAACTCCGTTATCCGGAAGCCCTTGTTGCGTACCGCTTCGACCAGGCCTTCGCGAGCCAGGTCGAGCATGGCCTCACGGACCGGGGTGGCGGACACCCCGAAGTCGGCGGCGAGAGCGGGAGCGGAGTAGATCATGCCCGGACGCAGCTCCCCCGCGATCAGGGCCGCCCTGAGGGCGTTCGCCACCTGGTCACGCAAGTGCTCCTGCGCGGAGATGGCGTTGAGCGTCGTCAGGCGGGCCATATCTGTTCCTCCAGCGCCGTGCGGGGCCTCAGAATACAATGTCACGTTTCCGCCAGGCCCATCACTCCGAAGCTGTGGACAAATCGCTCAAGGCGCCGAATTCCGGTGCACCGCCGCGGCCACGGCGAGGTCTTCCCAGCCCATTCCGACGCTCTTGAAGAACCGGGGGCCTTCGGAGCCGGACAGCTTCCCGCGGAGGTGGCGACCGGTCACCAGCTCGGCGAGGTTGCCGTCGATGCCCTCGGCCCCGAAGGCCCCCTCCGCCAGCGGGATCAGCAGATCGCCCGCCTCCGCCAGCGCCGCCGCCCGTGATTCGACGACGACCGCGGAGCGCGCCACCAGCGCGGTGTCGACCTCGCGGGCGTCGGGCGTGTGCGAGCCGACCGCGACGACCGTCGCCCCGTCCGGTACGAGGGAACCGTCGAACAGCGGGGTGGCGGAAGTGGTGCAGCAGAGCACCAGATCGGCCGTCGCGACCTCACCGGCACCGTGCTCCCGCCCCTGCCCCGCACGGGCGTCCACCCCGAGCCGGCGCGCGTGCCCGGCAAGCGCCTCGGCCCGGTCCGGGTTGCGGCCGACCACGGTGACCCGCTCGACCCGGCGTTCCGCGAGCACCGCCGCCAGGTGCCCGTACGCCTGGGGGCCCGTCCCGAAGAGCACCAGGTGGCGCACGACGGGCCCGGTGAGGTGGCGGATCGCCAGTGCGGACACGGCCGGTGTACGCAGGGTGGTGAGCGCGGCCCCGTCCAGCAGGGCGAGCGGCAGCAGCGTGGCGGCGTCGAGCAGCAGATAGCTTCCGGTGATCCGGGGCAGGCCGCGCGCCGGGTTGTCCGGGGCGACCCCGGCGATCTTCACCCCGGTCACCTGCCGGGTGGTGGCGGGCATGATCAGCAGCTCCCCGCCCGGCACGCTGACATGGTGCCGGGCGGGTGCCGTTTCCGGATCGAGTCCCCCGCGCAGCGCCGACTCCAGTGCGTCCACGGCTCCGGTCGGCCCCAGGGCCTCGATGTCGTCGGCGCCGAGCAGGGGAAGATTCACAGCAGGAATCCTTCGGGGAAGGGATCGGACGGGTTCAGGAAGAATTGTGCGGTACCGGTGATCCAGGCGCGGCCGGTGACGGTGGGGACCACGGCCGGCAGTCCGCCCACGGTGGTCTCCCGGACAAGCCGTCCGGTGAACGAGGTGCCGATGAAGGACTCGTTCACGAAGTCGGTGTCCAGGGGGAGTTCACCGCGCGCGTGCAGCTGCGCCATCCGGGCCGAGGTGCCGGTCCCGCAGGGCGAGCGGTCGAACCAGCCGGGGTGGATGGCCATCGCGTGCCGGGAGTGGCGCGCGTCGGACCCGGGCGCGATGCACTGCACGTGCTTGAGGCCGTGGATGCCGGGGTCCTCGGGGTGGACGGGCCGGTCGGTGGCGTTGACGGCGTCCATCAGGGCGAGTCCGGCGGCCAGGATGTCGTCCTTGCGCGCCCGGTCGAAGGGCAGCCCGAGGTCGTCCAGGTGAAGCATCGCGTAGAAGTTCCCGCCGTAGGCGAGGTCGTAGCGCAGCTTTCCGTAGCCGGGGACGTCCACCGTCCGGTCGAGCGCGACGCTGAACGCCGGAACGTTGGTGAGGGTCACGGCCGTGGCGGCGCCGTCCGTCACCTGTACATCGACGCTGACGAGCCCGGCCGGGGTGTCCAGCCGCACGGTGGTGACGGGTTCGGTGACCTCCACCATGCCGGTCTCCACCAGGACGGTCGCCACCCCGATGGTGCCGTGCCCGCACATCGGCAGAAAGCCGGAGACCTCGATGAAGAGGACTCCGTAGTCCGCGTCCGGCCGGGTGGGCGGCTGGAGGATCGCGCCGCTCATGGCGGCGTGGCCGCGCGGTTCGTACATGAGCAGCGTGCGTACGGCGTCGCGGTGCTCCTGGAAGTGGCTGCGCCGTTCGGCCATCGTGGCACCGGGGATGGTGCCGATGCCGCCGGTGATGACGCGGGTGGGCATGCCCTCGGTGTGCGAGTCGACGGCGTGGAAGATGTGACGTGTCTGCAAGGCTCCCCCTGATGGGTCACGGCGTACACGAAGAACGCGGGAACGGGACGGAACCGGCCGGTCCGGGCGGAGCCGGGTGCGGCTCCGCCCGGACGTACGGGCCGGGCGCCGTTCTCAGTGGAGGCCCCCGGCGAGCGCCTTCTCCGTCGCGGCGCGTACGGCCGCTTCGTCCTCGGCGGGGAGCGGGAGGCGCGGCGGACGGGTACGGCCGCCGTGGCGTCCGGCGACGTCCATGGATGCCTTGATGGCCTGGACGAACTCCGGCTTGGAGTCCCACCGCAGCAGCGGGTGCAGCTCCCGGTAGAGCGGCAGCGCGGTCGCCATGTCACCGGTGACGGCGGCCCGGTACAGGTCCACGCAGCAGGACGGCAGCATGTTCGGGCACCCGGCGATCCACCCGACGGCGCCGGCGAGCGCCAGCTCCAGCAGTACGTCGTCGGCGCCCACGAGCACATCGAGGCCGGGCGCCTGTTCGGCGATCTCGTACGCCCTGCGGACGTCTCCGCTGAACTCCTTGACGGCCACGATGCTGCCGTCCTGGTGGAGGCGGGCGAGCAGGCCCGGTGCCAGGTCCACCTTGGTGTCGTACGGGTTGTTGTACGCGACGACCGGTACCCCGACCTCGGCCACCGCGGCGTAGTGGGCGCGCACCGCCTCGTCCTCGCAGCGGTATCCGTTGGGCGGCAGGAGCAGCACGGAACCGGCGCCCGCCTCGGCGGCCTGTTCCGCCCAGCGCCGTGACTCCGCGCTGCCGTAGGCGGAGACGCCGGGCATGACGCGGCTGCCGTCGCCCGCGGCCTCGACGGCGACCCGGACCACCTGCTCGCGTTCGCTGTCGGTCAGGGTCTGGTACTCCCCCAGCGAGCCGTTGGGCACCACTCCGTCACAGCCCGCCTCGATGAGCTGCCGCACATGGGTGGCGTAGGCGTCGTAGTCGATGGTGCAGTCGTCGCGCAGGGTGACCGGGGTGGCGACCATGACTCCGTGCCAGGGGCGGGTGCGCGGGTGGGTGTTCGTCTGCATCGTGGCTCCTTGAGAGGTGTGACAGGTCACGGTGTGGCGATACGCGGACGACGGTTGGCGAACGCGGTGTTCCGGTGTGCCGGGAATCCGGACGGGCGGGCCGTCGGGCTCCTGGGCAGGATGGGCTGCGAGGGGGCGGGGTCCGGCCTCGGGGCTGGTGGCGGGCTACCCGGGATCGGCCAGGTCGGCGAGCGTGGAGAGCTTCACGGGGCAGGCCAGCGGGCGCCGGTCGGGCCCGCCCGGGTCCAGCCCGGTGCCGTGTGCGGCGGCGAGTTCACGGACGGCGAATCCGCACGTCCGGCCCTGGCACCACCCCATTCCGGCCCGGGTGAGCAGCTTGACGGTCCTGGTGTCACCGGCTCCCAGCTCCTCGCAGGCCGTACGGATCCGGCCCGCGGTGACCTCTTCGCAGCGGCAGACCTCCGTATCGCCGGTCAGCCACTCGCTCCATCCGGCGCCCGGCCGGTGCACGGTGCCCATCAGCGCGGCGAAGGCCCGTAGCCGGCGCCGGGAGCGTCGCAGCGCGACCGCTCTGCGCGCATCCTGCCGCCGCACCCCTCCCCGTACCTCACGGATGATCGACAGTGCCGCCGACTCGCCTTCTTCCAGGGCGAGTTCGACTCCGCCGATCCCACCGGACTCACCGGCCGCCCAGACGCCGGGGACGGTGGTCCTGAGCTGTTCGTCCAGGATGACGGCGTGCGTGCCGTCGGGGCCCGGACGCGTGCCGCAGCCGGCCGCCACCGCGAGTTCCAGCTGCGGCACCAGACCGTGTCCCACGGCGAGCACGTCGCAGGCGATCCGGCGGCCGGTCCCCGCGACGGGGCGCCATCGACGGTCCACCCTGCTGACGGTCACCGCCTCCACCCGCTCCTCGCCGTGCACCTCGGTGACCGCCCGGTGTGCCAGCACCCGGACCCCGGCGCGGGCCAGCGCCGCCCCGAACCGCGCCCCTTCCGCCGCCTTGCCGGGATTGGCCGCCAGCACCCGTGGAGCACGGGCGTACGCCCCGTACCCGGCGGCCTCGACGAGCGCCGGGACACGCGCGCCCGCCCGCGTGAGCGAGAGTGCGACCGCCTGGAGGAGCGGACCGCTCCCCGCGACCACGATCCGGCGCCCCGGCAGCACCAGCCCGGACTTGAGCATGGCCTGCGCCCCCGCCGCACTCACCACTCCCGGAAGTGTCCAGCCCGGAAAGGGGAGCTGGCGCTCGTACGCACCCGTCGCCAGGACCATGCGGCGGGCCCGGACGGCGGAGCGGGCCTCCTCGTCGCCCCCGGTGACCGCGTGCAGGATCCAGTCGCCGTCACCGGTTCTCTCGACCGTCCACACCTGGTGGCCGGTGAGATGGCGGATCGTGCCGGTGTCGCGGTGCGCGGCGAGCCGTGCGGACAGTTCCGCGAAGGCGCGCCAGTGGTGGTGGAGGGCCTCGGGCCGGGTGGCACCGAGCCCGTCCGCCGGGCTGCGGTAGTACTGCCCGCCGGGCGCCGTGGCCGCGTCCAGCAGAACCACGTCGAGCCCGTGGTCGGCGGCGGTGACGGCTGCGGCCAGGCCCGCCGGTCCCGCCCCCACCACGGCGAGCGCGGCGCGCCCGTTCTCCCGCGCCCGGCGGTCATCCGTCGAGTGCGGCATGCCCGTCGCCCTCCTGGGTGGTGATGACGTCGCCCGGCGCGGCGGGCAGCAGACAGGCACGCTGGTTGGGCCGGCCGTTGACGGTGGCCAGGCAGTCGTAGCAGGCGCCGATGGCGCAGAAGGCGCCGCGCGGCCGGCCGTGGACGCGGGTGGTGCGCCAGGTCAGGATGCCCGCCGACCAGAGTGCGGCGGCGATGGTCTGGCCCGGCAGTCCGCGGATCGGTCGGCCGTCGAAGGTGAGCCGGAACTCCGGTCCGGGCTCGGCCCCGACGAGTTCGGCGGGGGTGCGTGCACGGGTGCGTCTCACGGGGTCCTCTCCTGGGGCGCGGGCGCCCCGGTCTCCGCCGTCATGGGACATGGCGGGTGGCATCGAACCGGTCGGGGGCGAACGGTGCGAGGTCGAGTGCGGTCCGCTTCCCCCGGACCGCGTCGGCGATCAGCAGGCCGGTCGCGGGCGCCAGCCCGATTCCGGCTCCCTCGTGGCCGCAGGCGTGGAACAGCCCCGGCGCCCGGGGGTCCGGTCCGATCGCGGGCAGATGGTCGGGCAGATAGGGACGGAACCCGTGGTAGGCCCGGAGTACCCGCGCGTCGGCGAGCACGGGGAAGAGGTCGGCGGCCCGGGCCGCCAGCCGGGCGACGACCGGGACGGACAACGTCCGGTCGAAGCCGACCCGTTCGCGGCTCGCGCCGATGAGCACCGGCCCCGAAGGCGTCCCCTCCACCACCGGGGAGGTCTGCAGTGCCGCCGACCCGCTCGACACGTCGGCCACGTACTCCGCCGCGTAGACCTTGTGCCGGATCAGCCGGGGCAGCGGTTCGGTGACGAGTACGAACCCCCTGCGCGGCAGGACCGGCAGGTTCACCCCGGCCAGTGCGGCGAGATCGCCGCCCCAGGTGCCCGCCGCGTTGACGACCGCGGGGGCTCGCAGTTCACCCCGGGTCGTCCGTACCCCGCACACGGCACCCTCCCGGTCCCTGAGGATCCCCACCACCTCTTCCCCCGGCCGGACGAGCGCGCCGGCACGCGTGGCCGCACGCAACAACTCCGCGGCTGCCAGGGCCGGTTGCACCTGAGCGTCCTGCGGATAGTGGCAGCCGCCGGCCAGGTGCGGGGCGAGATGGGGTTCGAGCTCGCGCAGCCGGTCGGGGGCGAGGTGGTGCGCCTCGACGCCCGCCCCCCGCTGAGCGGCGGCCGTCGCGGACAGGGTGGCCAGGGAGTCCTCGGACGCCGCGACGACCACGCCGCCCTTGAGTTCGTACTCGATGCCCGGGGGCAGCTCCTCGGACAGCCGCTGCCACAAGGAGGCGGAGAGCAGGGCCAGTTCCAGCTCCGGTCCCGGAACCTTGTCGGAGACCAGGAGGTTGCCCTCGCCGGCTCCGGTGGTGCCGCCGGCCAGCGGCCCGCGGTCGACGACGGCTACGGAGAGTCCGGACCGGGAGGTGTAGTAGGCACAGGCGGCGCCGACGATGCCGGCCCCGACGATGACGACGTCCAAGGGGTGTCTCGTGAGCACGTCAGTAATATGTCACATTGCTCAAGGGCCGCCAAGGGTGCGGGCAGGGCCAGTTGATCAACCGTCACCCGCTCGTGCGAGCGCAGGGGTGCCGCGCCGGCCGCCGGGGAAGTGGAGCCATGGACACCCCGCAGGCGCCGACTCCGAGGAGCCGTGATGCACGACGACCGCACCCTGGTCGAGGACCGCCTCGAACGGGCCCTTCACCAGTTCATCCGTCCCGCCCAGTACCCGGACCGGATCCCGCTCGCGCTCTCCGTCCGGCACGTCCCGGGCGAACCCGTTCCGGTCGCACGGGTCCTCCCTCAGCCGTTCGAGCCGTTCCGTACGGGCACCGAGTGGGGCAGACCCTGGTCCACCAGCTGGTTCCGGCTGGAGGGAACCGTGCCGGCGCGTTGGGCGGGGCGGCGGGTCGAGGTGGTCGTCGATCCCGGGTTCACCGGTCAGGGACCGGGCTTCCAGGCCGAGGGCATGCTGTACGACGCCACCGGCGTGCCCATCAAGGGCATCCACCCGCGCAATCGCCATCTCGCGCTGGCCTCCCCGGCGGCGGGCGGCGAGCCGGTCTCGCTGCTGCTGGAGGCGGCGGCCAACCCGTCCGTGCTGGAGCACGGTTTCGCGCCGACGCCGCTCGGGGACCCGGCGACGGCGGGCGACCGGCCGCTGTACCGGTTCGCCGCCGCGGACCTGGCCGTGCTGGACGAGGAGGTCTGGCATCTGGTCCTGGACATCGAGGTGCTCTCCGAGCTGATGCGGGAACTCCCCGTGGAGCGCTCCCGGCGCCACGAGATCCTGCGGTCGCTGGAGCGCATGCTCGACGCGCTGGATCTGCACGATGTGGCGGGCACGGCGCGGGCCGCCCGGGACGAGCTGGCCGAGGCGCTGTCCCGCCCGGCCCCGGCGAGCGCGCACCGGATCTCGGCCACCGGTCATGCGCACATCGACTCGGCGTGGCTGTGGCCGCTGCGGGAGACGGTACGCAAGGCCTCACGCACCTTCGCCAATGTCACCGCGCTCGCCCGGGACTATCCGGAGCTGGTCTTCGCGGCCTCGCAGGCCCAGCAGTACGCGTGGGTGAAGGAGCACCAGCCGCACATCTGGGAGCGGATCAGGCAGGCCGTGGCGGACGGGCAGTGGGTGCCCGTCGGGTCGATGTGGGTGGAGTCCGATGCCAACATGCCCGGCGGCGAGGCACTGGCCCGCCAGCTGGTGCACGGCAAGCGGTTCTTCGAGCAGGAGCTGGGGGTGGAGACCGAGGAGATCTGGCTGCCGGACTCCTTCGGCTGCACGGCAGCCTTCCCGCAGCTGGCCCGGCTGGCGGGGGTGAAATGGTTCCTGACCCAGAAGCTGTCCTGGAACCAGACCAACAGAATGCCGCATCACACCTTCTGGTGGGAGGGCATCGACGGGACCAGGGTCTTCACCCACTTCCCGCCCGTGGACACCTACAACGCCCAGTTCCACGGCAGCGAACTCGCCCACGCGGAGCGGAACTTCGCCGAGAAGGGCCTGGCGACCCGCTCCCTCGTCCCGTTCGGCTGGGGTGACGGCGGGGGCGGGCCCACCCGCGAGATGCTGGAGAAGGCGCGCCGGCTCAGGGACCTGGAGGGTTCGCCGAGGGTCGCCATCGAGCGGCCCGCGGCGTTCTTCGCCGCGGCCGAGGAGGAGTACGGACAACGGGCTCCGGTCTGGTCGGGCGAGCTGTACCTGGAGCTGCACCGGGCCACATACACCACCCAGGCCAAGACCAAACAGGGCAACCGCCGCAGCGAACACCTGCTCCGCGAGGCCGAGTTGTGGGCGACCGCGGCGGCGCTGCGCAGCCCGGCCCAGGGCTACGCCTATCCGTACGAGACGCTGGACCGGCTGTGGAAGACGGTGCTGCTGCACCAGTTCCACGACATCCTGCCCGGCTCGTCGATCGCCTGGGTGCACCGCGAGGCCCGCGAGACATACGAGCGGGTGCGCGCGGAACTGGCGGAGCTGGTGGCGGACGCGGTGGCCGCCCTGGGTGCACCCGCGGGGCCGGTGGTGCTCAACTCCTCGTCGTACCACCGCCGTCAGGTGGTCGAGCTGGACGCGGAGGCGAGCGCGCTGCTGCCCTCCGGCGCGCGGGTGCAGCATCTGGGCGGCGGCCGCACGGTGGTGGTGGCCGATGTGCCCGGGCTCGGCTCGGCTCCCCTGGACGGCTCTGCGGTGCCGGAGCACCCGGTCACCGCGACCGGCTCCGCGGACGAGGGCCTCGTCCTCGACAACGGGCTGCTGCGGGTGACGGTCGACGGCGACGGGCTGATCGCCTCCGTGCGCGATCTCGCCGCCGGGCGGGACGTCCTCGCCCCCGGCCACCGGGCCAACCTCCTCCAGCTGCACCCGGACCACCCCAACCACTGGGACGCCTGGGACATCGACCGGCACTACCGCCGCACCCGGACCGATCTCACCGGAGCCGACCGTGTCGAGCTGGTGGAGGAGGGGCCGTTGCGGGCGGCGGTCCGTGTGCTGCGGTCCTTCGGGCGGTCGCATGTCGCACAGGAGATCCGGCTGGCCGCGGGCAGCCGGCGGATCGACATCGGGACCGAGGTCGACTGGCGGGAGTCGGAGAAGGTCCTCAAGGTGGCGTTCCCGCTCGATGTGCATGCCGAACGATCCACGTCCGAGATCCAGTTCGGCCACATCCACCGCCCCACGCACGACAACACGAGCTGGGACGCGGCCCGTTTCGAGATCTGCGCCCACCGCTGGCTCCGGGTCGCCGAGCCGGGGTACGGCGTGAGCCTGCTCAACGACTCGACGTACGGGCACGAGGTGACCCGGACCCCGCACGGCTCGGGTCTCGGCACGACCGTACGGCTGACGCTGCTGCGTGCCCCGCACAGCCCCGACCCGGAGACGGACCTGGGACGGCACCGGTTCGGTTACGCACTGGCGCCGGGCGGCACGGTCACGGACTCGGTACGGGAGGGGCTCGCGCTCAACCTGCCGTTGCGGGCGGCCGTGGCACCCGTACTGCCGTCGCTGGTCGACACCGGGCATCCGGCGGTCACGGTGGAGTCGGTGAAGCTCGCCGAGGACCGGAGCGGCGATGTGATCGTGCGGCTGTACGAGTCGGCGGGCGGCCGCGCCGAGGCCACGCTGCGGGTCGGGTTCCCCGTCGTGCGGGCCCGGGTCACCGATCTGCTGGAACGGCCGCTGCACGAGGCGGACACCGACGAGCACCGGCTCGTACTGTCGCTGCGGCCGTTCCAGATCCTGACACTGCGGCTGACCCCGGCGTGATCCGGCCGTGAGCCGCCGGTTCAGGGGCGGGGCACGTTCCGCAGGTTGGATCGGGCCATCTGGACCATCCGGCCCACTCCCCCGTCGAGCACGATCTTGCTCGCGGAGAGCGCGAAGCCGGTGACCATCTCGGTGCTGATCTTCGGCGGGATGGAGAGTGCGTTGGGGTCGGTGACGACATCGACGAGTGCCGGGCCCTTGTGCTTGAAGGCGTCCTTGAGGGCGCCTTCAAGCTGCTTGGGCTTCTCCACCCGCACCCCGTACGCCCCGCAGGCGCGGGCGACCGCGGCGAAGTCCGGGTTCTTGTTGGACGTACCGAACGACGGCAGGCCCGCGACCAGCATCTCCAGCTCGACCATGCTGAGGGAGGAGTTGTTGAACAGCACGACCTTGACCGGCAGGTCGTACTGCACCAGCGTCAGGAAGTCGCCCATCAGCATGGTGAATCCGCCGTCGCCGGACATCGAGACCACTTGCCGGTGCGGATCGGTGAACTGGGCGCCGATGGCCTGCGGGAGCGCGTTGGCCATCGAGCCGTGGCTGAACGAGCCGATGACACGGCGCTTGCCGTTGGGGGAGAGATAGCGTGCGGCCCACACATTGCACATACCGGTGTCGACGGTGAACACGGCGTCCTCGGCGGCCAGTTCGTCCAGCACCGAGGCGACGTACTCAGGATGGATCGGGACGTGCTTCTCGACCTTGCGGGTGTATGCCTTGACCACGCCCTCCAGCGCCTCGGCGTGCTTCTTCAGCATCCGGTCGAGGAACTTGCGGTCGGTCCTGGGCCTCACCTGCGGGGTCAGACAGCGCAGGGTCTCGCGGACATCGCCCCAGACCGCCAGATCCAGCTTGGAACGGCGGCCCAGGTGCTCGGGGCGCACATCCACCTGGACGATCTTCACATCGCTCGGGAGGAAGGCGTTGTACGGGAAATCCGTGCCGAGCAGGATGAGGAGATCGCACTCGTTGGTCGCCTCGTAGGCGGCACCGTAGCCGAGCAGGCCGCTCATCCCCACGTCGTACGGGTTGTCGTACTGGATCCATTCCTTGCCGCGCAGCGCGTGCCCGACGGGGGCCTTCACCCGTTCGGCGAACTCCATCACCTCGGCATGGGCGCCCGCCGTGCCGCTGCCGCAGAACAAGGTCACGCGTTTCGCCGCGTCGACCATCCGGCAGAGCTCGGCGATCTCCTCGTCGCCGGGCCGGACCGTCGGCCGCGAGGTGACCAGCGCGTGCTCGATGGACTTCTCCGGGGCGGGCTGCGACGCGATGTCACCCGGCATCGTGACGACGCTGACCCCGCCCCGGCCGATCGCGTGCTGGATGGCGGTCTGGAGCAGTCGCGGCATCTGCTGCGGGTTGGAGATCATCTCGTTGTAGTGGCTGCACTCCTGGAAGAGCAGCTCCGGGTGGGTCTCCTGGAAGTAGCCGAGCCCGATCTCGCTCGACGGGATGTGCGAGGCGAGGGCGAGCACCGGAGCCATGGAACGGTGGGCGTCGTAGAGACCGTTGATGAGGTGCAGGTTGCCGGGGCCGCACGATCCGGCGCAGGCCGCCAGCGAGCCCGTGATCTGGGCCTCCGCACCGGCGGCGAACGCGGCGGTCTCCTCGTGCCGGACCTGGATCCAGTCGATGGCCCGGTTGCGGCGGATGGCGTCGACGACCGGGTTGAGGCTGTCGCCGACGACACCGTACATACGCTTGACGCCCGCCCGGACGAGGATGTCGACGAACTGCTCCGACACGTTCTGCTTGGCCATGGGTGCGTACCCTTTCCGCGCTTCGGCTTCCGGACTCCGCATCCATCAACCCATGGCGCGCGCGGTTACGCCTCCCAGACGCCCACGCCCGTACGGTCGTCGGAGTACCCCTTCACCCGGAGCTGGGTGTCCGCGAGGAAGGCCACGAGCCCGGGTGCCGTGCCGGGGGCCCAGCGTCCGGCGAGCTCCCGGGCCAGGGCGGGCTCGCCGCGCAACGGTTCGGCCAGTCCGGGGCTGCACAGCAGCAGGGTGTCCCCCGGCCTGGCCACCGAGCCCCGGAAGCGGAACGGTTCTGCGGGCGGGTCGGACCGGCCGGGCGGGGCCTCGGCGCAGGCGGACCCCGGCGTGGTGACGGCCGGGTCCATGGTGAGGCGGTCACCGTCGGGGCCGCTCCCGGACGACGTGGACCCGGCCGGGGACCCGGTAGCGGCACCCGGTCCGGACCCGGGGTCCGCGCCGGGGCCGCCCACTGCCGGGGCCTCCGGTTCGAGGTCCTGCCAGACGCCCTCGCGGAGCCGGAGGAGTGCACCCTCGCCGACGCCGAAGAAGATCCTGGTACGGCAGTCGGGGTCCGCCGGCAGCAGGAGGCAGCGCAGGCCCGCCGTGTACTGCTGCGGTTCCGTCCCCAGTTCTGCGGCGCGGGCGCGCAGCTTGCCGTAGGTGCGGTCGGTGAGGCGGTGCAGACCGGATTTGAGCTCTCCGCGGCGGCCCGCCCTTATGTCCTCGGAGAGCCGGGCGTGGCTGCGGCCGACCGCTGCGCCGATCCAGCGGCAGGCGTCGGCCGCGGCCAGGTGTGCCGATTCGGTGGCGCGGGCCCCGGTGGCGACGGCGACCAGGACCAGTGCGTGCTCGTCGGCGCCGAAGCGGGCGGTGAGCAGCGCGTCGCGGCGGGGCTCGCCGCGGAACCGTGCGGAGTCCCCGCGCACGGAGGCGGCCCGCAGGGTGTACGTGCCGTAGCGGGCACCGTCGAGCGCGGTGTCGGCGACGAGTCCGTCCAGCTCCTGCGGGACGGTGACGGGCAGTGCGGTGGGTTCGGCGTCGTAGGTGGGCGGCCGGTCACCCACATGGCCGATCACGGGACGGGGAGCCGACGCGGTCTCGTGCCCTTCCCCCGGTACGGGTGTGGCAGCCATGGCGTCTGAGACCGGCGGGGCGGCCGGGACCGGTGGGGCGACAGGAACCGGCGGAGCGACAGGAACCGGCGGGGCGGCAGGTCTCTCGGCGGCAGGTCCCACGGCCACCGGCCGCCTGGGCAGAGGCGGCCGGGGCGGCACCGCCGGAACCGCCGACTCCGGTGGCTGCTCCGGAACCCGCGGAGGTTCCGGAGGAACCGGAGGAACCGGAGGCGCGGCGAAGGTCCGCGGCCTCGACGGGCCGGCAGCAAAAGCACCCGGAGCCCGTGAGGTCGTCGCGGGCGGCTCCCACGGCGCACGCTCCCCCGCCGGCCGGGGCGGAGCCACCGCGCTTCGGGGCCCGCCCTCCCCGCCGGACGGCGCGCCCTCCCCCTTCGCCGGTGCGGTCTCCCCGTCGGGCGACGTCCCCGTCTCGCCGTCGGCCCCCTCGCGCCCGCCGGAACCCACCGCGCCCGACACCGAGTCGAAGCGGTCGTCGAGGCTGTCGGCCGCGCCGCTCGTCCCGGTGTCCGGGGCGTTCTCGTCGTACAGCCTGCGCCACCAGTCGTCCTCGTGGGCGGCGGGCCTCTCCCCCTGCTGACTCATGTCCTTATTTTCGACCGCGGGGGCCGTACGAAAACGGGTCATCCGGAAACAGTGGCCGCGGACATGGGTCCGCCGGGCGTCCCCACCCCCCACGGGAAGGACGCCCGGCAGCCCGGTCGGGTCGTGATCAGCGCACGGCGTACGCGTCGGTCACGGTCTGGACGACGGAGTTGCCGTTGGCGTCCGTCAGTTCGGTCCTCAGGGTGACCGGCTTGCCGGCCGCGCCCGCGTGGTTCACGGTCGCGGTCCACCGGCCGTCGTGCTGTGCGGTGGCCGCCTCGGTCCAGGTCTTCCCGTCGTCGTAGGAGAACGAGACCTTGGCCGCGGTCAGCTTGCCGGGCGTGTAGCCGGCGTGACCGGTGACGCTCAGGCCGATCTTCTGGCCGTCCTGCGCCGCCAGGGTCTTGAGTCCGTCGGCCGGCAGGTCGTAGCCCGGGAAGAGCAGCGGGATGCCCTGGGAGTACGCGTTCTCGTCCCGCTTCGAACGGAACTTCCAGGTGGTCTCGGTGCTGGTGGACCGCTTCCACACGGCGGCGGGCTGACCGAACCTGGCGGTCTGCATGGTGAGTTCGTAAGCGGCGTCCTCCGCCGGGACGGTGAACACCCCGGACGGCCAGCCGCTCTCGCCGATCACCTTGCCGCCGCTGCTCAGCCGCATGTTGCCCATGTCTCCGAAGGAGCCCTGGAGACCGGCGTGCTCGCTGTCGCTCCAGAAGCCCGGGGCGACGCCGATCAGGTTGTCCTGGCGCTCGGCGGCGAGCTGGGGCTTGCCGGCGGCGTCACGCGGGGCGGCGGGGACGGGGATGCCCCGGTACCAGTTCTCCGTACGCTTCGAACCGGCCGTGTAGGTGCGCGGCTGGTCGACCATCAGCTCGCCCCAGGGGAAGCTGGAGGAGAGGTACCGCACCCACGCGGTGTCGCCCGCCGAGTAGTACTCGGTGCGCGTGCTGGGGGCGGCGACGTAGTCGGTGGCGGCGGAGAAAGCACCGCCGTACGGCCGGTTGATGATCATCGTGTCGAGGTAGTCCGCCGCGAGGCCCATCGCCTCGTAGTTGGCGGTGACCTTGCCGAGCCCGCTGTCGCGGACCTTGTAGGTGCGGTCCGAGGTGACCGGGCCGGTCTCGGGGAAGGCGAGGTTGTAGACGAACGGGCTGACCGCGGTGGCCTTCCAGCTCAGCTCCACCGGGCCGTCGGCCAGGGCGGCCTTCAGCGCGTCGGCCTCGCTCGACTCGATGCCGAGTGCGGGCAGCGTCGAGGGGGCGTAGCCGATGGACGGCTGCCAGGGTCCCGCGGAGGGACGGTGGGCGATGACGGCCTTGGCGCCGGCGGCCTTGGCGTCGCGCACCTGGGCGTAGACGTTGTTGCTGTCGTCACCGACCTGGACCAGGGCGATCTTTCCGGTGACGTCCGCGGCCCTCAGTTCGTCGGGGGTGCCGGTGCCGGCGTCGACGAGGGCGGCCTCGCCGGTGCCGTCGAGGTTGGCGGAGCCGGTGCTCGCCGCCCTCGGGTGCAGTCCGATGCCGCCGACGACCGACAGCTTCTCGATCTGCGGGGCGTACGCACGCCAGAAGCTGGCGAACTCGAAGTCGCCGTCGCTCGCCCTGCCCTGCACGTCGGCCAGGTAGTTCCCGACGGTGGAGCCGCCGGTGATGGAGCCCGAGTGCAGCCAGACATCGTCCCAGGTCCGGCCGAAGGAGAGCGTCGTCGAGCGGTTCTCGGAGGCGCGGTCCACGGTCTTCACCTGGATCCGGTGCGCCTTGCGGGCGTCCAGGACGAGGGTGGTGTCCTTGGTGAGGTTCACCTGGGGCCGCGCGAGGTAGGCGACGGACTCGTCCAGGTTGCCGGTGGCGTCCTTCGGGTCGGGCGTGGTGACGAAGCCGGAGACGAAGTACGCGCCGGGGCGCAGCTGGTAGACCTGGTCGGTGGAGCCCTCGTTGAAGCGGCGCTCGCCGCTGGAGGTGTCGGTGCCGATCACGTCGAGCGAGGAGAAACCGGCGGCGGGCTTGCCGGCACCGTCGACGACCTTGACCCGCAGCGTGACGGTCTCCGCCCCGACGTACAGCGAGAACGGGGTGGAGACCTTGGCGCCGCCGGGGCCGGTGGCCAGCACGCGTCCGGTGACGTCCCCGTACTGCGCGGCCTTCAGCTTCGCCGTCGGGTCGATCTTCAGCGGGACCTCGACGGTGGCTCCGGCCGGGACGGTGACGGTGCCCGTGTCGAGCTTCGCGACGGAGGAACGGACGGCCGAGCCGTCGTTGCCGGTGACGCCCTGGACGCTCAGCGACAGCTTCACCGGCTTGGTGCCGGAGTTGGTGTACGGGACGCCGACCGTGGTGCGGTCGGTCCGGTCCTGCGGCCAGTTGTAGGTGCCGCCCTGGATGGCGGGGGCGCCGACGAGTGTGGTGTCGATGGCGGCCTTGACGTCGAGGCGGCCGCCGCCGGTCTCGCGTACGTCGCCGGGGATGTCGCTCTTCGCGGACGAGACGAGCGCCGCCTTGATCTGCTGGGCGGTCCAGTCCGGGTGACGCTGCTTCACGATGGCTGCGGCGCCCGCGACATGCGGAGTGGCCATCGAGGTGCCGGACATCGTCTGGTACGCGTAGATGCCGCGGCCACCGGCCGCGGCGGCCGAGATGGCGACGCCGGGGGCGGCGATCTCGGGCTTCAGGGTGTGCGATCCGATGACCGGGCCGCGGCTGGAGAACCGGGCCGTGGTGTCGTCGCGGTCGACGGCACCGACGGTCAGCACGCTCGGGGCGCAGCCGGGCGAGGAGACGGTGTTGAACGTCGGGCCCGAGTTACCGGCCGCGATCACGAACAAGGTGCCCTTGTTCTGCGCGAGTTCCTCGGCCGCGACGCTCATCGGGTCGGTGCAGTCGGTCGGTTCGGGACTGCCCAGGCTCATGGAGACGACGTCGGCCTTCTGGTCGACGGCCCACTGCATGCCGGCGATGATCCAGGACTCGGCGCCGGAGCCGCTGTCGTTGAGGACCTTGCCCGCGAGCAGGTCGGCGCCGGGGGCGACGCCCTTCTTCTTGCCGCCGCTGGCCGCGCCGGAGCCGCCGACGGTGGAGATGGTGTGGGTGCCGTGGCCCTGGCGGTCGTCGGTGGAGTCGGAGTCGGTGAAGTTCTCCGAGGCGGCGACCCGGCCCTTGAGGTCGGGGTGTTCGGCGTCGACACCGGTGTCGAGGACGGCGACCTTGGTGCCCTTGCCGTCGTATCCGGCGGCCCAGGCCAGGTCGGCGCCGATCTGCTTGGTCGACTTGTCGAGAGTGGCCTGAACCTTGCGGTCGAGCCAGAGCTTCTGCGGGCCGGAGGCCGAGCGGGAGCGGGTGTTGGTGACGTCCGCCCAGAAGTCGGCGGCCTTCTCCTTCTCCGCCTTGAGCGCAACACCGCCGATGGCGTCGAGCGCGAGTCCGCGCCTGGCGCCGCGCGGGGTGGCGAAGGTGGACCGGGCCCGGTCCTTGCCGTAAACCGCGATCAGCGGCAGGGACTTGGTGTGCGCGTCGTCGTAGCCCTGCCGGATGAGGCCGGTGACGTTGAAGAGCTCCTCGTCGACCTTGCCCGCGGCCAGCGCGGCGGCGGCGCTCTCGGGGTAGACGTAGAGGTCCTTGCCGGACTGCCTGGTCTGCACCAGCGGGACGGTGCCGTCCTCGCGGGGCAGCGCGGTGGCCGAGGCGGCCCCCGAACTGTCCCTGCCCACCAGGACCTTGTCACCGGTGACCAGAGTCACGGTGACCGACTTGTCCTTCTCGGCCCCGGCGGCCGAACTGCCGGTCAGCGCTCTCCTACCCGTCGCGTCGTCCTGCGGCGCTGCCGCGGACGGTGCGATCGCGGTGACGGCGAGGACCGCGGCGGTGGCCGCTCCCAGTGCCGTACGCGATATCGGACGCATCGCTCTCCCCAAGTGAATCCGGAACCTACCTGCGCAAACCGCAGCATTCCGGAGGTTGTTGGTACTGCGGTGGCGCCACATTGGCAGAGCGAAGAGCGTTAAAGGGATGATGTACACGGCGGGTTTACGCCGTGGCCGCTTTCCGCCATGGCCGGACACCCGACGGCAACGACATCGTGCGGAATCAGTGCGTCCAGGAGGGGGCCGGGGATGCTGGGAGCCATAGGTCTCGACGAGATACAGGAGTCGGCGTACCGCGCGCTCGTGGCGGTGGGAGCCGCGGAGGTCCCCGATCTCGCGCACCGGCTGGGCCTTCCCGAGCCGGACACCGAGCGGGCCCTGCGCAGGCTGGAGCAGCACGGCCTGGCCGCGCAGGCATCGGCCCGCACCGGACGCTGGGTGGCGGCGCCGCCGGGCGTGGCACTGGGGGCGTTGCTGACCCAGCAGCGCCATGAGCTGGAGCAGGCGGAGCTGGCGGCGGCGCTGCTCGCCGAGGAGTACCGGGCGGATGCCGCCGAACCGGCCGTGCACGATCTGGTCGAGGTGGTGACGGGGGCGAGCGCGGTGTCGCACCGCTTCCACCAGTTGCAGCTCGGTGCGGCGAGCGAGGTGTGCGCACTGGTCACCGGGAAGCCGATCGCCGTCAGCGGAATGGAGAACGAGGCCGAGGAGCGGGCCGCGACGCGCGGGGTGACGTACCGGGTGGTGGTCGAGCGCGAGACGCTCTCGATGCCGTTCGGGATCCTGGAGCTGTCGGCGGCGCTGAGCCGGAACGAGCAGTGCCGGGTCATCGACCGGGTGCCGACCAAGCTGGTCGTCGCGGACGGCGCCCTGGCGATGGTGCCACTGACCGGTCGCGGCGCCGAGCCGGCCGCCCTGGTGGTCCACGCCTCCGGGCTGCTGGAGTCGCTGATGGGACTCTTCGAGGCGGTGTGGCGCGAGGCGATGCCGCTCAGACTCGGGGAGAGCGGCGGGCCCCAGGAGGAGGTCACCGGCCCCGATCCGACGGACCTGGAGATCCTCTCGCTGCTGCTGGCCGGGCTGACGGACGCGAGCGTGGCCAAACAGCTGGAGCTGGGACTGCGGACCGTACAGCGGAGGGTGAAGGGCCTGATGGAGATGACGGGCGTCTCCACCCGGCTGCAGCTGGGCTGGCACGCGTACGAACGGGGCTGGGTGTCCCGCACGCCGCGGGCCTGAGCGGCCCCGCGGGCGCTGACGGGCGGGACCGGCCGGACTCCGGCAGGCTGGTCAGATGGGTGTGTGGCAACTCGTCGCCGTCGGCCTCGTCATGCTCCTCGGCCTGTTGGGCGTGCTGGTGCCGGGAGTGCCGGGCCAGGCGATCGTCTGGGCCGCCGTGCTGTGGTGGGCGCTGACCGACGTGACGCCGGTCGCCTGGGGGGTACTCATGGGTGCGACAGCGCTGCTGCTGCTGAACCAGGCGTTGAAGCCGCTGCTGCCGCCGCGCCGCCCGCACGAGACGGGGGCGCCGCGCAGGACGCTGATGCTCGGCGGGATCGGCGCGATCGTGGGCTTCTTCGTGGTGCCGGTGATCGGCGGAGCGGTGGGGTACGTGGGGGCCGTCTACGGGGCGGAGCGGCTGCGGCTCGGCAGCCGCGGGGCGGGCTGGGCCTCGGTGCGCTCGGTGATGCGGGCGACCGGCTACGCGGTGCTCGTGGAGCTCTACGCGTGCCTCCTGGTGGCGGGGGCCTGGCTGGGCGCGGTGATCTGGACCTGACCGCCACGCATCCCGCTGGACTGTGTCCAGATACACGGAAACACATCGGATCTCTGCGGCTCCATTGACGCAGCAATGCCCCGCGCCTACCTTCCCTCAAGGAATAGCTCGGATGAATTGAAGCGCCTGCGTACGAGTCGCCAGGAGATGCCTTGCCCACAGCACCGGACCCCTCCCGCACGCCCCGCACCGAAGCCTCGTCACCGTCCCCTTCCCGGCCGTCCCCCTCCCGGAGGACGGTCCTCGCCACCGGCACCGCGATCGGCGGCGCACTCGTGGCCGGTGGCACGGCCGCCCCGGCCTCGGCCGCCACCCCGGCGACACCGGCTCCCGCCGCCCCGTTGTCCACCACCGTGCACTCCCCCGGTGACAGCTGGCGCACGGTGCTCGACGACGCCGACCTCCTCTGGCAGAAGCTGCCGACGACCTGGTACGAGGGCCCGTACCTGGGCAACGGCCGCCTCGGATCCGGCATCTACGCGGAGCCCGGCGCCACCACCCGGGCCGTCCGCTTCAACGTCCAGCACTCCGAGGTCCAGGACCACCGCCCCGAGTTCGGTTCGCTCTTCGGTCTCGCGCGCCTCCCCATCGGCCACTTCACCCTGGAACCGGCCGGCACCATCACGGGCGTCGAGTGGTGGATGCGGCTGCGCACCGCCCAGCTCGAAGGCACGATCACCACGACCGCGGGCACTCTGAAGCTCCGCGCCCTCGTCCACTCCACCAGCGATCTGCTCGCCGTGGAGGTCACCCCGAGCGCGGGCGAGAGGGACTTCCGCTGGGTCTTCCACCCGGCCGAGGCGATCAGCCCGCGAGCCGCCTTCAAGCCCCTGCCGGACGGCTACACCGGCAACCCTCCCGCGGTGACCGAACAGCACGGCGACACCACCGCCGCCGTCCAGCCACTGCTCGCGGGCGGTCAGCACGTCACCGCCTGGCGAGAACGCACCAGGGGCGACAGCCGCACCCTGTACGTCACGGTCGCCCACTCCCACCCCGCGACAACGGCCCGCGACCGTGCGCTGCGTACCGTCAAGGCCGCTTCCGCGCTCCCGTACGGCCCGCTCGCCGCACCCCATCGCACCTGGTGGGACCGGTTCTACCGGAAGAGCTTCCTGTCCCTGCCCGACGCCCGGCTGCAGCGCTTCTACTGGATCCAGCTCTACAAGACCGCGTCCGCGGCCCGCAAGGACGCCCCGGTGATGGCCACCTCCGGCCCCTGGCTGGAGCCCACGCCCTGGCCCAACACCTGGTGGAACCTCAACGTCCAGCTGGAGTACTGGCTGATCCACGGCTCCAACCACCTGGAACTCGACGCGGTCACCCGGGCCCTGAGTGAATTCCGGGACCAGCTCTCGCGCGAGGTCGCCGCCCCCTACCGGGCCGACTCGGCCGGCATCCCCCGCACCACCGACCCCCAACTGGTCAACGGCGCCTCGGTCACCGACGGCGGCTACGGGGTCGGCATCCCCGGCCAGGACCCGCCCACCCCCGAGGTCGGCAATCTGACCTGGGCGCTGCACAACGTCTGGCTCTCCTACCGGCACACGATGGACGAGTCGATCCTGCGCGACACGCTGTTCCCGCTGCTGCGCAAGGCGGTCAACTACTACCTGCACTTCCTGACGCCCGGCACCGACGGCAGGCTGCACCTCCCGGCGACGTTCTCCCCCGAGTACGGCGTCAACGCCCCGGACTGCAACTACGACCTCATGCTGCTGCGCTGGGGCTGCCGCACCCTGCTGGAATCGGCCGGACAGCTCGACGTCCGCGACCCGCTGACGGCCCGCTGGCAGGAGGTCCTGGCCAGGCTCGCGCCCTACCCGGTCGACGCCGACGGGTTCATGATCGGCGCCGGGGTCCCGTTCGCGAAGTCGCACCGCCACTACTCGCACATGCTCGCGGTGTACCCGCTGTACGAGCTGACGGGCGCGACGGCCGGTGAGCGCGCCCTGATCGAGAAGTCCCTCGCCCACTGGGTGGGCTTCGAAGGCGCCCTGCAGGGCTACACCTTCACCGGCGCCGCTTCGATGTCCGCGCTGCTCGGCAAGGGCGAGGACGCGCTGAAGTACCTCGGGCAGCTGATGAGCCGCTTCATCCAGGCGAACACCATGTACAAGGAGTCGGGCCCGGTCATCGAGACCCCGCTCTCGGCGGCCCAGTCCCTGCACGACATGGTCTGCCAGTCGTGGGGCGGCACGATCAGGGTCTTCCCGGCGCTGCCGGCCGCCTGGCGCGAGCTGACCGTGCACGACTTCCGGACCCAGGGCGCGTTCCTGCTCAGCGCGGTGCGCGAGGAGGGCCGGACCCGCTGGGTGCGGCTGACCAGCGAAGCCGGCGCACCCTGCGTCGTACGCCACGGCATCGACGGGCCGGTGGAGATCCGGGACCGGCACGGACGGCCGCTCGCTCACGAGGAGACGGCCGGGGGCACGGTACGCATCCGCCTGCGCAAGGGCGAATCGGCGCTGATCACGGCGCGGGGCGACCGCCCCGACCTGACCGTCCGCCCGGTGCCGGCGAACGCACCCGCGCCGCGCTGGGGCCTGCCTGCCTGACCCCGCTCACAACAGCGCGAGGTGGCGCAGCCCGTACGAACGCCAGGGCCGCCACCGCTCCGCCTCGGGCCGCCCGTCCGGATCCACGTCCGGGTCACCGAGGGCACGCATCCTGATGAGCGCCGCGGCTGCCGGGCCGATCCCCGGCAGCCGCAGCAGCGCCTGCTCGGCCTCGTCGCGGTCGGCCCCGGCGTCGAGCCGTACGTCCCCGTCGGCCAGCGCGCCCGCCAGTGCCCGCAGCTCCGGACCGTCCGCCGCACCGGCCAGCGCACCCGGCTCCGGGAACACATGCGTCAGCCCGCCGCAGGGCACGTCCAGCACCTTCCCGTACGTCTCCACCAGCCGCTCCGCCGCCTCCCGGCCGACCAGCGTCCGTACGGCGAACTCCTCCGGGTCCGCGGCACCGGGCGAACGCAGCCCCGGACGGGCGGCGACGCCCGGCGCGAGGAGCGGGTCGGAGCCGAGCCGCTCGTCGACGGCGTACGGATCGGCGTCCAGGTCGAAGAGCCGCCGCAGCCGCTGTACCGCCGTCGTCAGGTCCCGCAGGTCCGTGAGGTGGATCCGGGCGTCCAGCCAGGACCCGGCGGACCGCTCGTCGACGGCCACGATGCCCGTGCCGTACGGAAGACGCAGGGTGCGCCGGTAGGTCCGGGCCCCGGCCGCACCGCTGACCTCCTCGATCCGGGCGACCGTCTCGGTGGCCAGGAGATCGAAGACCTCGCGGGCGGCGTACGGCCCCCGGTGGGCGAGCCGCAGCGGGATCCCGGTGGTCCGCGCCTCGCGGACCGCCGCTCCCAGCCCCGTACCGGCCTCGGCCCGCAGCGCCCTCGGCGTACGGGCGTAGATCTGCCGGATCGTGTCGTTGAACTGGCGCACACTGGCGAAGCCCGACGCGAAGGCGATCTCCGTCACGGGCAGCCCGGTCGTCTGGAGCAGCACGCGTGCGGTGTGGGCCCGCTGGGCGCGGGCCAGCGCGACCGGACCGGCGCCCAGCTCCGCGTTGAGCTGCCGCTGCACCTGACGTGAGCTGTAGCCGAGCCGGTGGGCGAGACCGGGCACGCCCTCCCGGTCGACCACACCGTCGCCGATCATCCGCATGGCGCGGCCCACGACATCGGCCCGGACGTTCCAGTCGGCCGAGCCCGGCACGGCGTCGGGGCGGCAGCGCCGGCAGGCCCGGAAGCCGTTGCCCTGCGCGGCGGCCGCGGTCGGGTAGAAGCGGACGTTCTGCCGCTTGGGCGTGACGGCGGGGCAGCTCGGCCGGCAGTAGATGCCGGTCGTTTCGACCGCGAAGAAGAAGACCCCGTCGAAACGCGCGTCGCGGCTGCTCACCGCCTCGTATCTGGTCCGTTCGTCCATCACACCGTCCAGTGTGCGGCACCCGCCGGTGCCGAACTGGCGGTTTTCGGACGTGGACCGGCGGCCCGCGGCCAAGGCGGCCGCGGGCCGGGAAACCGCCCCTACCGGAACCGGCCGCGCTTGGCGTCCATCGCGGCCCGGCCCTCGGCGCCCTTGCGCTTCCAGCCGCGCAGGATCTCCGAGCGCACCCGGGCGTCGGTCTTGGCGGCGATGCGCTGGTTCTCGCGCAGCAGCTTGCGGAAGCTGTCGAGGCGCCGTTCGTGCAGCGAGCCGTCCTCGATCGCGGCGAGCACCGCGCACCCGGGCTCCGACTCGTGGGCGCAGTCGTGGAAGCGGCACTGCTCGGCCAGTTCCTCGATCTCGGAGAAGACCTGGCCGACGCCGGCCTCCGCGTCCCAGAGCCCGACCCCGCGCAGTCCGGGGGTGTCGATCAGCACGCCCCCGGAGGGCAGGAGCAGCAGATTGCGGGTGGTCGTGGTGTGCCGGCCCTTGCCGTCGACATCACGCGCGGCCTGCACCTCCATCGCGTCATGGCCGAGCAGGGTGTTGGCGAGGGTCGACTTGCCCGCACCCGACGCCCCGAGCAGCACGCTCGTGCCGCCCGAGACGACGGCGGAGAAGACATCGATCCCCTCCCCGGTGGCGGAGCTGACGGTCAGCACCTGCACACCGGGCGCGACGCCCTCGATGTCCTGGACGAGGTACGACAGGGTGGCCGCGTCCGGCACGAGGTCGGCCTTGGTCAGCACAACGATCGGCTCGGCCACGCCGTCACCGGCCGGTCCGCCGTCCCGCAGCAGCGCGGCGCCGCTGGAGCTGGACATGGCGAGCGCGAGAAAGCGCTCCACCCGCCCCAGGTCGAACTCGACCGCGAGCGAGAGGCAGATGACGATGTGGTCCACGTTGGTGGCGAGCACCTGGCCCTCGGAGCGCTGCGAGGACGTCGAGCGGACGAAGGCGGTACGCCGCGGCAGCAGCGTCCGTACGAACTGCGGATCACCGTCGGGGTCGACGGCGACCCAGTCGCCCGTGCAGACGATCCGCATCGGATCGCGCGGGACGACGAGGGCGGTGTCGGCGCGGAGTGTGCCGTTCGGGGTGACGACATCGCACTGGCCGCGGTCCACCCGCACCACGCGTCCGGGCAGCAGACCCTGCTCGGCGTACGGTGCGAATGCGGCCGCCCAGGCGTCGTCCCAGCCGTACGGGGACAGCGGATGCGACGCGGACGGGCCCTGAAGAGACGAAACGGACGGAAAAGACGGGAAAGACAAGGGAAACCCTTCAAAGGGGTGGCCCCGGCAACGCGCACACGGGCGCGGAGAGTTACGGAGTAGGTCAGCCGGCGACCACGGGGGTGGGAACGATGCTCTTCGAGTTGTGGGCAGCGCCCATCGCAGCGACAGTCATCACGATCCTCACCTCCTGGTTCAAGCACGGGACCGACAGCGGTGGTTGATCCACGCCGTCCGGAACAGTGGACACCCTAGTCCGTCCACGCCGGGCGGCTCAACACATTTGATCGAGGCCGTTTCCAGCCCTCGGGCGGAGACGATTCGGGCCACGTCCACCGGAGATATCCGGCTATCTCCCTCGATCAGGTGATACACATGCACAACGACCGGTCCGTGGCCGTTATGGTGCCGAGCATGACCACACCCCAGACCCCCACCGGCACGTTCACACAAGCCCAGTTGGGCACGATCACACTGATCGGATGGAGCGGCGAACACCCCGCCGACGGCCACGACGTCGCCTTCCTTCTCGTCTACTCGCTGGGCGACGGTACGGACGGCCCCGCGGCCGGCGAGGCCGCCATGCGCGTGGCCCTGGACCGCAGTGGACTCCCCGTCGGCAGCGGTCCGGTGTACGCCGCCGAGAACCCGGGCCTCCCCGTGAAGCTGCTCGTCCAGGCCGGCCAGGCGGTCCTGACGATGCCGCACTTCACGGCGCAGTACCCCGCACCGCCCGAGTGGCTGGCGGCGGCCGGCCGGCGGGGCGAGGTGCACGCGATGTTCGCCACCCGCCCGTGGCCCCAGGGAGCACCGGGCCGGCCGGTGAGCGAGGAACTGCTGCGGTCCTTCGCGGCCGACCCCGAGGTCATCACGACCGCCGCCCACTGCGTCCTTCCGGTGCGCAGCCTGGGCTGACCCGCCCCGGAACGCCGGATGCCCACCGCCCCCCGTGGTGCGGTGGGCATCCTCATGCGTGGAGCCCTGAGGCGGTGCCCCGGATCCTGCTGTGCGGCGCTGCGCGCCTCGGTGCGGGCGGCCGCGGGACGGATCCCCGGGCAGCCCGCACGTCAGGCACGTCAGTCGTTGGCGATGCCGTTGCCCGAGAGCACCGGGATGTCGTCGACGAGGTGCGACAGCGGCTCGTCGCCCTTGGCCTGGGTGGAGTTCTCGGCGCACTGCTGGTTCTGCGGCGAGGACAGCACGTTGACGTCCTGGACCGCGACCGGCACCAGCAGACCGACGAGCGAACCGGCGTTGGCCTTGAGCGGCAGACCGACGCAGGCCTTGTTCAGCGTGCCCTGGACGAGCTGGACCTGCGGGCTGCCGTCGCCCCGGGTCACGCTGTTGCCGAACTCGTCCACGGCGCCGTTGCCGTTGACCGACGTGGTGCCCCCGTCATTGCCGATCGCCATGGCCGCGGGGGCCGCTGCGGCGGACAGACCGACCAGGGACACGGCCACTGCTGCGCCGGCCATCATCTTCTTCATCACGCTTCACCTTTCGGAGCGTCCCGTTGTGGAACGTACTGATCAACCCGCTACGGAAGCGTCGGTTCCGCAGTACCACTCAAACGGGTTCGATCCGGCATGAGTTCGACCATCTTCGGTCACCCGTCGACAGCCTCGCCGGAGGTGCGGGCCGCCGGGACCCGGCTTCCCGCGCACGGCCGCTCGGGCCCTGCGGGCGGGGCCGGATCCGGGCTGCCGTGGGCCGCCCGCCACTCGGCGAGCAGCCGGTCGTAGATGGGTGTGCCGTCCTGTGCGTGCTGCTGCCGGTCGCGGGGGTGCTGACTGTCGTACTGGTCCATGAGTGGCCCCTACCCGGTGCGGCGGGTGACGTCTTCCGGCACTACGGCAACCGGCCCAGTCCGCCCGCCCCTTCGAGGGGCCCGTGCCGGGCCGGACACACCGGTGGGGCCGGCGCATCCGGGCGGCCGGGGAACCGGCTGCCGTGCGGATGTGCCGACCCCACGGGTGTTTCGGTACTGCGTACAGACGGGCGCGAAGCTGCCCGCGGTGCGCTCCCTGCCGGTTCGGACAACCGGCGAGGAGCACCCGGAGCGGTACGGCCCTAGTTGTTGCCGGCGCCGTTGCCGGACAGGATCGGGATGTCGTCCAGGATGTGCGAGAGGGCCTCGTCACCCTTGGCCTGGGTGGAGTTCTCGGTGCACTGCTGGTTCTGCGGCGAGGCCAGGACGTTGATGTCCTGGACCGAGATCGGAATGGCCCCGAGGACCGAACCGACGTTGGCCTTGGCCGGCAGCGCGATGCAGGGCTTGTTGAGCGAGCCCTGGATCAGCGCGAACTGCGGGCTCCAGTCGCCGTGGGTGGCGGAGTTGCCGTACGACTGGATGGCGTCGTTGCCGTTGACCGACGTCGTGCCACCGTCGTTGCCGATGGCCATGGCCTGCGGGGCGATCGCGGCGGAGACGCCGACGATCGAGGCAGCGACGGCTGCCGAGGCCATAATCTTCTTGATCATGAAATTGCCCTTCTGGGGTTTTCTGTTGCCCGCCTGTCCGGAGCGCCCTGATCAACTCACGACAACGGGGATGGTTGTGCCGATTCACTCGAACGGTGCTTTTACGTTCGGTTGTTCGCCGAATTCGCCGCACCGGAGGAATGGGAATGGCCGGGGACCGGCGGGAAACTGCCGCAGCGCGACGGATCAGCCGCCGAGCGGCAGGCCGCCCATGAGCGGGGCCGCGCCCTTGGCGGCGCCGGTGGCCTGGCCGGCCAGCTTGGTGACGGTGCCGTTCTTCTGTACCGATTCCGCGGCGCCGCCGACCGTGTCGACGACCGGGTCGACGGCCTGCGGGGCGCTCTCCACCACCTGGTTGACGCCTCCGTTGAGGCTGAAGTTGGGGGCCGTGGCGTTGGTGACGGCGAAGGCGGGAGCAGCCGTTCCGAGAGCAACCACGGAACCGGCAACGAACGCAGCAGTCTTCGCGTACTTCACTTTCGGGTTCCCTTCTGCAGCGGCATCTGTTTCGGTCGCGCACCCGCGCCGCACGAGCCTTCTTTAGCCGTGCCTTCTGCCGCTTTCACCCTGGGTAACGATGCGGTTGCGACACGGCAACTGGACGGCGTTGCTTTTTCTGCGGGACCACCCGATCGAATGCCGGAGGAGAAAGGGGGAAGGCCCCGGACCGCATCGAATGCGGTCCGGGGCCTTCCGGACATGAGCGTTCCGCCCGTCCGACCAGAGGTCAGACGTTGCCGCAGTTGGCGCCGAAAGCGGGGTTGAGCAGGCCGACCACGTCGACGGTGTTGCCGCACAGGTTGACCGGAACGTGGACCGGGACCTGGATGTCGTTGCCGGACACCACGCCCGGGGAGAAAGCAGCGCCGCCCTCGGCACCGGAGTCGGCGAAAGCGGGCGCGGCAGCGCCCATCGCCATCAGGGTTCCGGCGGCGATGGCGGCAACCTTGGTGTACTTCACGTTGTTCCCTTTCTTTGACGGAGTCCGGAGCGGCAACGTCTTTCGTGCCGCACGAGCGCGATCCTGCTCACTCGTAACTCCGTCGGTGTAATTCGTAACGATTTCAGACGGTATTCGAAACTCTTCCGGCAGAAGATTTTTGAAAGACCGCCCGAACGATGCAACATCGATCACCCGATGTCACCGGAAAGGTCTTCCGACCATCCGATGTGCCGGTTCCGGGGGACGACAGCAACAGGCCCGGGCCGCGCGGAGGAGGAACGCCTGCGGCCCGGGCCTGTCGTCTACGGCTGGATCAGCTGCGGATCAGCTGTTGCCGGCGCCGTTGCCGGAGAGCACCGGGATGCCGTCCAGGATGTGCGACAGCGGCTCGTCGCCCTTGGCCTGGGTGGAGTTCTCGGTGCACTGCTGGTTCTGCGGCGAGGACAGCACGTTGACGTCCTGGACCGCGACCGGGATCAGGCCGATGAGCGAGCCGACGTTGGCCTTGGCCGGCAGGCCGATGCACGGCTTGTTCAGGCTGCCCTGGACCAGACCGAACTGAGGGCTGCCGTCACCGTGGGTCTCGGCGTTGCCGAACGACTGCGAGGCTCCGTTGCCGTTGACCGAGGTCGTACCGCCGTCGTTACCGATGGCCATGGCCTGCGTCGCGCCCAGACCGAGGATGGAGGCGGCAACGGCACCCGTAGCCAGAACCTTCTTGATCACGATTAACCCTTCTCGTACTGGATGCCCCGTACCGGAGCCCCCTGACCAACTCGTGACCGGGCGTTTGGTTCTCTCCATTCACCCGAATGCCAGAGGCGTACGTACGGCCGTGCGAAACAGCACTCCAGGAGCACACCGGACGGAAACGGCCCGACCGACCGCATCCCGACGCCCGGCGACCCTTTTTCGCCGCGCAGCAAAACGAACGCACGTACACGTCGCCGGGGCCCGAACAGGCATATATATGTCGCCCATTCGAGTGATCACAGAATTTCCACGACCTGTCGAGTTTCCTCAACAATTTCTCCTCGTTATGAGTGACACAGGCGTGCAGGTTCGGGCGCTTGACCGGCAGAAGCGCGGAACCCCACATGAAACACATGTCTTCACGGTCTCCGCGCTTTCCGTAACCGCCGCTGGCCGAGTCACGCACGGGCACCGCCGGAGTCGTCTCCCGGCAGTGCTCGCACCGACCTGATGAATGAACTGCGAGCGTTCTGCTCGCACGGAATGTCCTAAGAAGGGGCAATCGATGCGAAAAGCCTTGAGTAAGAGCGTGCTGGTGATGGCGGCGGCGTCAGGGATCCTGACCTCAGCCGGTGGATACGCTTTCGCGGATGCCTCCGCCGACGGCGCGGCCGTCGGTTCGCCCGGCGTCGGCTCGGGCAACAACGTGCAGGTCCCGGTGCACGTGCCGGTCGATGTCTGCGGCAACACCGTCGATGTCATCGGGCTGCTGAACCCCGCGTTCGGCAACAAGTGCGCGAACGAGGACGGCCAGGGCGGCGGAAGCCAGGAGGCGAGCGCCGAGGGCGGCGCGGTCGGCTCCCCCGGGGTGCTGTCCGGCAACAACGTCCAGGCTCCGGTGGACGTTCCGGTCGATGTCTGCGGCAACACCGTCGACGTCGTCGGGCTGCTGAACCCCGCGTTCGGCAACGAGTGCGGCAACGAGTCCGGCGGGAACGAGACTCCGCCGCCGGCCCAACCGCCGCACGAGCCGCCGACGCACCACAAGCCGCCGACGCACCACAAGCCGGACTGCCCGCCCGACCACCACAAGCCGCCGGTTCACCACAAGCCGCCGACGCACCACAAGCCCCCGACGCACCACAAGCCGGACTGCCCGCCCAACCACCACAAGCCGCCGGTTCACCACAAGCCGCCGACGCACCACAAGCCCCCGACGCACCACAAT